>NZ_JAEMRO010000029.1 GCF_016463295.1 Brevundimonas sp.
CAGGTCATGCTGAACCTGATTTCCAACGCCGTGAAGTTCACGCCCGAGGGTGGCGACATCGTCGTGGCGGTATCGCAACTGGATGACGAGCGGCTGCGCGTGGCGGTCACCGACACCGGCATAGGCATCGCCGCCAAGGATTTGAGTCGTCTGGCCCAGCCCTTTGAACAGGTCGAGGGCCAGCATTCCAAGACGACGCAAGGCACGGGCCTGGGGCTGGCCCTGACCAAGTCTCTGATCGAACTGCACGGCGGCAAGCTGGTGATGCAGAGCGAGCCCGGGCGCGGCACGACCGTCAGCTTCGATGTCCCGATCAAACGGCCGGTGGCGGCAGGCGCACCCTCGGAGCCAGGACCTCAGGCCCAGGCTCGAGCTGCCTGAAGCCTTAACTGGCCGGAGGCGCGACCGTACGATCCCCGGCGGGTGCGGCCGCTCGGCTTCTATCCCGTCGCTTCTTCAGGATCTCTGCAAGCACCACGCGATCCTGCCCTTCGACCGTGGCCAGCAGGGCGACGGTGTCGCGCTCCATCCGCGCCCGACCGCGCTGATCCGCAGCTCGCGACTCTGCCAGCAGGGCCGTCAGTCGCTCGGGATCGAAGTCTTCCGTAGCGGCCATGGCGATGGCCTCCCGGCGGCGATCGCGGGCCAGCTCGAAATCGGGACGCGCCGCCAGGGCCGAGGCGCGCATGGCGGCGCGGACACGCGGACGCTCCTCCGGCGAAAGGCGGTCAAACAGACGCTGGGGCGAGCCCTCGCGCGGGGCCCGCGTCTGGGCCTCGACCTGCTGGGCGATCCGCGCCTGCGAGACATAAAGCGTCGCGCCCGCGCCGAGCGCGAACAGGTTCAGCGCTACAGACACGCCCAAGGCGACCTTCAGCCCGCGCGACGTCATCCCAGAACCTCGGTGTCGTCCACGCCGACCAGCATGGATTGATACAGCACGGCATCGGCCTGGGCATTGGCGGTGAACTGATCGGTCAGAACGACGCCGGCCACCACGCCGGCGCAGGCCGCCGCCGCCCAGCCCGCCCCCATGGCCAGGCCCAGACGGTTCAGCCAGGTCTTGCGACCCTGACGCACAGAGGCCGCCGCGATCACGCGGTCTCGTAAAGCCGTCGACGGATGCAATGGGCGGGAGGCGAACAGCAATGCGTCCAGGGCATCCGCATTGGCCAAGGCCTGTCCGACGAGCTCCGGATGCCGGGCTGCGAAAGCTTCCGCCATCGCACGCTCGGCCTCGGGCCAGCGTCGACGGTCTGCGCCATAGGCTTCGGTCAGGGCGATGAATCGCGCCGGGGTCATGGTCGTCATGCTCCTTCAGCTCCCGGCCGGATGTCGGCCAGGGCCAGTCTCAGTGCCCGCCGCCCACGCGACAGCAGGCTTTCCAGCGCGTCCACGCTGATAGTCATCAAGGCGGCCGCCTCGATATTGGTCAGTTCCTGATAGTGGCACAGCACGATGGCCTCGCGCTGGCGGTCCGGCAAGCCGGCGAGGGCCGCCTCGACCCGCGCGCCCGTCGCCGCCGCCATCAGACCGCGATCCGGGGCGGGGCCCTCGTCGACGCGTTCCGGCAGGGTATCCGTCGCGATCTCCCGGCGCTTGCGCAGCCGATCATAGCAAAGGTTCAGGCCGACGCGGTGCAGCCAGGTGTCGAACCTGGCCTGTCCTGGCGTCCAGCGCGGAGCCTGTTTCCAGGCCCTGAGCATTGCCTCCTGCGCCACATCCTCGGCCTCGGCGGCATCGCCCAGCATGCGGTGGGCGAGCGACAGCATGCGCGGCAGCTTGCGCGCGACCAACGCCTGAATGGCCGCCGGATCACCCTGACCCACGCGGCGCACCAGATCTTCATCGGGGTCGGCGGTCAGCGCCAATCCGGCCTCATCGGTTCGCTCCCGCCAGACCGCTGTTCTGGACCAGAATCCTGATCCGGGTCGAGCCGAAACACGCGCCGGGGCGGCGAGTTGCACACTGGCGCTGATCGCAGCCCCGGCCACGGCTTATTCGGACATCGGCGCGGTGGCCGGCGCAGGCGCGGTCTGCCGGGCGGCGCGACGCTCGGTCATGCGGGCCCGACGTTCGCCTCGCACCGCCTGGCGTTCGGCGGCCGTCACGACGCCATTGCCGTCGGTGTCCATGCGGGCAAAGGCCTGCTCGGCCTTGGCGCGGGCCTCGGCGATCACCACAGGGCCACGCTCGGCCATGCGCGCAGCGCGTTCGCCACCGCGACCACCACGCGGTCCACGCATGCCTGCACGCTCTGCACGCGGTCCGCGGTCCGCGCGAGCTTCGCGGAGGGCATCAAACTCCGCCCGGCTGATGGAGCCATCGTCATTGGCATCCATTCGATCAAAACGGCTGTCCGAACGCTCGGCTCGCTTGGCCTGACGCGCGGCCTGGCGCTCTTCCGCTGTGACGGTACCGTCGTTGTTCGCATCGGCGGCAGTCAGGCGTGCGACGCGCGCGTCGACAAAGGCCGCCTGGGTCATCTCGGCCTGGGCGCGCGCCGGGCGATTGGCCTGCTGCGCCATGACGCCGCCGGCCAGGGCGGCAAAGGTCACGGCGACCATGCCACCGATCACGATTGTCTTCTTCATTCCGGTTGTCTCCTGAAACCGCCGCAGCGGTCGGGTCGCCCTGTCAGGAGATCAAACGCGACAGTGTCGTCATTCCGTCGCGAGCGGCGGAAGCGCCTGGTCGAAGACCTCGCGTGCCTGCCGCCGGACCTGTGCCAACCGTTCGGTCAGAGCCTCGAAATCCGGGCATCCCGCCGCCTCGGCCAGACGGCGACGCAGGCCGGCGGGCTCCTGCGACGGGTCGGGGCGCTCGTCGAAGGCGGCGCTCAGCAGTTGGCTCAGGCCCTGCTGCAAACGCCAGGCGTCGGCCAGGGCCGGGTCCTCAGCAAGAGCCTTCAGTGTCGAGACGGTCAGCGCCCCACCCTTCGCCGCCGCCGTCAATTGCCGAACCTGCGCCACGAACTCGGCATCGACCTGACCGCCGGGGGCCAGTTTCAGATCCCAGGCCCCGTGCCCCGGTCGCTCGCGGCTTATCAGATCGCGCATGCGGCGGGCGTCGGCGGCGACATTCACGTCTGGACGGGGCCGGCGCAGGATGTCGCCCAAGGCCTGCGTCACCCGCTCGCCGAAACCTGCATCGCTGGCCCAGACGACGCGGGCGCGGGTCAGGGCCATGAACTCCCAGGTGTCCGCCTCGCTGGCATAGTAGTCGATCAGGGCCGACAGCCGCAGGGAAACTGGCCCCTTGGCCGCGCCGGGCCGCAGTCGCATGTCGACCTCATACAGACCGCCCTCTGCCGTATGCGCCGACAGGGCCGCGATCAGCCGCTGGGTGAAGCGGGCCTGGAAGACGCCTGCGGCCCATCCCTTGGCGTCCGCCACCGCCTCGTCCGGAGCGTCATAGACGGTCATCAGGTCCAGGTCGGAACTGGCCGTCATCTCGCGCGAGCCGGCCTTGCCCAGGGCGACGATGGCGACGACGCCGCCGGGCAGACGGCCGCCCTGACGTTCGGTCTCGGTCATGGCGACGGGGGCCAAGGCCGTGATGACGGCATCGGCCAGGGCGGCATGGGCGCGGCCCGCCTCCTCAGGATCGATGCGACCGGTCAGGACCTGCACGCCGATGCGGAACATCTGGTCGCGGTGGAGGCGGCGCACGGCGTTCATGGCCGCCTCGAAGTCGTCTGCGGCGCGGGCCTCCTCGGCCATCTGGTCGAACAGGCCGGTGTTGACGCCGAGCGTGGTCTGGAACCGCGCATCCAGCATGCTGTCCAGCGCCGCCGGATAGCGCCCCAGCGTCCGCGCCAGCCGGGGCGCGAAGGCCAGCAGGCCCAGCACCAGATCGAACAGCTTGGGCTGGGCCAGGAACAGCGCCTGGACCTGAACCCCGCTGTTCAGCCCCGAGAAGAAGACGGCGAAGCGGCGGAAGGCGGGATCCACGGCACCGGGGTCGTCCTGAAACAGGTCCGCCAGCTGGGTCAGCAGGCGCGGGGCCAGACGGGTGAACAGCTCGCGTCCCCGGGCACTGCGGGTCGCGGGGATGCGGCCATGGTGCCAACTGCGGATCGTGTCTGCGACGGAGGCCGGCTCGGCAAACCCCATCCGACCCAGTGTGGCCAGCGTCTCCGGATCGTTCTCCACCCCGGTGAAGACCAGCGAGCCATAGGCGGACGACAGCTCCTCCTCGCCTTCGAACAGCTCGCCATAGCGGGTGTTGACCCGGACCAGCAGGGTCTCGACGTCGGCGTCGAAGGCGGCCAGATCGCCCTCTCCGGCCAGGGCTGCGACCATGGCCCGGCGTACCGGGTCGATCGGCAGGCTGTGGGTCTGTTCGTCGTCCAGCATCTGGACCCGGTGTTCCAGCCCGCGAAGGCGGACATAGGCCGCGGTCAGTTCGGCACAGACCTCGGCGCTTACATGACCGGCATCGCGCAGCCGGGCCAAGGCATCGACGGTGCGCGGACTGCGCAGGGCGGGGTCGCGCCCGCCCAGGATCAGTTGCTGGGTCTGGGCGAAGAATTCGATCTCGCGTATGCCGCCGCGCCCCAGCTTCAGATTGGCCCCGGCGGCCTCCAGACCCTCGCCGGTCTTGTGGACGTGGATTTGTCGCTTGATCGACTGGATGTCGAGGATGGCGGGATAGTCGAGGCTGCGCCGCCAGATGAAGGGCACCAGCGCCTTCAGGAACGCCTGGCCTGCGCCGATGTCGCCCAGCATGGCGCGCGACTTGATGAAGGCGGCCCGCTCCCAGTTCTGGCCGACCCCCTCGTAGTAAGACAGGGCAAACGGCACGGCCACGACCGGCGGGGTCGAGGACGGATCGGGCCGCAGCCGCAGATCGACGCGGAACACATAGCCATCGCCCGTCCGCTCCTGCATCAGGGTCGCCAGGGCCGCAGCCATGCGGTCGACGAACCGCTGCGGCTCCACCCCCTCGGCCAGTACCGGGATCAGGGCCTCGGGGTCCCAGAACAGGCTGATGTCGATGTCGGAGGAATAGTTCAGCTCGAACGCGCCATGCTTGCCCATGGCCAGGCCGAACAGGCCGGGCAAAGGTCCGCGCGGATCATCGGGCGACGAGATCAGCTTGCCGCGCTCGCGCTGATCATGCGCCACGGCCCGCAAGGCGGCCTGCGTCGAGGCATCGGCGAACCGGCTGAGCGCGCCCGTCACCTGATCCAAGTCCCAGACGCCGCCGAGGTCGCACAGGGCGGTCAGCAGATGCAGTTCGGCCTTGAGACGACGCAGGGGCGCGCGAACCTCGTCCGCTCCGCCGGTCAGGGCTTCGGTGCGGGATAGAAGGGTATCGAGCGCCTGATCGGGGTCGCTCTCGAGCAAGGTCCTGAGGGTCTCCGGCCACCGACGCGCCAGGCCAAACAGATAGGGGGCAGCCGCGAACACCGGGGCCAGCACGGGCCAGGTGGCCTCCAGCGTCTCGGGCCAACCGCCCTCCCTCGCCGCCTCGCTCAGGCGTTCGTGCGCACGGTCGGCGGCATCGGCACTGACCACCGGCCCGCAGGGGCCCAGGCTGTCCGCCAGCCTCATCCGCCCGCCGCCGGAACCACCAGGGCCACGCGCAGGCCGGGGCCAAAGCCGTTGTAGACGCCAGGGCCTTCGTCCAGCTGGATGCGCCCGCCATGCGCCTCCATGACAGCGGCGACCAACGACAGGCCCAGGCCCGAGCCCGCCTCGGTGCGGCTGTTGTCCAGGCGCACGAAGCGTTCGGTGACGCGGTCGCGGTCGGCCTCCGGCACGCCCGGCCCGGTGTCGGTGACCGAAAACTCGATCTCGCCCGACGAGCGACGTCGTGCGCGCAGCATCACGGCCCCGCCGGTCGGTGTGTATTTGATGGCGTTGTCGATGATGTTGGCGAGGGCCTGGGCCAGGAAGGGCTGGTTGGCCTCGATCATCAGGCCGCGCTCGATCTCCGCGGAGAACTCCAGCCCCTTGTCCTCGCTGGCCGGTTCATACAGCTCGGCCATGTCGGCGGCCAGGTCGGCGGCGTCGAACAGTTTCGGGTCCGGAGTATGACCCGCGGCGGCCTGCAACCGGGCGATGGCCAGCACGGTGTTGAAGGTCTTCAGCAGGCTGTCGGCCTCGTCGAGCGCCAGCTGGACTGCATCGACGCCGTCGATCTTGCCCGCCTCGGCGTCCATCAGCGCGACCTCCAGCTTGGCCCGCATGCGGGTCAGGGGCGAGCGCAGGTCGTGGGCGATGGCGTCGCCCGCATGCCGGATCGAGGCCATCGACCCTTCCAGCCGGTCCAGCATGGTGTTCAGCCCCTGGCCCAGCTCGTCCAGTTCGTCGCCGTTTGGACGCACGACAGCGCGCACCTTCAAATCGCCCTCCTGCACGCCCGTGACCACCGTCTGGAGCCGCCGCATCGACCGCTCCAGATTGCGGCTGATCAACAGACCACCCGCCAGACCCAGCAGCAGGACGATCCCCATCGCGCCCCACAGGGCCTGGGTCAGGCGGGCCAGATAGGCCTCGGTATCGCCCATCGACTGGCCGACAAACAGGATTTCTCCGCCCGACAGCCGCACCTGGACCCCCAGCGATTCCGGCCGCGTCACCCGACCGCTGGCGTCGGTGTCGGTATAGCGGAAGGTATCCCAGGTCGGCGTCGCACCACCATCGCCGGTGCCGCGCGGCACGATGTCGATTGGCGTTTCCGTCAGGCTTCCGGTGATCAGCGCCCCTTGCGGGTCCATCAGCATATAGAGGTAGGAGCCGCCCGTGATGGTGCGATCCACCACGGCGGCGTTCAGCGCATCCAGCCCCCGCAGCCGATAGATATCGGTCAGCACCGTCAGCTCGCTGGTCACCTCGGCCTGGGTCCGCGCCCGCGCCTCGGACGCCGAGGCGACATAGACATAGGCCAGGATCGCCGCCGCCGCCGCCGCGAACAGAGCGAGGAACAGCAGAGTCAGCCGGAAGGGCGTGCGGCGAAGGAGAGAGGGAAGACGCACTAGATGTCTCTCTCCCCCTCAGGGGGAGGGTGGTCGGCGCGCAGCGACGACCGGGTGGGGAGGGCCAGGCAACGCATCCGCACGTCTCTCAAAATCTCATCCACCCTTTCCTTCACATCGCCATTCGAAACCCGCATCGTGAGAAAGCCCTCGCGGTTCAGAACCGCATCTCGAACCCTGTCCTTTCGCGCTCGATCCTCGTCAAGATGCGAGCCGCCGTCGACCTCGACAATGAACCCGCGATCCAGACAGACGAAGTCCAGAATATAGCCCCTCAAAGGGTGCTGGCGGCGGAAGTGCAGGCCTTCTGATCGAAGCTGGCGGAGGCGGACCCAAAGACGCGCCTCGGCGGGAGTCATGGATTTTCTGAGGTGCCTCGCCTTGGCTATCGCGCCCATGTCGCCGAGCCCTCCCCACCCGGTCGGCTATGCCGACCACCCTCCCCCGAGGGGGAGGGAGAACACCTTTCGCTTACGCTTCCAATCGGTAACCGGCACCCCTGACCGTCTGCAGCATGGCGTGGTCGAAGCCCTTGTCGATCTTGGCGCGCAGGCGGCTGATGTGGACGTCGATGACATTGGTCTGGGGGTCGAAATGGTATTCCCAGACCTTCTCCAGCAGCATGGTGCGGGTCACCGACTGGCCGGCGTGGCGCATCAGGAACTCCAGCAGCTGAAACTCGCGCGGCTGAAGGTCGATCTCGCGGCCGGCGCGGTGCACCTCGCGGCTGATCAGGTTCATCTCCAGATCGCCGACCTTCAGCATGGTGGCCACGCTGCCGGTCTCGCGGCGGCGCGACAGGGCCTCGACCCGTGCGATCAGTTCGGAGAAGGCATAGGGCTTGACCAGATAGTCGTCGGCCCCGGCCTTCAGGCCCGTGACGCGGTCGTCGACCTCGCCCAGGGCCGACAGAAACAGGACCGGGGTCTGGTCGCCGTCCTTGCGCAGGGTCTCGACCATGCCGATCCCGTCCAGGCGCGGCATCATCCGGTCGACGACATAGACGTCATAGCCGCCCTTCTGTGCCTCCAGCAGGCCGAAGGCCCCGTCCACCGCATGGGTCGGCTCGTGCCCGGCCTCAGTCAGACCCCTGACCATGGCGGTCGCGGCCTCGGCATCGTCCTCGACGACCAGAATGCGCATGATGAAGCCCCTCCGAAAACAGATTCGCCGCCGATGTTAGCGCATCGGCGGCGAACCCGTGAGTTAAGGCTTGGACAGACTTCGGACCATCAGTCGTTCGAAAGTGGCAAGACGATCGGCACGCCACCCTGCGGTGCCCGGATGAACAACAGAACGCCGGGGCGACCTGAGGCACGGACCGCCTCGATCGCTGCTTCGACCTCTGCGGGCGTGCTGACCACCTTGTTGTCCACCCTGGTGATCACCAGTCCGGCTTGGAGACGCTCGCCGGCCGCAGCCGATCCACGGGCGACGTCCGTAATCACGACACCCGTCACCGCGTCGGGGATCTCATACCGCTGACGCAGCGCAGGCGTGATGGCCGACAAGGTCAGACCCTCCACGACCTGACCAGCAGCAGCAGGCGGCTGCCCTGGAGCGGTCGCGCGTCCAGAGCCAGAGTTCAGCGCAGCCAGTTCCGATGGCGTCGGCCGGGTGCCGGAACGCACGTTCAGCGTCTGGCGGCGACCGTCGCGGATGATTTCCAAGCGGATATTGTCGCCGGGACGAACCCGCGCCACTTCGCGCGTCGCCTCGGTGCTGCCGTCCACGACCGTGCCATTGACGCTGACCATATAGTCGCCCTGGCGCAGTCCAGCCTCGGCAGCAGGGGCACCAGGGGTCACCTCGGCGACATAGGCGCCCTTGAAATCATCGGGCAGGCCCAGAGCCCGCCATTCGGCGCGACCCAGGGTCTGAAGCGTGGCCCCCAAATAGCCGCGCGCGATCGTCTCGCCGCGCATCAGCCGGTCGGTGGTGGGCTTGGCGACAGAGGCCGGGATGGCAAAGCCGATGCCGACAGATCCACCCGAAGCCGACGGCGAGATGATCGCCGAGTTCACCCCGATCACCCGACCGTAGATGTCGAAGGTCGGACCGCCGGAGTTGCCGGTATTGATGGCCGCGTCGATCTGGATGTAGTCGGTGTAGGGGGTGCGGCTGTCCAGGCTGCCACGACCCAGGGCCGAAACGATGCCGGCTGTGGCCGTGCCACCCAGGCCGAAAGGGTTGCCGACGGCGACGACCCAGTCCCCTACGCGCGGTTGAGCCGATTCCTCAAAGCTGACGAAGGGATATTCCGAGCCCTCCACCTTGATGACGGCCAGATCGGTTTCCTCGTCCCGGCCCACCACCGTCGCCTCGATCTCGCGACCGTCCGCCAGCTTGACCGTGATCTCGGTCGCGTTCTCGACCACGTGGTTGTTGGTGACGATGAAGCCGTCGGCGGAGATGAAGAAACCCGATCCGGCACCGCGACCGCGCACGCCACCGTCTTCGTCCTGCTGGCCCTGGTTTGGGTTAGGAATGGCGAAAGGCAGGCCGGGAATCTGGATCAGGCTGTCTTGCGGGCCGGCTTCACGCCGCGTCTCGACCTCGATCTGAACGACGGCTGGCGACACCTGGGCGAAGATGTCGGCGAAGCTGAGGGGGGCCCCCTGCGGCGGGGCGAAGGCCACGCCATTGGCCCCGGCACTGGCATTCAGCCGCCCCGAGACGCCCGCAACCGGCCCAGCCTCTGCGGTCGGCCAGTCGATCGCCCCGCCCGCGGTCGCGGCGGCGGCGAAGAACAGGCCCGCGACGGCCCCCAGCATGAACTCCTTACGCTTCATCATCGACAGCCTTGTCTTCCCTTAGGCGAACGCGGATGCGCCCGCTCAGTGTTCAGTCAGAAGCGACAGCCTAACCGACTGTCCGCATGGAGCAATCCTGCTGCCATGAAACGCTAGTCGTTGGACGGCTTTGCGTCAGGATCGCGGCGAAGTTGCTCCTGTTTCAAAATATCGCTGAGGCGTGCGTCCTCTTCCGGCGTGAGAGCCGCGACCTCGACCGGACGACGCCTGCCGCGCCACAGGATCAGCGCCCCCGCCGCCAGCATCAGGATCAGCGGCCCAAACCACAAGAGCCAGGTCCCACCCCGCACCGGCGGTTTGAACAGGACGAAGTCGCCATAGCGCCGGACCAGATCCTGGCGGATCTGCTGGTCGCTGGCCCCGGCGGCGATCTGGTCCCGCACCAGGCCGCGCATGTCGCCTGCGATGCCGGCCGGGCTGTCGGCAATCGCCTCATGCTGGCAGACCACGCAGCGGATGTCGTCGAACAGGGCCTGGGCGCGGGCTTCCTGGGCGGCGTCGGGCAAGGGCCGGTCGGGTGCTGGCGGCGGCTCCTGAGCCAATGCGGGGGTGGAGAGGAGCAGGGCGATGAGTATGGCACAGAGCCCTTCTCCTCTCGGGCGAGAAGGTGAGCGGCGGAGCCGCTCGGATGAGGGGGCTGCCAGCCTCATGCTCGACCTGCCGGGATGGGCGGTGTCGAACGCCCCCCCTCATCCGTCTCGCTCCGCGAGCCACCTTCTCCCCCAAGTGGAGAAGGGACAGATTTCCGTCGCCTGCCGACCCCGACCCTCAGCCGCCGGTCGAACAGCGAAAGCGCCCCTCCCAGGGCCATGATCGTTGGCCCCAGGAAGATCAACCGCGCCCAGGGATTCCACCAGACGCGCACATTCCAGGCGGCCGCGCCGTCGGACGCCCGCGTCCGCTCGCCCAGCACCACATAGACGTCGTCCAGACCTCGGAAATCCAGCCCGACCTCGGTCGTCGTCTGACCGCCCGCCGGGAAAAAGCGCCGCTCGGCGGTCACAGTCGAGGGCGAGCGGCCGTCGGCGCGATCCACCGTCAGCCGCCCCTGCTCGGCCAGATAGTTGGGACCCTCGACCACTTGAACCGCATCCAGACGCACGATCCAGGGTCCGGCCTCGATAGACTGGCCGATGGCCAGCGGGCGCGCAGCCTCCAGCCGGTATCCCGTCTCGACCACCGCCCCCAGGACGAAAACGCCCAGACCCGCATGGGCCAGGGTCATGCCCCAGGCCCCCAGCGGCAGGCCGCGCGCGCGCCGCCAGGTCTCGGCCACCGGCACCCGGAACAGCCGCACCCGCTCGGCCCATTCCGCCAGACTGCCCAGGATCAGCCAGCCGCCCAGGCCGATGCCCAGCGCCGACAGCGCCTTCTTCGGCTCGAAGGCCATCCAGCCCGCGAGCGCGACCAGCAGTGCCAGTCCCGCCGCCACGATCAGCCGCTGGCCGACACCCTTCAGATCGCCCCGCTTCCACGCCAGCAACGGACCCGCAGGCAGGATCAGGAAGGCCACGGCCATCAGGGGCGTGAAGGTCAGGGCGAAATAGGGCGGGCCGACCGAGATGGTCGCGCCGGACGTCGCCTCAAGGAGCAACGGATAGAGCGTGCCCAGCAGCACGGTCGCCGCCGCCGCCGTCAGGAACAGGTTGTTCAGGACCAGCGCGCCCTCGCGGCTGACCGGAGCGAACAGGCCGCCGCCCTTCAGCTTGGGCGCGCGCCAGGCGAACAGGGCAAAGGCCAGCCCGGCCGTGACGCCCAGGATGGCCAGCAGCATCAGGCCGCGCTGAGGGTCCACCGCAAAGGCATGCACGCTGGTCAGGACGCCGGAGCGGACCAGGAACGCCCCCAGCATGGAGAAGGTAAAGGCCAGCAGGGCCAGGAAGGTCGTCCATCCGGCCAGCGCCCCTCGGCGCTCTGTCACAACGGCGCTGTGCAGCAGGGCCGCCGCCACCAGCCACGGCATGAATGACGCATTCTCGACCGGGTCCCAGAACCACCAGCCGCCCCAGCCCAGTTCATAATAGGCCCAGAAGCTGCCCAGCCCGATTCCGACGGTCAGGAAGGCCCAGCTGGCCAGGGCCCAGGGCCGCACCCAGCGCCCCCAGGCGGGCCAGAAGCTGGAGTTGGGCCGGCCCTCGATCAGGGCCGCAACCGCCAGCGAGAAACAGACCGACAGCCCGACATAGCCCGCATAGAGCAGCGGCGGGTGGAAGGCCAAGGCCGGGTCCTGCAACAGCGGGTTCAGCGATGCGCCCTGGAACGGGGCCGGGTTCAGCCGCGCGAATGGGTTGGAGGTGAACACGGCGAAGGCAATGAACATCACCCCCAAAGCGCCTTGCGTTGCGACCGCGCAGGCCTTCAGCCCGAACGGCAGGCCCCGTGCCCGTGCCAGAACCGCGCCGAACCCGGTCAGGACCAGACACCACAGCACCAGAGAGCCCTCATGGCTGCCCCAGGCCCCGGCCACCTTGTAGAGCATCGGCTTGTCGGTGTGGCTGTTAGCCGCGACATTCGAAACCGAGAAGTCCGAGATCACGAAGGCGAAGATCAGCACGGCAAAGGCCAGAGCCACCGCCAGCGCACTGGCCAGGGCTGCACCCTCGGCCGCACCGGCAAGGACCGGACTGCGCCGCAGCCGCCCGGCGACGGCGAACCCCGTCTGCACGACCGACAGCACGAGCGCCAGGATCAGGGCGAAAGCGCCAAGCTCTATGATCACGGCTGGCTCGCCTCAGCCGGTCGCCATTCGCCGGTTTCCTTCAGACGGTCGGAAACCTCGCGCGGCATGTAGTTCTCGTCGTGCTTGGCCAGGACCTGGGTGGCACGGAAGGTGCGGTCGGGCAGGAAGGCTCCCTGCGCCACGATCCCCTGCCCCTCGCGGAACAGGTCGGGCAGGTCGCCGCGATAGATGACGCGCGTCGTGGCGACATTGTCGGTAACAGCAAAGGTGACCTCGCCGGGGCCGGGATTGGACACGCTGCCCGCCTCGACCAGTCCGCCCAGACGCACGACGCGGCCCGGCGGAGCCTTTTCGATCGTCGCCTCGGATGGCGAGAAGAAGAAGGTCACGCTGTCGCGCATGGCATAAAGCGACAGGCCGACGGCCAGGGCCAGAATTGGCGCGACCGCGGCCACAACCCAGAGCCTGCGCCGCGCCTTGGGCGATTTCGGCAACCAGCTCATCGTGCAGAGCCCTCTGCCGGCAGGCGACGTTCCAGATCGGTCCGGCGTGGATCGGCCGGATCCAGCGCGGCGATCAGCGGCATCCACATCTGGCGCACCATGGCCGTGTCGCCCCGCGTCAGCGCCGCCTCGCCCAGGAAGTAGCGAGTCCCGAGCTGGTCTTGATCGCGGTTCAGGGATTCCCGGAACGCCGCCTCTGCATCCGCGCCGACGATGCCGCCATTGGCCCGCACCAGGCTTTCGCCCAGCCGTGCCCAGGCCTGGGCGTCGTTCGCATTCAGCTCCAGCGCCCGGCGGAAGGCCGAGGCCGCCGCCAGCGGATCATTGGCCTCGAACCGCGCGGCCCCCAGCATCAGCAGGGCCTGACGGTCGTCCGGGCGGTCGCGCACGACCCGGGCCACGACGGCGGCGATCTGAGGCGCTTCCAGCGTCTCCGGCGAGGTGGCCCAGTCGTCGACCCGGCTCTCGAAGCCCTGATCGGGCAGGCCCGGCGTGGCGATCAGCAGGTACAGCCCCAGCGTGGCCGCGACCCCGAGGCCGATGCCGCCCAGCACCCAGGTTCGGTCGAGCCGACCCGCGACAACAGGCGCAGCCTGGCGTTCCGCCGACAGGATGCGCCGTCCGGCCTCGGCCCGCGCGGCGGTCCAGCCCGCCTCGTCCAGCAGGCCACGATCCTTCAGCCGATCCAGTTCGGACAGCTCGACGGCCGCCGCCGCCGTCTCGGCCTCGCCCGCCGCATCGGCCCCTCGCCGCGCGGCGCTGAGCACCAGCAGGCCGGCCAGGGCCGCAACCAGGGCCGTCATGATCCAGAAAACCGTCATTGTGCGCCGTTTAGCCGATCAGGCGGCGTCGGACGAGGCCTTCTCGGCAGGTGCGACGCCGTCAGCCACCGCGACCCGCCGCCGCACGGATCGCGCCACGTCATTCGCCTCGATCAGGGCCAGCCAGGTCGCTGCGCGCTTGATCTGTTTCAGGGCGCGCGGCTTGTCCTCGACTTCGCCCGCATTGACCAGGGTCAGGGCCTCGTCGGTATAGTCGGTCAGCCGCTCGGTCAGGCCCTCGACCAGCCGCTGGCGCTCGGCCTCGCAGCCGAAGACGGGCGCGGTCTTGCGCAGGCCAGCCACGAACTTCAGCAGGGGCCCCGCGGCATCCGGACCCGGCGTCGTCTCCACATCCAGCCGGGGTGTGCGACGCGTCATCCGCCCGGCCAGCGGTGTCCGGGTCATCGGCAGGCCAGCCTCGACCGCTGTCTCGGTCGCCCTGATCAGATTGGACAGTGTGCCGCCGACCGACTGCCGGGTCTTGCGCATGACCTGACCCCATTCGCTGTAGGGTTCGGGATCCAGCACCACATCCACCTCGGCCAGGACGGTGGCGCACCAGTCCAGATCGGCCACGACGGCCTCCAGCCCGGTCATGTCCCGTCCGGGCCGAAAGGCATTGATCCGCCCGGCCCGCGCCTGCATCGCCGCCATCAGGCGATCGACGAAGATGCCGAACTCCGACCCGCTCATCAGGGAGGCCGAGGCCGCCGCGCCCGACACATGGGGCAGCAGGCGTAGCACCAGCACCGCATCGTCCATATGGGCGAACAGGATGTCGATCAGGGCGCGCGGCCCCTCGGCACTGACCGCATCCGCATCGCGCAGCACCAGCCGCAGTGTGGCCAGTTCCTGGTCGTCCGGTCGTTTGAGCCAGGCCTCAAGGCCGTTCACCGCCCGCCGCGCCACGGGCAGCAGGTCCAGACACAGGATCAGGTTTTCGAGCGGCTCGACATAGGCGCTGGGCCACAGGTCGTCGGCCTGGTCGCGCGCGGCATTCGCCGCCGCCATGCCCAGCCGTTCCGCGACCAGCGCGGCCTCCGCCTCGCCGCCGTCCAGTCGTGTCAGCAGTTCGGGCTCCGAGGCCCGCGCCATGGCCCACAGCCGATCCAGCACGACGGAGGGAAAGGTCAGGGCCTGCACGCCATCCTGGCGAGGGCGGAACATCGGCATCAGGGGGCCGAGCACGCGCCGCTTGCGGTTGCGCTCTCGCAGTTCGACGCCGATCATGACGGCCAGAGCCTCCGCCGTCTGGCCGGGCATGGCCCCGACGGCCGTAGCGACCTTGCCCAGGCGCACGTCGTTCAGCCCCGACATCAGGGACCGCAAGCCTTCGCGCTGGGCATTCGTCAGCCCGGACATACTGTAATCCCGAGAGCCAGGGTCGGTGCAACCTGTGCCGTTTTGACCCCGCCGGGTCAAGATTCACTGTCGAGAGGTCTCACAGCTCGGCGCTGGGCAGTTCCAGCAGCACCTTCAGCCCGCCCATGTCGCTGTCGCCCAGGGTGATCCGCCCGCCGTAGGCCCGCGTCAGTTCCACCACGATGGATAGTCCCAGGCCCGAACCCGGCGTCGTCTCGTCCATGCGTGCGCCGCGTTCCAGCGCCGCCTCGCGCTGATCGGCGGGCAGGCCAGGGCCGTCATCCTCGACCACCACCACCATCTGGCCCAGACCCGTCGGACCGGCGGAAATCCGCACCCGGCGCTTCGACCATTTGGAGGCGTTCTCCATCAGATTGCCCAAGATTTCCTGCAGGTCCTGACGCTCTCCGCGGAAGGCCAGATCGTCAGGCGCGCGCCAGTCGATCTCCACGCCCTTCTCCTCGAACACCCGCTCCAGCATGACGGCCATCTCGTCCAGCACGTCGCCGATGGGGGTGCGCTCGCCCAGGCTCTGGGCGCGGGCGGCGGCTCGGGCGCGGCGCAGGTGGTGCTCGACCTGGGCCTTCATGATCTCGGACTGTTTGCGCACCAGATCGGGCAGAGCCCCCGACTGGCTGCCCGCCTCGGCCAGCATGACCGACAGCGGCGTCTTCAGCGCATGGGCCAGATTGCCGACGTGGGTACGCTGGCGCTCCACCGTCTCCTGATTGGCGTCCAGCAGCCGATTGACCTGTTCGGCCAGGGGCTGAATTTCAATGGGATAGTGCTGGACGATGCGGGCCGCGCGGCCCTTGCGCACATCGGCGATCTCGTTGCGCAGGCCGAACAGGGGGCGCAGGCCGATCTGGACCTGGAGGAAGACCGCCGCGACCAGACCCAGGCCCAGGATCAGCAGGGCGATCCAGGTGATGCGGGCGAACTGGCGCGTGTCGGCGTCCACGTCGGAGCGGTCGATGGCGGCGATGAAGACGACCGGCCGTGTCCGCCCCGGCAGTTCCTTCATGCTGGCCGCGACGCGAAGCGGTTCGCCCTTGGGCCCGATGTCGTCATAGCTGATGACCTGACCCTTGGCGTCCGCCAGCCGGTCCGGCAGCTCGGCGGGTACGGTCAGTTCACCGACCGGCAGGGAGGCCGAGCGCGACAGAAAGTGCACCTCGCCGTTCGGCTGGACCTCGGCCACCACCCAGTATCGACCGGACAGCAAACGCTGGGTCCGCGCGTCGCCGATGGGGCGGGTCACGACGCTGAAATCGGTGGCATTGGTCGCCACCACGGTCTCGTCGATGGTGTCCAGCAGGGTGGTGCCCAGCCGGCGCAGAGCCGATTCCTGAAACTGGGACGTCAGCACATAGCCGGTCAGTACCAGGGCCACGACGATCCACGCCGAGGCCAGCCAGATCAGACGCCGCGTCAGCGACCGGCCGGGACGACCGAAATAGCGCCCCCAGGTCCGGGGTTCGGCGACCGGTCCAGGCGTCGGGTCAGCCCCCTTATCGTCCCCCTGATCGACGGCTGGGCTCACGCCGCTTCGGACTCACCCGCCAGCGGCGTCAGTCGATAGCCCAGGCCGCGCACCGTCTCGATCCGGTCGGACCCGATCTTCTTGCGCAGGCGCCCGACGAAGACCTCGATCGTGTTGGAATCGCGATCGAAATCCTGATCGTACAGATGCTCGACCAGCTCTGTACGGCTGATGACCCGGCCCTGATGCATCATCATGTAGTGCAGCAGGCGGTACTCCAGCGAGGTCAGGCGCAGGGGCTCGCCATTGACCGTGGCGCGGGCGGCGCGGGGGTCCAGGCGCAGGCCGCCACAGGACAGGGTCGCCGAGGCGATCCCGGCCGAGCGACGCAGCAGGGCGCGCAGGCGGGCCAGCAGCTCCTCCGTATGGAAGGGCTTGGTCAGATAGTCGTCGGCCCCGGCGTCGAAGCCCGACACCTTGTCCGACCAGGCCCCGCGCGCGGTCAGGATCAGCACCGGCGTCGTCTTGCCGTCGCGCCGCCAGCGTTCCAGCACGGACACGCCATCGATCTTGGGCAGGCCCAGATCCAGCACCACCACGTCATAGGGTTCGGTGTCGCCCAGGAAATGCGCCTCTTCGCCATCGGCGGCGTGGTCGACGGCATAGCCGGCGTCGCCCAGGGCGGTCTTCAACTGACGCGACAGATCGACGTCGTCTTCTACGAGCAGAACACGCATTCAGCCTCCTCCCGCGCGGCCCGTGCGGGCGTCGACGGTGATATCGAAAATCCGGCCCTCGGGGCTCTCGAAGCGAAACACATAGGTGCCGCCTCCGGATGCCATGGTGCCCACGAAACGTGCGCCCCGTGCCCGGCTGCGGGCGATCGACAGGGCCTCGCCTGCGCTGATGGACGGCCGCTCGCGCTCGCGTTCCCGCGATTGCTCGCGATCGGGCCCACGCCCGCGCCCACGATCCTGCGCCGACGCCTCCGACAGAGGGGCCCAGGCCATGAGGGCGGCAACAGCAATGACAAAAATCCGTGACATGACGGTGTGATTAGGCCCCAGGCTCTGAACGACGGCTGAACGAACAGTCTAGACAGATTTCACTGTTCGCGCCGGTCTTTTGCGCGATTGGGCTACAGCCAGATAGACGCGGCTTGCGTGGGCCCGAAAGCAGACGCTCCGAAGGTCCGCTATGGGTGGCAATCTGTCAGAACAGCTAAAGGGGCCGATGCGAACACCGACCCCTGCTTTGAAACGAAGTCTGTAGTGTGGCTTACAGGCTCCAGGCGTCGTGGGTGTCGTGCGGGGCCTGGGCTGCGTGATGGGTCCACTGGCTTTGCATCGGGTCGTACTGAGTGCTGCCGTCGCCACCGAACAGATCGGTCGTAGCATCAGGTCTGGCACCGAACAGCTCATCGTCGAGCGCCAGCGGCATGACCGACGGCATGTTCGCGTCGGACTTCAGCATGAAATCGTCGTCCGGGAACGGTACCGGTGCAACCAGCTCGGCCAGGGCGGCTGTGGAGCCGTCGGAGAAGCGGACGTTCTCCATATCAACCAGTTGGTCCACACCATCTCGACCGGCGATGTTGTCGGCAACCTGATAGCCGTCGGCCGTCAGGGTCACGGTATAGTCCGCACGAACGCCGGACAGAACCCCCATGTCGGTGCCTGCGCCGCCGTTCAGGGTATCGTTACCCATCCCGCCGGTCAGGGTGTCAGCCGACGCGCCGCCGGTGATGATGTTGTCCAGCGCATTGCCGGTGCCGGTAAAGCCGCCCTGGCCTGTGAAGGTCACATTCTCGAAGTTCTGGCGAAGAGTGTGGCTGTTCATGCTGGTCTGGACCGTGTCAGTGCCCTCGCCGGCAAACTCTACCAGGGTGTCGTTGGCACTGACGATATACAGGTCGTCTCCCGTACCGCCCTGAAGCTGGTTGGCTCCGCCCGCTCCGCCGATCAGGGTGTCATTGCCACCCGCACCGATCAGGGTGTCGCTGCCGGCACCACCGGTGATGACGTTGTTCTCAGCATTGCCGATGCCGGTAAAGCGTCCCGTGCCCGTAAAGGTTAGGTTTTCGAAGTTCTGACGCAGGGTGTGGCTCGCCAAATTGGTCTGGACCGTATCGATGCCTTCACCGGAGAATTCGACCAGGGTGTCGTTGGCCGTGACGATGTAGAGGTCATCGCCCAGCCCGCCCTGAAGCTGGTTGGCCGCACCGTCGCTGCCGATCAGGGTGTCGTTACCGGCCAGACCGATCAAGGTGTCTGAACCCGCTCCACCCGTCAGGACGTTGTCGGCACCGCTACCGATCAAGGTGTCGTTGAAGGCACCGCCGATGGCGTTCTCGATACCGGACAGCGTGTCGGTGCCGCCCTGACCATCCGAACTGGTCGACCCGAATAGTCGTACCGTCACGCCCGACGTGGCCGGACCATAGTTGACGGTGTCAATGCCGTCGCCGCCGATCAGCGTGTCGTTGCCGCCTCCGCCGATGAAGGTGTCATTGTCGACCCCACCGTCGAGGGTATCGTTACCGCCGCCGCCGACGAGGAAGTCGGCTCCGATGCCGCCAGAGACAGTGTCGTCACCCGCTCCGGTGTTGATATAGTCTGCGTCGTCCGTGCCGACGTAGGTATCAGCTGCGGATGTGCCTAGCGTCACGGTACTGAACAGATTGCCGCGCTGGGCACCGGAGACCAGGTCGCGCACGTCGAACAGGGCCGAACCCTGAGCCACGAAGGTCACGCCCTCGTCGTCAAAGCGGCTGACGTCACCGAAGAGGCCGTCGTTGTAGTCTTCTGACTGCATGCGCACGGCCAGGTCGCCGTCCTGATTGGCCAAAGTGCCGCCATCGTTGGCATTGCCGTTGCCGACTTCGGCGCTGGTGAAGGTCACGCGGATGGCACTGGAGCGATCCGAGTTGGCATTGACGTCGATCTCTACGATGTCGTCGCCCGTACCCATGTCAGTGCGGTCGCTGCCGTCGCGCGAGATGTTGAACCGCGCCAGATCGTTGCCGGCATCGCCAAAGACGGTGTCGTTGCCGAGGCGGCCTTCCAGGATGTCGTCGCCGTCGCCGCCACGCAGGGTGTCATTGCCCGAATCGTTGCCGCCGAAGCGATCGACCTGGTTCAGGGTGCCGCCACCGCCGTTGTTAGATCGGTCCGTGTAGCTGAGCACTACGCCGTCACCCAGCAGGGTGTCGTTGCCGATACCACCGTCCAGGATGTCGTCGCCCGCGCCGCCCTGCAGCAGGTCGTCGCCGCCCTCACCGAACAGGGTGTCGTTGCCGGTGAACGAGCGGTCGCCGATCGTGCGCGAGGCACCGAACTTGCCGAAGATCGAACCGTCGCCGTCCAGCACGTCGTTGCCGTCGCCACCGTATAGGGTGTCGTCGCCGCCGCCGCCGACGCCGCGGTCATTGCCGGCCCCCAAGCTGATGAAGTCGTTGCCGGACACTATGGTGTCGCTGTTACTGTCGGGGCGGAAGAAGGTGCGGATGCTGTCGTCGCCCGATCCCGTGGTCACCACTAGGGACTCGACGTTGCTGAAGCGCACGCTGTTTGTGCTGTTGCCGGCCGCATTGTCGAAGCCGTTGTCGGCGAAGTTCACGATGCCCATGGTGGCCGATCCATAATTGACCAGCAGCCGGTCAAAATCCTCGCCGCCATCGACCACGTCGCGACCCGTATTGACGCTGACGACATCCAGGCCGCCAAGGCCATTCAGAAGGTCGTCGCCCGCTGTATCCAGCAAGAAATCGTTTCCGGCTGTCCCGTTGATTGTAGGCATGTCCCACTCCCTAAAACGGCACAAAGCGCGCCGATTTTTGACCTGAATTGGTCATTGAGGCAGGTAACGGAGTCTATGCGGCAATAGTTTCAGATTGGCGCAATAAATCTTTAAGACTATGGCATAGCTTGTTATATACAATGGCAAGTCTTTCTGCCCGGTTGCTTGCAACCGCATCTACGAATTGTTTGAGATGGTGGATGCGGTTCATCGTCTCGGTAACGGAAACGTGAGGTATAATGGCGCTGACGATCGGACGTATGGAGCGCTCGGACGCGGCCTTCGCCGCAGCAGTCATCTTCATGGCGGCGCGAAAGCCCTTCAGTGATCTGCCTTTTGGTCGGATGGTCGAAACGTTGTCGGCGGCGGTCAGGCGGGGCCATTATGTCGTGGCCTCCGACAACGGGCGTGTCGTCGGCTTCACCTTCTGGGCCGTGACCTCGGCCGACGTCGCGCGGCGCTGGACTGAAGAAGGCTATGAGCCCACCTATGAAGAGGGCTCCGGCGGTGACACCGTGGTGCTGACCATGGGCGGTGGCGAACACCCGACCGTGGCCTTGCAGGGCGTGCGCCACATCGCGGCCCTCTATCCCGGCCACCCCTATCGCATGGTCCGCTTTGGACGCGGTGGCCCGACAAAGGTGGGGCGGTTTCCAGTGCGCAAGACTGCATCCGCCACCTGACGCCGTTCACTCAGGTCGCGAGTAGGCCGCTATTCACGCTAGGCCGCCTGCTGGTGTTTTACACCGACCCCGAGCCGCCCCGTGCAAATGTCCGCTTTGGGTCGAAAGGCGACTGTCGCCGGAGGATGGAAAGCTGACGTTAGGTCCTGTATCGTCCAGGTATGACGGTCGAGCCAAAAATCGTCCTGGCACTGCCCATTTCAGACGAGGTGATGCTCGCCGCGTTTGTCGAGCGATGCCTCGCCCGCAACGTATCCCTGATCGCGATTCAGGGGGACGGATGCGAAAGGATTGAAGACGAGATTGACTCGCTCATCGTTGGCGACGGCACAGACGAGAGCCGCTTCATAACGACCTCAAGTCATCCCGGCGAGACGCTCGAAGAGGCAGTTGAGTTTGCCACCGCTTGGCGGATGAACGCGGATGGAGCGACCGAAGTGGTCCGACTATGAACGACTGCCTAGGGTCATTGCGGACATCACCATCATCCAGTCAGCGACGCCCTCCCTGTCTCCGATTTCACCTGGATGAATGAAACCTGACCCGGCGCGTTCAGATCGCGCTCAGCCGGGGGATGGTTTTCTCCACCTCAACGCCGCCACCCCGGTCGGCGCAAACATCAAGGAGAAGACCGATGATGAAGAAGGCTCTCATTCCCGCCCTGGCCCTGGTCGCCGCTTCCGTCGCGGTCCCGGCTGCGGCCCAGTCCTATGGCTATGGCCCGGCGCGCGGCCATGGCTATGTGCAGGTCCAGCATAACGGCGGCTGGCAGCAGATCGCCCAGCGTAAGTACAATCTGGACCGCCGCATCGATCAGGGCGAGCGCAATCGCTCGCTGAGCCGTCGCGAAGCCAACCGTCTGCGCGGCGAACTGATCGCCCTGGTCAATCTGGAGCGCAACTATCTGCGCGGTGGCCTGACGGTTCGCGAGCGCAACGATCTGGACCGTCGCTACGACCGTCTGTCGGCTCAGGTCCGCTATGAGCGTCGCGACAACGACAACCGCCGCTACTAAACCCTGAGCCATTCCTCAGGCGTTCGAGGGGCGCGATCCGAAAGGGTCGCGCCCCTTTCTCTACGTGCCGAAGGTGACCACCGTGCGCACCGCCTGCCCGTCCGCCAGCCGGTCGAAGGCGGCGTTGATGTCGTCCAGGGCGACGCGGCCCGTCATCAGCCGATCCACCGGCAACCGTCCCTCGCGGAACAGGGCGACATAGCGGGGGATGTCGCGGGCAGGCACGCAGGTACCGATATAGCTGCCCTTCAGCGTCCGCTCCTCGGCGACCAGCAACACCACATTGACAGCCAGGGCCGCATCGGGTGGCGGCAGTCCGGCGGTGACCGTCGTGCCGCCCCGGCGCGTCATCCGCCAGGCGCTGTCCAGTGCGCGCACCGACCCGGCCATCTCGAACACATAGTCCGCCCCGCCATGGGTCAGGGCCCGAACCTGCTCCACCGCATCGGTATCGGCGGCATTCACCGTCTGCACCGCACCCAGACTTCGGGCCAGGGCCAGCTTGTCCTCCGACAGATCGACCGCCACGACGGGCGACGCCCCGCTGGCCAGGGCCCCCAAAACACTGGCCAGGCCGACCCCGCCCAGGCCGACGACGGCGACGGACTGCCCGGCCCGCACCCCCGCTGTATTCACTACCGCCCCGACGCCGGTCAGGACCGCGCAACCGAACAGGGCCGCCTGCTCGAACGGCAGGGCCGTATCGATCTTCACCAGCGACCGGCGCGACACCACCGCCCGCTCGGCAAAGGCGGAGCAGCCCAGGTGGTGGTTCAGCGCCGTCTGATCGTCGTGCAGCCGCCGGCCGCCGCCCAGCAGCTCGCCCTTGCCGTTCGCGGCCGCGCCCGGCTCGCACAGGGCCGGCCGCCCCTCGGCGCACGGATGGCAGTGGCCGCAGGACGGCATGAAGACCATGACGACGTGATCGCCAATAGCCAGGTCGGTGACCCCCTCGCCCAGCGCCTCCACCACCCCCGCCGCCTCATGCCCCAGGGCCATGGGCAAGGGGCGGGGCCGGTCGCCGTTGATGACGCTGAGGTCCGAATGGCACAGACCCGCCGCCTTGATCGCGACGAGCACCTCGTCGCGGCCGGGCGCATCAAGCGTGACCGTCTCGACGCTCAGCGGGCGGCTGTCGGCGTAGGGGCGGCTGGCCCCGACGGTGCGGAGGACCGCCGCGCGGGTCTGAATGGTCATGGGCCCTCCCCGGGTGTGCGCCGGAACCAGCGCCTTCGTGATCGAGACCTATCGATAGGCGCTTGACGCGGCGTCGTCCAAGCGGGAGCGTCGCCGTCGAAGAGCGACGGTTCGCGTCGCCGAGGGAGAAGACGACCGATGCCGAAGAGAGATGAAGGGCCGTTGGCCGAACGCGCGACCTACAAGGCCTTTCACATGGTCTCGACCCGCTGGGCCGACAACGACCAGTACGGCCACATCAACAACGCCAAATTCTACGAGTTCGTGGACTCGGCCGTGAATTCGCATCTGCTGATCGCCGATGCGCTGACCGAGTCGATCGGCCTGGTGGTGGATTCGGGCTGTCGCTACACCTCGTCGCTGAAGTTTCCGGACGTGATCGAGGTGGGGATCAAGGTCGATCACGTCGGCACGTCCAGCGTGAACTATGGCTTTGCGGTCTTCCGGCGTGGGGCGAATGCGCCCGCCGCCATCGGCCATTTCGTGCACGTCTATGTCGACGCCGAGACCCGGCGGCCCAAGCCCCTGCCCGAGCGGCTGCGGGCGGTGGTCGAGAATCTCAAGGCCGACTGAAACTCGGGCCGGTCGGCCCTAGTCGTCCAGCTGACCGGTCAGGAACAGGATGCCGACGGCGGTCAGGGCCCCCAGGGCGAAGGCTCCCAAAATCGAACCCGCGGCGACGGCGGCTGGCACGGTCACGGGACGCGCCTCGTACCATTCGACGATGTCGGGCCCGCGCTCGTTGAAGTCGTCTTCGTCATAGAGCTTGGAATTGTAGATGACGTCTTCGGCGGTCATGTCGTTTCCCTTGGCCCCGTCAGCTGCGGTCTTCACCGCCTTCTAGAGGAATAATACCATCAAACCGTTACGGTTCCTGCATCGTGACAGCCTTCGCATCATCCGCTAGATGCGCGCAACCGGGCACCGCGACGCCACCGCCGCGACACTGCCCCAAACCTACAGCCGATCCCGCGCTCAAGCAGCGAGCCTCCGCGAGGCGAGCGTTAGCGCCCTAAAAAGAGACCACAATGGCAGGCCATTCCAAGTTCAAGAACATCATGCACCGCAAGGGCCGCGCCGATGCCCAGCGCTCCAAGCTGTTCTCGAAGCTGTCGCGCGACATCACCGTGGCGGCCAAGTCGGGCCTGCCCGATCCGGCGATGAATCCGCGCCTGCGCCTCGCGGTCAACAATGCCAAGGCCGAAAGCCTGCCCAAGGATGTGATCCAGCGCGCGATCAACAAGGCCTCGGCCGGCGACGTCGATACGATGGAAGAAGTCCGCTACGAGGGTCGCGGCCCCGGCGGTGTCGGCATCATCGTCGAGGCCCTGACCGACAACCGCAACCGCGCCGCCTCCAACATCGGCACCGCCTTCAAGAAGAACGGCGGCGCGCTGAGCGAGATGAACTCGGTCGCCTTCATGTGGGACAAGGTCGGCCAGATCCGCTACCCGGCCGAGGCCGGGACCGAGGATGCGGTCATGGAGGCCGCCATCGAGGCCGGGGCCCAGGACGTCGAGAGCGACCTTGTGAAGCCCGACATCTATGAGGACGCACCCGGCCACACCATCTGGACCGCCTTCGAGGACCTGAACGAGGTGGCCGAGGCCATGTCCAAGGTCCTGGGCGACCCCAAGTCCACCGCCATCGTCTGGAAGCCCCAGTCCGAGGTCCAGGTCACCGGCGAGGCCGTCGGCACCCTGATGAAGCTGCTCGACGCCCTGGACGCCGAGGACGATGTGCAGAACGTCTTCTCCAATGAAGACATCTCCGACGAGGACCTGGCGAAATACGCGGGCTGAGGCTTGCGAGTCGTTA
>NZ_JAEMRO010000030.1 GCF_016463295.1 Brevundimonas sp.
GACTATCGCCACGAGGTCGTGCTGATGCGTCAGCTGGGCTGGAAGGGAGCCGACCACTTCGGGATCAGCCTGCACAATGCGATCGTGATGCCCTACATCTGGCATTACGGCACCGAGGAGCAGAAGCAGCGCTGGCTGCCGAAGCTGGTCTCGGGCGAGCTGGTCGGCGCCATCGCCATGACAGAGCCGGGCGCGGGGTCGGACCTGCAGGGCATCAAGACCACCGCGGTCAAGTCCGGCAACGGCTACGTCCTGAACGGCTCCAAAACCTTCATCACCAATGGCCAGCTGGCCAACTTCATCATCGTCGTGGCCAAGACCGACCCCGCCGAGGGGGCCAAGGGCACGTCGCTGATCGTCGTCGAAACCGACGGGGCCGAAGGGTTCGAGCGCGGCCGGAACCTGCACAAGATCGGCATGGAGGCCAACGACACCTCAGAGCTGTTCTTCAACGACGTGAAGATCCCCGCCGAAAACATCATCGGCGGCAACGAGGGCCAGGGCTTCGTCCAGCTGATGCAGCAACTGCCGCAGGAGCGACTGAACATCGCCGTCCAGGGCGTCGCCGCCGCAGAGCGTGGCCTGACCGAGACCATCGCCTATGTGAAAGAGCGCAAGGCCTTCGGCAAACGCATCCTCGACTTCCAGAACACCCAGTTCAAACTGGCCGAGGTCAAGACCAAGCTGACCGTTGCCAAGGTCTTCACCGACCACTGCATTGGCTTGCACCTCAAGGGTCAGTTGGACGCCGCCACCGCCTCAATGGCCAAATACTGGGTTACCGACATCCAGGGCGAGACCATCGACGAGATGCTCCAGTTGCACGGCGGCTATGGCTATATGAACGAGTATCCGATCGCCCAGCTGTACAAGGACGCCCGCGTCCAGCGCATCTATGGCGGCACGAACGAGATCATGAAGCTCTTGATCGCACGGACGCTCTGACAGCCCGCTTGCATGAGTGTACATAAATCTGTACATTCGTGGTATGAACGCGATGTCCGTCACCGAACTCCGCAAAAATCTCGCGTCAGCCATTGATCGAGTGACGGCGGACCATGACTACACCATCATCACGCGCGAGGGGGGAAAGCCGGCAGCGGTGCTGATGTCGCTGGAGGACTTCGCCTCCTGGCAGGAGACCGAATATCTGCTGCGCAGCCCGGCCAATGCCGCGCGCTTGCGTGAAGCGATATCCGAACTCGATGCGGGCGGCGGTCAGGTTCGCGAACTGATCGAAGAATGAAGCTGACCTTCCAAGCCTACGGGTGGGAGGATTACCTTCACTGGCAAGACCATGATCGCAAGATGCTGCGAAAGCTCAATCGGCTGATCCTGGAATGCCAGCGCACGCCTTTCTCCGGGACTGGAAAGCCTGAACCGTTGAAGGGCGATTTCTCCGGATGGTGGTCGCGGCGCATCGACCAGGAACATCGCCTCGTCTATCGCGTGACGGACGACGCGCTTTTGATCGCCCAATGCCGGTATCACTACGACCGATGATCCGCCTCCACGTCCCCCAGCCCCTGTCTGCCGGTGCCGCAGTCGCGCCCACGCTCGACCAGTCGCGCTACCTGACACAGGTGATGCGGCTGAAGGCCGGCGACGACCTGCTGGTCTTCAACGGTCAGGACGGCGAGTGGCGCTGTACCATCGCCGAGGTCCTCAGGAAGGGCGTCATCCTGAAGGCGCAGGAACAGGTTCGGCCGCAGACCTTCGGCCCCGACCTCGAGCTGATCGTCGCCGTGGTCAAGAAGGCGCGGGTCGAGACCATCGTCGAAAAGGCCGCCGAACTGGGCGCGCGCCGGGTCCGCCTGACGCTGACCCAGCGCACCAATGCCGACCGCATCCGTCTGGATCGCCTTGACGCCATCGTCGAGGAAGCCGCCGAACAGACGGGACGTCTGGACGTGCCGGTCGTTGATGACCCCATGAAGCTGTCCGACATCCTCGACGCCTGGCAGGACGGTCGCCACCTTATGTTCTGCGACGAGACGGGCGGCACGCCCGTGATGGCGGCTCTCAAAGACACCGCGCCGGGTCCTGGGGCCATCTTGATCGGTCCTGAAGGTGGCTTCTCACCGGAAGAGCGAGACCGTCTCCGCGCCCTGCCGTTCACTTCTGCCGTATCGCTGGGTCCGCGTATCCTGCGCGCCGACACCGCCGCCATCGCGGCCATGACCCTGTGGCAGGCGGCGGCGGGCGATTGGGAGCGTTAGCCCTCAAGCCGCGAGCCGCCGCGCGGCGAGCGATAGGGCAAACAACAAAGCCCCTTGAGTAGCGCTGCTTTTCCCACCATCTAGCCGCGACAGCAGGGGTTACAGATGGCCGATCACGCGCCGCTATCCAGAGACGATCTGATCGGGGCCATGTCCAAGGGCATCAAGCCCCGCGACCAGTGGCGTATCGGGGCCGAGCACGAGAAGTTCGGCTTCGACCGCACCACCCTGCGCCGCCCGGCCTATGACGGCGAAAGCGGCATTCTGGCCATGCTGACCGGCCTGCAGCGTTTCGGCTGGAGCCCGGTCGAGGAAGCCGGCCACGTCATTGCCCTGGAGCGCAGGAACGCCGAGGGCATGACTGCTTCCATCAGCCTGGAGCCCGGCGGCCAGTTCGAACTGTCCGGTGCCCCGCTGAAGGATGTGCATGAGATCTGCGACGAGACCGGCCGCCACCTGATGGAGGTCAAACAGGTCGCCGACCAGCTGAACCTGGGCTTCCTGGGCGCAGGCTTCGACCCGATGTGGCGGCGCGAGGACGTGCCGATCATGCCCAAGGGCCGATACGGCATCATGCGCGCCTATATGCCCAAGAAGGGCACCCTGGGCCTGGACATGATGCTGCGCACCTGCACCATCCAGTCGAACCTGGACTTCGATAGCGAAGCCGACATGGTCGCCAAGTTCCGCACCTCCCTGGCCCTGCAACCGATCGCCACCGCCCTGTTCGCCTGCTCGCCCTTCACCGAGGGCAGGCCCAACGGCTTCCTGTCGGCCCGCGCCAATGTCTGGACCGACACCGATCCGGACCGCACCGGCATGCTGGACTTCGTCTTCCAGGACGGGTTCGGCTTTGAGCGCTACGCCGACTATGCGCTCGACGTGCCGATGTATTTCGCCAAGCGGGGCGAGACCTATGTGGACCTCTCGGGCCAGTCGTTCCGTAGCTTCATGACCGACGGCCTGCCCGCCCTGCCCCGCGAGCGCGCGACGCTCAAAGACTGGAACGACCACCTGACGACCCTTTTCCCGGAGGTTCGTCTCAAGGCCTATCTGGAGATGCGCGGGGCCGACGGCGGTCCGTGGAGCCGCATCTGCGCCTTGCAGGCCTTGTGGGCCGGTGTCCTGTATGATGCGCCGTCGCTGGCCGCCGCCTGGGATCTGGTCAAGGACTGGGACATCGCCGACCACGAGCGCCTGCGCCGCGACGTGACCCGCCTGGGCCTGAAGGCCGAGGTCGCGGGCCGCAGTGTGCGCGACATCGCCGTCGACCTGGTCAATATCGCCAAACAGGGCCTCAAGAACCGTGCCCGCTTCAGCGGCGGGATGGTGGACGAGCGCGGCTACCTGTCGGAACTGGAAGACATCGCTGACAGCGGGATCACTCCCGCCGAGCGGTTGCTGGACCTGTATCACGGCGACTGGCAGGGCGACGTCGGGCGGATCTATCGCGATTTCGCCTACTGATCTGTCACTGCAAAGGTGACCTTAACCCCTCCCGGCTAGACGAGTGGTGTTCCCAGTAGGAAGCGTTGCCGATGACCTGCCTGACCCTCGCCACCTCGCCCGACGTCGTCGGTACCGGTGACGTGGCGCGGGTCGATCTGGACACCTTCTTTGACGTCTCGCTTGACCTGCTGGTGGTTCGCGATCTGGAAGGTCTGGTGGTCAAGGCCAGCGCCTCCTGGTTCACCGTCCTGGGCTACCACCCGCATGAGATCGAGGGTCGGCGCCTGCTGGACCTGCTCAATCCTGAAGACCTTTCGGGCACCCTAGACAGCGTCGTCGAGGTGGAAAACCGCCGACCAGGCGACCCCGTCGTCGGCCACGTTAACCGCTATCGCCACAGGGACGGTCACGACGTCACCTTGGAATGGCGCGCCCACCGGTTCGGCGACCGCATCTATGGCGTGGCCCGCGATGTCACCGAAAAGGTCGCCGCCGAACGCGCCCTGATCGAGGCCAAGACCGCCGCCGAAACAGCCAACCGCGCCAAGTCCGACTTTCTGGCCAATATGAGCCACGAAATTCGTACGCCCCTGAACGGCGTCATCGGCATCGTCGACGCACTGTCCCGCACCGCCCTCAGCCCCGAACAGGCCGAGATGGTCTCGCTGATCTCGGCCTCCGGCGGCACACTGGAACGGCTGGTCTCCGACATCCTGGACGTCTCCAAGATCGAGGCCGGACAGCTGGACATCGAGGCCCGCGCCTTCGATCTGGACGAAGCCATCGCCGCACCCCTCGATCTGATGCGACTGCGCGCCGAAGATCGCGAGTTGGCCTTCATCGTCGAGCGCCCGGCCGATGCTCACGGTACATTCATCGGCGACAGCACCCGCATCCGTCAGGTGCTGGGCAATCTGCTGTCCAACGCCGTCAAGTTTACCGCGATCGGTTCGGTCACCGTCCGCTTCGCCGTCTCGGATGACGAAGACGGACACGCCCTCTTGCGGTTCGAGGTCGAGGACACCGGCGTGGGCTTCGGCCCGGATCATGCCCGGCGCCTGTTCGACCGCTTCACCCAGGCGGACACCAGCATCACACGCCGCTTCGGTGGCACCGGACTGGGCCTGTCGATCTGTCAGGCCCTCGTCGAACTGATGGGCGGCCGCATCTCGGCGACCTCCACCCCCGGTGTCGGGAGCCGGTTCATAGTCGAGCTGCCGCTCGTGCGCCTGGAGACTGGCCTTGCCAGGGCCGAACCTCGCCAGCCCGAGGTCGCGGATGTCCCCCTGCCCGCCCTACGCGTCCTGCTGGCCGAGGACCATCCCACCAATCAGCGTGTGGTCCAGCTCATCCTGGGCACACACGGGGCGGAGGTAGTCACCGTGGACGACGGTGCGCAGGCCCTGGCGGCATTCCAGCGCGGCCTGTTCGACATCGTCCTGATGGACATGCAGATGCCGGTGATGGACGGCCTGACTGCCACCCGTGCGATCCGCGAGCTCGAAGCCGACACCCCTGCGCGGCCGCGTACGCCCATCGTCATGCTCAGCGCCAACGCCATGGCTGAACATCGCGACCAGGCCTTCGCCGCCGGTGCCGACCACCACGTCCCCAAACCCATCACCGCCGCCAGCCTGCTGGCCGGGATGCAGGCGGCAATCGCGGGGTGAAGGATTTCTCACCAAGGCCAGCAATTGACAAGGATTGCCATAAAGGCGATCTTCTGGTGATGGCCACTATGAACATCTCCCTTCCCGATGCTATGAAGGATTGGGTCGAAGACCAGACCCGAACGGGTCGCTATGGCAACTCCAGCGATGTCGTTCGCGATCTGATCCGGCGCGAGCAGATCAAGGCAGAAAAGATCGCCACCATGCAGCGGCTGATCGACGAGGGACGTGCAAGCGGCGTTTCCGACAGAACGCCCCGGCAGATATTCGAAGCGGCGAAGGCTGAGTTCGAACGTCGCAAGGGCGCTGCATGAGCCGATACCGGCTTTCGCGGGCGGCTGATCTCGATCTGGAAATGATTTTCTGGGACGGCTTGGAGCGTTTCGGGCCGGCGCGGACGGAACGTTATCTGACAGACCTGGAACAAACGTTTGACTATCTGAGCCAGTATCCAGAGGTCACCAGGCTGAGAACTGAAGTGGTACCGCCCGTGCGGGCCTACTCGCAAGACGCGCACGTCATCATCTACGAGATCGAAAATGACGGCATCTTTATCTTACGCATTCGTTCGGCACGCGAGAACTGGATATCTGACCCGATAGGTGACGACCTATGACCCACTCCATTCACATCGGCATCGGCGGCTGGACCTATGAGCCGTGGCGCGGCGTCTTCTATCCGTCCGATCTGGTCCAGAAACGCGAGCTGGAGTTCGCCAGCCGAGCGCTCACGAGCATCGAGATCAACGGCACCTACTATTCCACCTTCAAGCCCGACAGCTGGATGAAGTGGCGCGACGAGACGCCTGACGGGTTCGTCTTTTCGGTCAAGGCCAGCCGCTACTGCACCAATCGCAAGGTCTTGAGCGAGGGCAAGGAGAGCTTCGATCGCTTCCTGGATCAGGGGCTGACAGCCTTGGGCGACAAGCTGGGACCGATCAACTGGCAGTTCATGGCGACCAAGAAGTTCGATGCCGAGGATTTCGAGGGCTTTCTGAAGCTGCTGCCCACCGAGAAGGACGGCCTGCGTCTGCGCCATGCGCTGGAGGTCCGCAGCCCGACCTTCGACACCCCGCAGTTCTACGATCTGGCGGCGAAATACGGCGCGGCCATCGTCTATGCCGTCGACGACGAGGCCCCCGAATGGCCCCGGATCGACCAGCCGACGGCCGACTTTACCTATGCCCGGCTGATGTCCAGCCGCGAGGATGAACCCATGGGCATGACCTCCGACGAACTGGATGCGGTGGCGAACCAGACCAAGGCCTGGGCGAAACGCGGCGACGTCTTCGCCTATTTCATTTCGGGCGCAAAGGTGCGCAACCCGGCGGCAGCGCAGGCGCTGATAAAGAAACTGGGCTGAGGGCGTTGCGAAGCGGGACCGTCGGCCTCACCTGAGCCACTGATCACGGAGGTCCACCCATGCCCATCGCCACCCGCGCCTTTGCCGCCACCGCGTCCGACAAGCCGCTGGCTCCCTACAGTTTCGAGCGGCGCGATCCGGGTCCGGACGATGTGGCCATCGCCATCAAGTTCGCAGGCGTCTGCCACTCCGACCTGCACATCGTGAAGAACGACCTGGGCAACACGACCTACCCCATCGTGCCGGGCCACGAGATCGCGGGCGTCGTCACCGCCGTCGGGGCCAATGTCACCCGTTTCAAGGAAGGCGACCGGGTCGGCGTCGGCTGCATGGTCGGTAGTTGCCGCCAGTGCAAACCCTGCCAGGAAGGCGAGGAGCAATACTGCGTCCCCGGCATGACCCAGACCTATGGCTCGCCCGATCCCAAGGGCGGCGAGGTCGGCCAGACGATCACCCAGGGCGGCTATTCCGACGCCATCGTGGTGGATCAGAACTATGTGCTGAACATTCCCGACAGCCTGCCTCTGGATGCGGCCGCGCCGCTGCTGTGTGCGGGCATCACGACCTATTCGCCGCTGAAGACCTGGAACGTCGGACCGGGCTCGAAGGTCGCCGTTGTCGGCTTGGGCGGCTTGGGTCACATGGCGGTCAAACAGGCTGCGGCCATGGGGGCGGAAGTCACCGTCCTGTCCACCTCCGACCGCAAGAAGGCCGATGCCGAGCGGATGGGGGCCAAGCATTTCCTGATCAACTCCGACAAGGATGCGATGAAGGCGGCGGCCGAGAAGTTCGACCTGATCATCAACACCGTCTCGGCCACGCACGAGATCGCCGGACACCTGAACCTGCTGGCCAAGGACGGCACCATGGTCATGCTGGGCCTGTCGACCGAGGGGATGCCGGTCTTCGCCATGCCCCTTCTGTGGCGTCGCCGGCGCGTGGCCGGCTCGCTGATCGGCGGCATCCGCGAGACCCAGGAGATGCTGGACTTCTGCGCCGCCAACAACATCGCCTGCGACATCGAACTGATCGCGCCGGATCGCATCAACGAGGCCTATGAGCGGATGGAGAAGTCCGACGTCCGCTACCGCTTCGTGCTGGACATCGAAAAGCTGGCGGCCTGATCGGCTGCCAGTTTTTACGGCTCGGCGGTTGATGCCCGCGACAAGGCCGGTCTAGGGTCCGTCCAGCGCAGGGAGCCCATCTGAGAGGCTCCCGCCAGAGGACAGGATACGCACATGGCACGAGTGGCTCTGGTCACGGGTGGGACCCGCGGCATCGGCAAGGCGATCGTTCAGCGGCTGAAGGAAGACGGCCTGTCCGTCGCCGCCGGCTATTCCGGCAATACGGAAGCGGCCGAAGCCACGGCGCGCGAACTGGGCGTCATGGTGGTCAAGGGCAACGTTGGCTCGTTCGAGGACTGCGAGCGCGCGGTGAAGGAAGTCGAGGCCGAGCTGGGCCCCATCGACGTGCTGATCAACAACGCCGGCATCACCCGCGACGGCTTCTTTCACAAGATGAGCCACGACCAGTGGTCCGACGTGATCCGCGTCAACATGGACAGCGTCTTCAACATGACCCGCCAAGTGATCACCGGCATGCGGGACCGGGGTCACGGCCGGATCGTCAACATCTCCTCGATCAATGGTCAGAAGGGCCAGATCGGCCAAACCAACTATTCCGCCGCCAAGGCCGGCATGATCGGCTTTACCAAGGCCCTGGCCCTGGAAAATGCGCGCAAGGGCGTCACCGTCAACTGCATCGCGCCGGGCTATATCGACACCGAAATGGTCGGGGCGATGGACGAGAAGGTTCTGGCCGGCATCATCGCCCAGATCCCCGTCGGACGCCTGGGCAAGGGCGAAGAGATCGCCGACATGGTGTCCTGGCTGTGTGGCGAGCGTGCCGGATATGTCACAGGTTGCACCCTGTCGTTGAACGGCGGTCAGTATCTGGTCGGTTGACCGCAAGCCTGCCCAAAATCCGCCGCGCGCGGGTTTCACCAATCGGCTCATGATCTTGGCGAGTGTCAGAAGGGCGCGACGGCCGCTTCCGACCATGATGGCGCTTGCCGTTGTGGCGGGGGCCCTGTCCCTGCTGACGATTGCAGACACCGCCTCGGCCCAGACCCGCAGCAACGCCCAGGCCGAACAGAGCAATCGCCTGCGCGCCCAGGGCTCGCCTTCGCCCACGCTCCCGCCCAGCGGTCGGTACGTCGCCGAATCCGGCGAGGCGTTCATGATCGACCGGTCGGGCTCCCGCCCCCTGGTTCGGTTCGAGCGGCGCGAAGAGACGTGGGTCTTGCGCCCGACGGCAGCACCGAGAGGCGACGTCATCTATCGCAACGATGCGGGTGAGCAGGTCCTGCGTGTCACCCAGGGCGGTGCTATCACCGTCTTCACCGCTCGATCGCCCGGAGGGTCGCCCGCCTCCTACGTCGGGGCGGGCCAGAGCCTCGCTCCACCCACCCTAGGCCCCATACGTCTTTGGGATCTGATGGCGCGGCGCAGCGTGATGCTGAGCCAGGCCCTGGGTCGGCTGATCGAGATCAATCTGGATGGCGACCAGTCCGAAGCGCTTTGTGTCGAGGCCCTCATCGTCACCACCGACGCGGTGGCCCGCATCGCCCGCTCGCCCAGCTCCCGCTCTAGCCTGAGCGGCCTGCGCAGCATCACCATCACCGAGGGCGCACGCGCCTCCGTGACCTACAGCAGGGGGCGGTTGGTCGTCGTCGTCGACCCCAGTCAGGGACAGGCCGGTCGCCCATCGTCCTCTCGGGTCATTCGCGCCCTGCTGCCCGAACCGCGCACCCCTAACCGCTGAAGCTGTCCTTGGCGGCCCGACGCGCGGCAAACTCGGCTGCGTTCGCCGCTCTCAGGAACGGGTTGAACGCCTTCTCGACCGCCAGCGTCGTCGGTACCGTCGGTCGCCCCGCCTCCCGCGCCGCGAAGATACGGGCCGCATGCGCCGCCATTTCCGGCCGGTCGTCCAGGCTCAAGGCGAACCGGGCATTGGCGGCGGTATACTCATGAGCGGACCAGATCACCGTGTCGTCCGGCCAGGCTGCGATGGCCTGCAGACTGTCCCACATCTGCTCTGGCGTGCCCTCGAACAAGCGCCCGCAGCCGAGCGGGAACAGCACATCTCCAACGAAAGCCTGGCCCACTTCATGGGCGTGATAGACGACGTGACCCAAGGTGTGTCCGGGTGCCTCGAATACTCGCAACGCCGTCTGCCCTAGCATCACCGTGTCGCCGCCCTCGACCTTGCGATCCAGCGCCGAGACGCGGCGCACCTCTTCCGGCCCCACAATCTGGCAGCCGGTGTCCGCCTTCAGGCGGGCGTTTCCCTGAGTGTGATCGGGATGCCAGTGCGTGTTCAGAATCAGGTCCAGCCGCCCCCAGCCGGACGCATCCAGGTCGGCCAGGATCGCCTCCGCATCCGGCGTATCGACCGCAGCGACCATGCCGGTCGCGGCATCCCGGATCAGTAGGCCATAGTTGTCGTTCAGGCAGGGAAACAGGCGCACATCCAGGGTCATGCCGCATCCTAGCAGGCCGGCACCGTCCGGCCTATGCTGCGGACATGCGCCACAGCATCGAAGAGCTTCGAACCTTCTATGGCGAGCCTGCCGGGGCGCTGGTCCGGCGCCTGCTGGCGCGCCGTCTGGACGATGCCTGGGGCGAGGCCGTCAACTGCGACGTCCTGGGGATCGGCTATGCCACGCCGTGGCTGGACGCCTTCATCGGTGCGCGCCGTCTGGTCGCGGCCATGCCGGGCGGTCAGGGGGTCGAGCACTGGCCATCGATCGGCAAGAACCGCACCGTCCTGGTTGACGACCGTGCACTCCCGTTCGGCGCGGGAGCGTTCGATCGGGTCCTGCTGGTCCATGCGCTGGAAGAAGCCGACGATGCCCAAGGCTTGCTGAACGAAGCCGTGCGGGTTCTGGCCCCGGCGGGGCGGATTATTTTGGTCGCGGCCGCGCGCGGGGGTCTGTGGGCACGGGCCGAGAACACACCCTTCGGCCATGGGCGACCGTTTACCCGGCGACAACTGGAGCGGCTGGTGCGCAGCGCCGGCCTGGAACCGACTGCCTGGTCCCAGACCCTGTATGTCCCGCCCTGGGGGCCGCTTTTGCCACTGGCCGATGGGCTTGAGCAGATCGGGCGCCATGTGATGCCCGGCGCGGCGGGGGTCATTCTGCTGGAAGCAACGCGTCAGGCCTATGCGCGCGTCAGACCCGGCGGTGCCGTCGCGACTGTACCGGTCAGGACACCGGCATTGGCACCACAACCTGCCTCGCGCGTGCGCGGCGATCTGGCGGTTCGGCCCGAACGCCCCTAAAGGGCTGTCCATGCAAAGACTGATCCTGATGCGCCATGCCGAGGCCGAGCGGGCGGCTCCCTCGGGCGACGACCGCGACCGCGTGCTGTCCGCGCGCGGGCGGGCCGATGCGGCGCAGATGGGTCGCACCCTGTCGGCAAAGGGCCTGCGCCCCGACCTGGCCCTGGTGTCCGCCGCCGCGCGTACGCGGCAGACCTGGGACCTTGCGCACGAGGCCTTCGGCGACGTCGATCTGCGCGAACAGGATTCCCTCTACAATGCGGGTGCGGAAACCCTGCGGCGTGCCGTCGAGGCAGTGGAGGATGCGGCGGGCTGTCTGATGCTCGTGGCCCACAATCCCGGCATTCATCTGCTGGCCGTCGAATATCTGGTCGAAAGCGCCGCCTCTCCGGCCGTGCTTGACCAGATGAGCGGTGGGTTTCCGCCCGGGGCCTGTGCTGTCTTTACCGTCGATGTGGCCGGACGCTGCACCTTCGAGGCCTTCCTGCAGCCCCGCGATCTGGCCGGCGCATGACCGCGATCGCCTACAAGCTCGTCGATGGACGCGAATGGCAGGCGGCGCGAGCCGATGGGGTCTATCGCGGTTCGGTGCTGGACCGGGCCGACGGATTCATCCACCTGTCCACCGCCGAACAACTGCCGGGCACGGCCAGCAAGCACTATGCGGGCCGCGAGGACCTACGCCTGGTAGAAGTCGACCTGACGGCCCTGGCTAACACCCTTCGCTGGGAGCCGTCGCGCGGCGGGGATTTGTTTCCTCACATCTACGGCGATTTGCCGATGACGGCCGTCGGCCTTGTGCGCGGACTGGCGATCAACGGCACCGGCATGCCCCGCTTCGCTGACGGCGGCACGACTTGGCCCGCAGAGGCCGCGCCATGAGCCTGTCCGACCTTGGGGCCGCCGCCCTGCGCCTGCTCGACCCTGAAACGGCTCACGGCCTGGCGATCCGCGCGCTGCAGACCCTGCCACTGCCGGCGGCTTCGCCCGATGATCCTATCCTGAGAACGCGCCTGGCCGGGCTGGACCTGCCCAATCCTGTCGGCCTGGCGGCAGGACTGGACAAGAACGGCGAGGCCTTGCGCGGCCTGTCGCGGCTCGGCTTCGGCTTCGTGGAATGCGGCTCGGTGACACCCGTCGCCCAGCCCGGCAATCCTCGCCCGCGCCTGTTCCGGCTGGCCGAGGATCAGGCGATCATCAATCGGATGGGGTTCAACAATACCGGGCTGGAGGCGTTCGCCGACCGATTGAAGGCGCGCCCGACCGATGCCGTTGTCGGGGCCAATCTGGGGGCCAACAAGGACACCGAGGACAAGGCGGCGGACTATGTCACCGGCCTCAAACGGCTGAAGGGGCTGGCGGACTATGTCACCGTCAACGTCTCTTCGCCCAATACGCCGGGCCTTCGCGCCCTGCAGGGGCGGGCCGCGCTGGACGATCTGCTGGGGCGGCTGACCGAGGCGCGCGGAGACGATCCCACGCCAGTGTTCCTGAAGATCGCACCCGATCTGACACCGGACGAGATCGCCCTGATCGTGGAAGCCTCGATCGATCACCGCATCGACGCCCTGATCGTTTCCAACACCACGCTCGATCGCCCCGACAGCCTGACAGCCCGGGATCGCGATCAGGCAGGCGGTCTGTCGGGGCGGCCACTTCAGGCCCGTGCCCGCGCGGCCTTGAGCGCCGCCGCTGCAGCCTCCAAGGCCCGGCTGCCGCTGATCGCCGTCGGGGGCATCGACAGCGGTCAAGAAGCTTATGACCGCATCCGCGCCGGGGCCGCCGCCGTTCAGCTGTATTCCGCCCTGATCTATGGCGGGCCGGGCCTGGTCGGACGCATCAAGCGCGATCTGGTCCAGTGCCTGCGCGACGATGGCTTCACAAGCGTGGCCGAAGCGGTCGGAACTGCACGTTGACGGAGCGTTAGGGCCGGTCTGCCATAGGTTTCAGGTGGGCCAATCGCCCATGTCGGAACCTCGCATGGCGCTCGCCACGGTCACATCCTCGCCCGAGACCCGCAGCGACTGGAGCGCTGCGATCCGTCAGCGCCGCAAGGCCCTGCCGGTGCGCCTGTGTATTGCCGCCATCACGGCCATGGTCTTCACGCCCCTGCTGGGCAGTGTCTTCAGCCTGATTTGGCTGGCTGGCTATTTCGTTGTCCAGGCCGTCGATGTTTGGACCTTCCGACCCATGCTGTCCGGCCGCGCGCCCCGACTCACAGGAGCGCGCCGCGCCTTCGGCTGGCTGACCCTGGCCGCCAACTCCTGCTACTACGGCAGTCTGACCATACCGCTGTGGCTGGTCGGCGGGCCCATGGGCGGGCTGTGTGCCGTCATCATGATGACGGGCTCGGCGACCTATTCGATCATCAACTCGCCGCGCTCGCTGGCGGTGCTGCTGCTGACCATCGCGCCGCAGTCGATCTACATGATCCTGACGCCGGTCTTCATGTACATCTATGGAGCGTCGTCCACACTGGTCGTGGCGGCGGCCATTTCCGTGGCCGTCTTCATGGGCTTTGCCTATTCCATGTGGACCAAGCTGAACGCCGCCCAATCCGCAGAGGCCACGGCCCGTATCGAGGCCGATCAGAAGCGGCTGGATGCCGAACGCATCATGGAAGGCCGCAGCGCCTTTCTGGCCGCCATCGGCCATGATCTACGCACACCGATTACCGCCATTCTGACCGGTGCATCCCAGCTGGAGCAGGGCGCGACCGACTCGAGCGCGCGAGGTCAGGCCCGGCTGATCAGCGACGCCGGCTATATGATGAAGGCCTTGCTCGACGACCTGCTGGACCACGCCAAGCTGGACGCCGGCCACATGACGGTCGACACCATCGACTTCAACCTGCGGGATTTGCTGACCCAGACGGTCCGGCTATGGGATGGGCCTGTGCGCGCCGAGGGCTTGCGTCTGCGCGTCGAGGGGGCGGCGACGATTCCGGCCCATGTGCGCGGCGATCCCATGCGGCTGCGTCAGGTGCTGAACAATCTGATCTCCAATGCGATCAAGTTTACCAAGACGGGCGCGATTACCCTGCGCCTGAATGCCTGGGCGGAAGACGCAGGGGGCCACGCCGTCCTGATCGAGGTGGCCGATACCGGCCCCGGCATGACGCCCGACCAGCTGTCGCGCCTGTTCACCCCCTTCGACCAGACCATCGACGGCGTCAGCGCGACCCACGGCGGAACCGGCCTGGGTCTGGCCATCAGTCGTCAGCTGGCGGGCCTGATGGGCGGGCGTCTGACCGCGCGCAGCCGACCGGGCCAAGGCGCGGCCTTCACCCTGGCGCTGCATCTGGAAGCGACCGAGACCGTCCCTGCCGCCTCGATGGTTCTGGATCAGGCGAGTCGCGATGCGATCGCCCAAGGTCTGGCTGCCGTGGCCGCTGCGCCCGTCGCCCTGACGTCGCCGCCCCCCCGGCCCGCGGTCGTCGAGCACGAACCAGCGTCTGGGGAAACTGACACCGTCCCGACCGAGGCGGCTCCCGAGCCTGTGGCAGACGAGGATGAGGGCCGGCCGATGCGGGTTCTGGTCGTCGATGACCACGACATCAACCGGCGCGCCATTCAGCTGATCCTTCAACCGCTGGGCTGCGACATCGACACGGCCGCCGACGGCATGGCGGCGCTGAACATCTGCCGGACCAATGCCTTCGACCTGATCTTCATGGATGTGCGGATGCCCGAACTGGACGGGCGCGAGACCACGCGGCGCATCCGGGCGGGCAACGGCCCCAATGCCCGCACCCCGATCATCGCCGTTACCGCCGACACCTCTCCGCGTGACATCCAGGACTGCACGGACGCCGGCATGACCTATTTCGTGCCCAAGCCGATCACACCGCCCATGCTGATCGGGGCCATCACTCATGTGATGACGATGGAGCAGGCGACGCTGGAAACCAGCGCCGCCGCCTGACACTCCTAGAGCTGGCCCAGCAGGTGCTCGGCCGAAGACACCTTGAACTCGCCGCCCTGCTCGACATTCAGCTGCTCGACGACACCGTCCTTCACGATCATCGAATAGCGCTGCGACCGCTCGCCCATGCCGAAGCCCTTGGCGTCCATCGACAGTCCGATCTGGCGGGTGAAGTCGCCGTTGCCGTCGCCCAGCATCAGGATGTCGTCCTTGCCGATGCCCTGGCTGTCGGCCCAGGCCCCCATGACAAAACCGTCGTTGACCGAGATGCAGGCGATGGTGTCCACGCCCTTGGCTGACAGGTCACCGCGATGATCCTTGAAGCCCGGCAGATGGCGCGCCGAACAGGTCGGAGTAAATGCGCCGGGCACGGCGAACAGGGCGACCGTCTTGCCGCCGAACAGTTCGTCGGTGGTGATCGGCTTCGGGCCGTCATCCGTGGCACGGGTCAGGGTCGCCGAAGGAATGCGATCGCCGATCTGGATGGTCATGGGCAGGCTCCGATGTGGGTGAGAGATGTCTCAACGCCCAGATAGGCGCACCGGCTCCTGCCGCCAAGGCTGATCATGACCGGCACCCACATGCGACGGGTCAATGTCTTGCGTCGCGGCGAACGTGACCCGATGATAGAAGAATGGACGATTTCCAATCCCTCGTCGGACGTCTGCTGGTGGCCATGCCCGGCATCAGCGATCCCCGGTTCGAGCATGCCGTCATCCTGGTCTGCGCGCATGAGCCCGACCATGCCATGGGCCTGCGGCTGGATCGGCCCGCGCCCGGAGTCGACCTCAAGGACGTCCTGACCAAGCTGAAGACCGAGGCACCCGACACCAGCGCCCACCGCGCCGTCCTGATTGGCGGTCCGGTCGAACGCGAGCGCGGCTTTGTGCTGCATACCGACGACTGGCTGATCGACGACGCCTCCATGGCCTTCGGCCAGGGTCTGGCCATGACCGGGACACGCGAGGCCCTGATCGCCATGACCGATCCGGTCGCGGGTCCGCGTCGCTCGGTGTTGCTGCTGGGCTATGCCGGTTGGGGCGAGGGTCAGCTGGACGACGAGATGGGCGAAAACGTCTGGATCACGACCGAGGCCGACGCCGACCTGATCTTCGACACCGACTATGACGCCAAATGGTCCCGGGCCCTGGGCACCCTGGGCATCGACCCGGCCTGGCTGTCAGGGCAGAGCGGGCGGGCTTAAGAGTGAAGACCGCTTTCGAGCCTGAACATCCAAGAACGTGACGGCAAGCAAGACAACGGCAGATCCAATCATCACTCCCAGCCACAGATAGTAGCCGGGACCGAACGCCTCTATGGCGTGTACACCAGCCCCATCCGCTACCCAGTTCCAGAATAGCGCGTTTGCTGCCAAGCAAATCTGGAGGGCCGCTATACTCAAACGTGCGACTACCCATGTGCCTTTGGCCAGCGTAAAGAGCGCGACGCACGGAAGGGTTAGGTTGGCTAACCATCCGAACTGACCGTTCGAGACGCCGAACCATCCCCATACGAGTACGGTGATCCCACGCCAGTCGAAGACTACGGGCAGAGCGAGCGATGCGCACCACAGAACCGCCCACAGCAGAACCAGCACGATCCTGAACATCATTCCCCCGTTACGCCGACCGCGCCTTGATCGGGGCCGTGCCATCGGCGAGGGACTCGTTCAGATAGACCTCGGCTTCTTGGGCGGGCAGCGCGGGCGCATAGCCGAAGCCCTGACCGTAGTGGCATTGGGCATCCAGAAGCAGGGCGGCGAGGCCGGCGTTCTCCACACCCTCGGCCACGACCTCCAGCGACAGGTCGCGTCCCAGGTTGACGACCGACTTGACGATCTTGGCCGAGCCCTCGTCCTTGTCCATCGTCAGGACGAAATAGCGATCGATCTTCAGCGTATCGAACGGCAGCTTGGCCAACCAGGTCAGGGACGAGAAGCCGGTCCCGAAATCGTCCAGCGCCAGCGACGCGCCCGCATCCTTCAGCTGCTGCAACACCTCGGCCGCGCGGCTGGTGTCGCGCATGATGTCGCCCTCGGTGACCTCCAGCTTCAGCGCACCGGCGGGCAGGCCCGCCTCGGCGATGATGCGGGTCACGTCCTCGACCAGGCGCGGACGTTCGATCTCTCCCACTGACAGATTGACGCTGCAGAACAGCTTGCCCGCCGTCGGATGCCGCGCCAGCCATTCGGCCAGCTGGCGCGAGGCCTGGGTCATCATCAGCAGGCCCAGGTCGTTCATCAGCCCCATCTCGGCGGCGAGGCCGAGGAAGGCGTCCGGCGGCACCAGGCCGCGCGTCGGATGCCGCCAGCGACACAGGGCCTCGAAGCCCGCGACGGCCCCGGTCTGAAGGTTCACCACCGGTTGATAGAAGGGCTCGATCTCGCCGCGCAGGAACGCGTTGCGCAGGTCGGATTCGAGCGCCAGACGCGACAGGCTGTCGGTCTCCAGCGCCCGACCATAGGCGGCGATGCCGCCGCGCCCCACGCTCTTGGCCTGTTCGACGGCCAGTTCGACCCGGCGCAGCAGTTCGGACGGGTCGGCCGCATCCGGCCCGCCCTCGGCACTGGCCGCTCCGATCGAAACGGTCGGGTAGATGTCGAAGCCGGCGATGCGCAGCGGCTGTTCCAGAGCTTCACGCATCCGCTCGGTCGCGCTGCCGCTGCCGCGCGGCACGACGACGGCGAATTCGTCCTCGCCGATGCGGGCCGAGTGGGCGTTCTGTACGAAGGCGGCGGCCAGGCGCGAGCCGAGCGCGGCCAGAACCATGTCGGCCCGGTCATGACCCAGGGCTTCGTTCAGGCGGCGCAATCGATCGACATCGGCGACAACAATCTCGTACTCGCCAGGTTGCGTCAGAGTCTCACCGAGCCGAGCGACAAAGGCCCGGCGATCGAGCAGACCGGTCAGCACATCGCGTTCCGAGGCCGCGAACTTGGTCTCCAGCGCCACGACACCGGCCGCGCGAAGGCCGTCCTCCAGCCAGACGCCCCGCCAGATGCAGGTCTGGGCATCGCGCATGCGCAGCCGCACGGCGACCTCTGTCCCCTCCTCCTGCGGCTTCAGGATACGTTCGGCCAGCGTCCGGTCCTGTGGCATGGCCACGGCACAGAAGGCCGCGCCCGTGCATTCCGGGGCAAGGGGTCCAAGACCAAGTGCTCGCGTCGCCCCCGTGAACCGCATCTGGTCCTCGGACGGCGTCCAGATCCACAGCGCCGTATCGGCGGCGGCCAGCGCCTCGATCGCCGTCGTCGCATCCCAGGCCAGACTTCTGGAACGAGTGTTCAACGCAAAATCCGGTCCTGACTGGGCAGCCGGGAATCAGCCGCCGCGTTTGGTGCCGTCATTCACGACGCCGAACAGAAGATGATCTGCCCAATCGCCGTTAATTTTCAAATAAGCCTTTGCCCGGCCCTCAAGAGCGAACCCCGACTTTTCGAGTACCCGGCGCGACGCCTGATTATGCGGCACGCACGCCGCCTCCACCCGGTGCAGCCGCAAACCCTCGAAGGCATAGTCCACGGCGACCCGCACGGCGGCCGTGCCATGGCCCCGCCCCGCGTAGCGCTGACCGATCCAGTAGCCCAGGGTCGCGGTCTCGGCCACGCCGCGCCTCACGTTGGACAGGGTGATCGCCCCGAGCAGCGCGCGCGACCGTTCGTCGAACACGAAGAAGGGCCAGGCATTCCCCGCCTCCCGCTCGCGCTGATAGACCGACATCCGGCGCCTGTAAGCCGCACGGCTGAGGTCGTCGTCCGGCCAGAGCGGCTCCCAAGGCTGGAGATAATCTTGCGAGGCCTGCCGCAGCTCCGCCCAGGCTTCATAGTCGGCACCGCGGGGCAGGCGCAGGATGACCCCTTGGCCCTTGACCACAGGCCCGCTCGCTTCGGTGATCCAGTCCAGCAGGGCCATGGGCTAAGACTAGCCCGCGAACGATCAGGCGAAAAGGGCGTTCCGGAATGCCCGGCCCGCCGGCGCCGCCGCTTTCGGACCTAGCACCGCCGTGGCAGCCAGACCGGCGCTCAGCGTCCCTGCCGCCGCCGCCCTGACGTCCTCGACGGTCTGGGCAAGGGTCCGGTCGGCCATGGTCTGGGACGCGATGGGCTGGCCGAAGATCAGCACCTGGGCCGCAAGCCGTCCCGCGCGCGACGCCGGGCTTTCGTCCGACATCCACAGCCCCGCGTTCAGAACGGCCTTGGCCCGCGAAAGCTCGACGGCCGTCGGCCCCTCTGTTGCCAGCATCTTCAGCTCTGCGGCACAAACCTGGGCCAGTTCGACGGCCCGGTCGGCAGACGCCCCCGCATAGATGCCGAGAATGCCCGCATCCTCATAGGGCTCGTGATAGGCGTCGATGGCATAGGCCAGGCCGCGCTGCTCGCGCGCGCTCTGGAACAGACGTGACGCCATGCCGCCGCCGAGGATTTCAGTCATCAGCCGCGCAGCCGTATAGGTCGCGTCGCGCGCGGAGGGGGCGGGCAGCTGGAAGACGATGTTGGCCTGTTCGATCCGCCGGGTCAGGGCCGCGTCGCCGCCGATGAAGTGCGGCTCATCCGGAACCTGGGCGGGCGTCGCGACCTGGTCGCCGAACCAGCGCTCGGCCAAGGCCAGAAGTTCGGTCTCGTTCACCGCTCCCGACACCACCACCACCATGCGGTCGGGCGAATACAGTTGGGCTCGCCAGTGGCCAATGCTGTCGCGATCCAGAGGCTTCAGGCTTTCGACCGACCCCAGAATCGGCCGGCCCAGCGGCTGACCGGCCCAGGCCCGCGTCTGGGCCATTTCGAAGACATGGTCGTCGGGCGTGTCGAAGGCCTCGGCGATCTCCTGGGCGACCACATCCTTTTCGCGTTCGATCTCTGCGGAATCCAGCGTCGGGCGGAACACCAGATCGGACAGGACCTGCATGGCCAGAGGCAGGGACCCGTCCAGCGCCCGGATGTCGAAACTGGTCCGCTCATAGCCGGTCGAGGCGTTGATGGAGCCGCCTTCGGCCTCGACCCGCTCGACAATGTCACGCGCACCCATGTCGCCCGCGCCCTTGAACACCAGATGCTCGAGGCAATGGGACCAGCCGGAGCGCGCCTCGTCCTCCCACCGCGCCCCGCCACGCACGGCCACGGTCAGGGCCAGAGTACGCAAGCCCGGCATGGGATCGCAGACGACGCGAACGCCATTTGACAGGGTGTGGAGGGTGGTCAGGTGGAACTCTCTTCGGTGTCTTTGGTGAGACCGTCGGCGCGCAATCTGCGGCGCAGCAACACGATGTAGAAAGCGATCACCGCCAGCGCCAGGCCGAACCAGGTCAGGGCATAGCCTAGGTGGTTGTTCGAAAAGGCGGGCGGCGGAGCGGACGGCTGCAACTCGGCCCATTGCGGCCAGGCCGAACCGGTGGCGAACAGGACATAGGGCCGTACCGCCCCCTGCATGCCCAGGGCGCGGCTCATGGCGGCGGTGTCGCGGGCATAGAAGCGGTTGCCGTCCGGGGGTGGAGCAAAGCCGTTGGGGGCCTCTACCCGGCGCGCCTCCGCGACGATGGCAGGAATGGCGGCGGACTGACGGGCAGGACGCGTGCTGACCGTATCGGCGACGAAGCCCAGATCGACCAGCCAGCCCTCGCAGGCGGAGATCAGACGCACCCCGGCCTGGCCGTCATGGATGGACTGAAGCTCGACAAAGGGCTGGTTCTGAAAGTCGCAGGTCAGGACGGCCTTGCGAAACTCGGGGTCAGGCAGTTGCGCCAGCGCATTCAGCGACACGGGCGGCAGCGTCGCCGCCGCCTCCGACCGCGCGATCAGTCCCTGTTTCCACTGCAACCGCTGAACCTGCCAACTGCCCAGGCCGATCAGCAGGGCCAGAGCCACAGCGCAAACGATCGTCAACCCGAAGGGAAAGCGTCGCCGCATCTATTCCTCCCCCGCCGGGGGAGGGGGACCGCCCGAAGGGTGGTGGAGGGGGCTGGCCGCAGATTTTAGAGCTTGGGGTTTGCCCCCTCCACCGCTTCGCGGTCCCCCTCCCCCGATGGGGGAGGAATGATCCATCTGCAGGGCCACCATCAACCCCTTGCCCGGCCGCATGAGGCCTAGCGACAGCCCCGCCACCAGCGGCAGGGCGACGATCAGCATGGCCCAGATCGGCGGATCATAGGCGATCTGGATGAACAGGGCCCCGAACACCACGATTCCGCCTGCGATTTGCATGATGAAGATGGCCGCGCCGTCGCCCGTGTTCAGACGGTTGAAGTCGAACCCGCAGACCGCGCACCGATCCACGACCTTCAGGAACCCCGCGAATAGCGGCCCCTTGGTGCAATGAGGGCAGCGGCAAAGCAGTCCGGCCCGGATCGCATCGATCCGGGCCGGCGCTGGCGTCACAGACTGTGGGTCTGGGTTCAACCGAAGACCACATAGACGAAGGCGAACAGGAACAGCCAGACCACGTCCACGAAGTGCCAGTACCAGGCGGCCGCTTCGAAGCCGAAATGCTTCTCGGGCGTGAACTGCCCGGCCAGCAGACGCAGCAGGCAGACGACCAGGAAGATGGTGCCCAGCAGCACGTGGAAGCCGTGGAAGCCCGTCGCCATGAAGAAGATCGAACCGTACAGGCCCGAGTTGGCGGCTTCGTCGTTGAAGAACAGGTTTTCGTGGATGATGTGCTGGTACTCATAGGCCTGCACGCCCGTGAAGATCAGTCCCAGGGCCACGGTGATGGCCAGCCCGATCTTGGTCGCGTTGCGATCGCCCTGTTGCAGCGCATGGTGCGCCCAGGTGACGGTCGTGCCCGAGAGCAGCAGGATGACGGTGTTCAGCAGCGGCAGCTGCCAGGCGTCCAGGGTCTCGATGCCCTTGGGCGGCCAGGTCGACCAGGCGGCGGCGGTGTCGGCCCAAGTGCCGATTTCGGGAACGTTCTCGCGCGCCGCATTGAACAGCGACATCTCGAAGAAGATCCAGAAGAAGGCGGCGAAGAACATCACTTCCGAGGCGATGAACAGCACCATGCCGTAGCGCAGGCCCAGGGACACGACCGGCGTATGGTCGCCCTGGCGGCTTTCCTTGATCACATCGGCCCACCAGGCGAAGGCGGCAACCAGAACGCCGGCCAGCCCGGCGAAGAACAGGGCCATCTCGCCCTTGCCGAACAGGGCCCCGGCCAAGGTGACTTCGGCATCGGGGGCCACAGTGACCAGCCCCTTCATCCACACCACGGCCCCGATCATCATGACCACCGTGGCCATGGACGATACCAGCGGCCACGGGCTGGGGTTCACCAGGTGGTAGTCGTGATGCGGAGCGGCGTGGGCGTCGGCCATCTAGGGTCTCTTGTACGGTCGAAATCGTAATTGTGGGCTATAGCGCCCGCTATCCGGCGACGCCAGAGGCAGAAGGCGTCACAGCCGCCACTTCGGCACCCTTGGTCGGATAGAAGGTGTAGCTGAGGGTGATTTCGCGGATGCCCTTGGCCTCGGCATCGGTCGCGATCTCGGGTGCTACGAAATACTGAACCGGGAACTTCATCGTCTGGCCCGGCTGGATCGTCTGGCTATCGAAACAGAAGCACTGCAGCTTCTGGAAATAGGGGCCCGACTGTTCCGGCACGACATTGTAGGCGGCAGTGGCCTGGATCGGCTGGTCCGAAGTATTGGTCACGTCGAAGAAGGCCATGCCGGTCTCGCCGATACGCACCCGCTGGCTGACCTGTTCGGCCCGGAACGTCATCGGCAGGTCGCGCACATTGGTGTCGAAGCGAATCAGCACGGTGTCGGCCAGAACCTGGTCGGCGGTCGGAGCCTTCTCTGCCTTCTTGACCGTGCCGTCGAAGCCCGTGACCTGACAGAATATCTGATACAGAGGTACAGCCGCGAACGCCGCGCCCGTCATGAACATGACGCCGCCCGCACAGGCGATGGCGATGAGGTTCTTGCGTTCCATCGCGTGTCAGCCCGCGTAGCCGACGGGCTGGCCGGCCGCGATGGCCTCCTTGCGCGCGTCGATGTTGCGCTTGAGGTTCAGCACCGTCACCCCGAACACCAGGATGATGAAGCCGACCAGAACCCCGGCGATGGCCAGGTTGCGCTTCTTGCGGGCGCTCACTTCTTCGGGGGTCAGACGCAGGGTCATCATCTCATAAACTCACGATGGCGGTCAGCCGCTCGATCAGCAGGGCCGCGAACAGGCCCACCAGATACAGGATCGAAAAGGCAAACAGATTGCGTGCCGGTTTGGCCTCTGCGCGCACATCATACAATGCGGCCTCTCGCCCCACGGCCTCGGCCTTGTCGGGCGCATCGCCCGCCCGCGAGCGCCAAAGGCGGAAAGCCAGCAGGAGAAAGCCCAGGCCACCAAGAATGGACACAGCCAGATAAACGGGCCCGCCCAGGCCGGTGAAGCCCGGCGCGATGGCCACGGCCACAAAGACCAGCGAATAGATCAGGATCTGCAGCCGGGTCGATTTCGCGCCGCGCGCCACCGGCATCATCGGAATGCCCGCCTTGGCGTAATCGCCCGCCGAATAAAGCGCCAGCGCCCAGCTGTGCGGCGGGGTCCACAGGAAGATGATGGCGAACAGCAGCCAGGCCTGCCACGGCATCTGGCCGGTCGCCGCCGCCCAGCCGATCACAGGCGGAAAGGCCCCTGCCGCCCCGCCAATGACGATGTTCTGGGGCGTCCGCCGCTTCAGCAGCAGGGTGTAGAAGCCCGCGTAATAGACGATGGTCATGGCCAGAAGGCCGCCCGCTACCCAGTTGGTCGTCATCCCCAGCAGCATGACGGAAAACACGGACAGGATGACCCCGAAGGTCATGGCGTCGTTCTTGTTGACCCGGCCCGCCGCCACCGGTCGCCCGCGCGTGCGCCGCATCAGGGCGTCGGTCTCGCCCTCCAGCGCCATGTTCAGCGCCCCGGCCGCGCCGGCCCCCACGGCGATGCACAGGATGGCGATGGCCGCCGAAATCCAGTCGATGTCGCCTCCTGCCACGACCAGGCCGACCACGGCCGTAAAGATCACCACCGACATTACGCGCGGCTTCAGCAGCTGGAAGAAATCTTCCGGCTGGGCTGTCGACAGGGCGGGGGTGGAGGCTTCGGTCATCGCATCTTTGGAAAAATCAGAGGCCGCCCTTTCCTCTGAAAGAGCGGCCCCTGTTTAGCTCAGGTTCGCAGGAACCGGTTAGTGGTCGTCACCCTTGACCACCGGCAGTTCGTTGAACTGGTGGTGAGGCGGTGGCGAGGACAGGGTCCATTCCAGGGTGGTGGCCCCTTCGCCCCAGGGATTGGCCACGCCCGGACGACGCCGGATGGCGGCCTCCAGCAGCATGATCAGGAAGACGGCGACGCCGACGATGGTGATCAGATAGCCCATGGTCGAAACGTGGTTCCACATCTCATAGGCGTCCGGATAGTCGATGTAGCGACGCGGCATGCCCTGCAGGCCCAGGAAGTGCTGCGGGAAGAAGATCAGGTTCACGCCGACGAACATGATCCAGAAGTGCGCGCACCCCAGGAACTCGTTGTACTTCAC
>NZ_JAEMRO010000105.1:0-4141 GCF_016463295.1 Brevundimonas sp.
GGCGGGATGATCTCCACGTCCACGGCGTCATCCGAATAGTCCATCACCTTCATTTCGAACTTGGTCCGCTGAAGGAAGATGATCAGAGCCACGAACATTGCCATGACCGTGCCCAGGGTGATCAGCCACACCATCGGCGACACCCCCATGAAGCCCTTCTTGCGAGGGGCGTCATAGCGACTGCGATGATATTCGACGGGTGTATCTGTCATCGTTACCTCGCCTTGTCTTCGCCGACGAGGGCGACGCTGTAGAAGCCGTTGTCCTGCAGCGAGTTCATGGCCTGCATGAAGTCGCCATAGCGGGTCTGTTCGTCACCGCGAATGTAGATGCGTTCGCGGGTCGGGTCCCGACGACCGACAGCGGCCGTCAGGTCAGCACCCAGGGTCTCATACGTCGTCTCGCCGTCCCCGATATAGACCCGGCCATCGTCCTGGATGGAGATGTACACGGGCTTGGGGGGGCTGTCCGTTTGAGCGGCGACGGCGATCGGCAGCTTCACTTCAACCCCAGGGGTGGCGACCGCAGACGCCACCATGAAGATGATCAGAAGCACCAGCATGATGTCGACGAACGGCGTGACGTTGATCTCGGCATTCGCCTCGACAATGTTCGTGCCGCCGCCCGTTCCTCCGAGTTTGGCACCCATGCGCCTTAGGCTCCCTTGTCGAGTTGACGCGAGATGGCGTTCATCAGTTCAGCGTTGAAGCCGTCCGAACGCGTGCTGTAGGCGGCGATGCGGGTGTTGAAGTAGTTGTAGAACACCACGGCCGGGATAGCGGCGAACAGGCCGATACCGGTGGCCAGCAGGGCCTCGGCGATACCGGGGGCCACGGCGGCCAGGTTGGTCGTGTTCGACTGAACGATACCGATGAACGAGTTCATGATGCCGTACACGGTACCGAACAGACCCACGAACGGGCCGGTCGAACCGGTCGAGGCCAGGAACTGCTGACCGCCCGAAAGGCGACCGGCCAGACCCGATTGAACGGCGGACACGGCGTTCTGGGCGCGGCCGATGGCCGAGTCGCGGTGGTCGCCGTTGACCTGCAGGCCGGCCTGACGGGACAGCTCGACTTCTTCGGTGGCGGCGGCGGCCATGTCGGCCAGCGGGTTGCCGTCAAACTCTTCCGAGGACGAGATGCGGCGCATGTCGGCGATCGTGCGGGCCGAGCGGAACTCTTCCAGGAACTGGTCCGTCTTGCGGTTCAGCTTGGAGAACTCGATCAGCTTGATGATCAGCAGGGTCCAGGAGAAGATCGAGGCCAGCAGCAGGCCGATCATGACGACCTGCACGACGATGGTCGCTTCCATGAACATGGAGATCGGGGTGATGTCGCCCGAGTGACCACCGGCTTCCTCGGCGGCGGCTTCGGCCGGCGCGGGCGTTTCGGCGGCGGCCGGAGCCGTCGTCGTGGCCGGAGCGGTAGCTTCGGCGGTGGCCGGAGCCGGGGCGGCTGCATCCTGCGCGAGAACAGGCGAGCTGGCCATCAGGACGGCAGCGCCGGCCATGGCCAGAAGGATGTTGGATTTCTTGATATCGAGCATAGTGCGCCGGTTCCTGCTTGTTTGGTCTGACCGATGAACCGGGATACGACCGCCGAGACGACCGCCCCCAATGAAATTCTCTGTTCGCCTCTCGGAGCTTTGCAGCACCAGAGCGCGGAACGCCTTCCGACGTTAACGGTTGCCGTTCGACGACCGTTACGACGTCGATGGGTTCAAGATTATGACAATCTCTGGCCCATCACCGCGTTCTTAACGAACGCGGCCATTCCCTTTGAACAAGGCCCGCCATAGCGTCAAGGGCGCAATGCCCCGCTGAACCACAGATTTATCCACAGGCTCGCGGCAAAACCTGTCGGAAAAGTCATGATTTGAAAGTGGGCGCTCGCGGCGGAAAAGGGCGGTGGTGCCTGGAGGCGGATTCGAACCACCGACACGCGGATTTTCAATCCGCTGCTCTACCAACTGAGCTATCCAGGCGAGATGTCCGCTCGCGGGAGGGCGGTCTATAGGCGAGGCCGTCAGGGCTGTCCAGCCGGTTGATCAGTCTTCATCGTCGTCGCGCACGCCATCGTCCGGCTCGGCCGGAATCGCATAGCCGCCGGTGAACCAGCGCTGCAGATCGACGTCGGCACAGCGCTTGGAACAGAAGGGTCGATACTCCGGCGTCACCGGCTTCTTGCGGCAGATCGGACAGAGGGCGGCGGTCGTCATGTTGGGTCGATCCTGAAATGTCCCGGTGCAGATGAAGGGTCGATCACCAGGCCTGCGCGTGGCCCCAGGGCGGAGATGAGCGGCGCTGCGACGTCGGCCACCTGCGCATGGCAGGCAGCGATGATGTGAGGCGACCTTGTGTCCGACAGAAGGGCTCGCCGCAACGCGCGCGTCAAATCGATCGTCGACCGCCACACGGGCCCACCTTGCGCCAGTCGCTCCTCCAGCGGCGTCCTGCGCCACGGCAAGGCCAGTTGCAGAACCCCGAACCGGCTGACCGGCCCGTAGACGATATCCTTGTCGATGCCGAAAGCCGTCCGCGCATCGGCGAGGATTGCGGCCCCGTCATGCCCCACACCGATCAAGTCGATCGCCACCAGCCCGCCCCAGCTCTTGAGCCGGATCAGCCGCGCCGCCTCGATCAGGCCCTGCCGATTGGCGATATCCCTGGCGCGACCGCCCTTGCCTCTCGCCGCGCCCGGCGCGAGGTCCAGATCCACGGCAATCAGGGCCCGCGTCCGCTGGACGCAGACGTCCAGACCTATGTCGCCGAGCAGCCCCCCGTCCTGCAGCGCCGCCTCCTCCGCCTCCAGGCCGGCCTGGATCGCCGCCAGGCCACGGACCGGCTCATGCCCAGGAGCCAGCGCGCTTAGAACCTGTTCGACGGACGGCCCCTCGGCCAGCAGGCGGGGCTCGCCCTCCCCTGCCCCCAGACGACGCAGGGTCGGCCCCTTGCCTGCCCGGGGTTCGGCCGTGACCTCGACCTCAACCTTCTGCCCGACGGCCAGAGGCGCGCCCGGACCGAACGTCAGGAAGCCCAGCGGCGGCGCGGCCCCCAGATCGACGAAGGCGCCCTTCATGCCGGGCTGCACATCCACGATCCGCCCGACGCTGCGCGCGCCCAGCCGATGCTGCGCGACGTCCCGGTCGCCCTGGATGATCAGATGCTCGAACCGTCCGTTCCGGACCACGATCCCCCGGGTCTCGCCGGGTGTGTCGTCCAGAAAGACCTCCAGGCCACTCACGACGCGCGCAGCCCGGCCCCGGCCAGCAGATTGACGGTCTCATACAGGGGCAAACCCATCACCCCGTGATGACTGCCCACGATCTGGCGCACGAAGGCGGACGCCGCGCCCTGAATGCCATAGGCGCCGGCCTTGCCCCGCCAGTCGCCGCTGGCGACGTAAGACCCGATCTCGACCTCCGACAGAACCTTGAAGGTCACGCGCGTCTCATTGACCCGATGTATCACCCTGCCGCCCCGCGCCACAGCCACCCCGGTGAAGACGCGATGATTGCGCCCGGACAGCAGCTTCAGAAACCGCGTCGCCTCGGCCTCGTCAGCGGCTTTCTCCAGAAACCGACGCCCCACCGCCACGACGGTATCGGCGGCCAGCACGACGGCATCCGGATGCCGTTCCGCGACCACCTGGGCTTTCGTCACGGCCAGCCGCTGGGCCAGACGCCGGGGCGTCTCGTCCTTCAGAGGGGTTTCGTCGATATCGGCGGGATCGATCACGTCGGGCGTGAAGCCGACCAGGGCCAGCAGTTCCACGCGCCGCGGGCTGGACGAGGCCAGCACCAGTTCGGGACGGCTCATACCGAGCCCGCCCTTACTTGAAGCGATAGGTGATGCGACCCTTGGTCAGGTCATAGGGGGTCATTTCGACCAGCACCTTGTCTCCGGCCAGCACGCGGATGCGATTCTTGCGCATCTTGCCGGCGGTGTGGGCGATGATCTCGTGATCATTGCCTTCGAGCAGCACACGGAACGTCGCATTCGGCAGCAGTTCGCTGACGACGCCGGGAAACTCGAGCAATTCTTCCTTAGCCATGCGGCCTCTCGCGCCCTTGAATACGAATCGAAACCCGCGCCGGACGAAAGCGCAGATCGTAAGGAGCGGGCCTAATGCCTGAAAAT
>NZ_JAEMRO010000105.1:4241-6105 GCF_016463295.1 Brevundimonas sp.
ACCGCCTCGATCTGGGCGGGCGAGGTGCCGCGCAGCGCCTCGTAATAGCTGTCGCAGATCAGGATATAGTCACGGATCACACCCTTAAGCGGCGTCAGCGACAGACCGTGCGCGCGCGCGAAGTCCGGTCCCTCGATGTCGAAGACCAGCTTGGTGTCCAGCAGCGACAGCCTGAGCTTATAGGGCCCACTGTCGGCCCCGGCGGGTTCGAAACTGTTCTTCTCGACCAGATCGAAGATGGCCACCCGCCGCTCGTGCTCGATCTCGGCCGTTGCGGCCGGCAGGGAGACCGGGTCCAGATCGACAGAGCTCAGGCGGTGATCGCTCATTCCACAACCATCTCCGGCACGTCCGGCTCATCGGCCGCATGGGTCGGGGCCAGTCTGGCAGGCCAGCGCTCCGACAGGTCGGTCAGGACCGCATCCAGGCATTCGACATCGACCCGCAGATCACCACCGCCCGCGAACATCAGGATGACGCGTCCGCCGGGCGCGGCCTCCGGATCCTCATCGGGGATGAAGTCCATGGCCAGCAGTTCCAGCGCCGCGTCCGGCGATCGGTGCAGGCGACGGCTCTTGACCGCGATCACATCGCCGAACTGCATGGCGGCCATCACCCGCGTGCCGCCGCATTCCCAGCAGAATCGGCTGAGCGCCAGGGTCAGCGTCCGCGCGCCTGTCTCCCAGACGATGTCCACGGGCCGCATGATCGCGTCCTGCAAGGCGGCGGAGATGATCTGCAGGTCGTCAGCATCCTCGGCCAGCAGGCGCAGAGGCTCGACCGGAGCCTTGGCCACCGGTTCCGCCTCTACGGTCGCGTTCTCACCCTCGAGAAACTGCGCCTCAATGGTCATGCTCATCGCCCTTGACCCTACGGATGTCGGCCCCGCACGCGGTCAGCTTGTCTTCCAGTTTCTCGAACCCGCGATCCAGGTGATAGACCCGGCCCACCGTCGTCTCACCTTCGGCGACAAGCCCGGCGATCACAAGACTGACCGAAGCTCTCAGGTCCGTCGCCATGACCGGGGCCCCGCGCAACGTCGGCACCCCCGTTACCACCGCACTCCCCGCATGCACCGAAATGTCCGCCCCCAGCCGCGCCAACTCGGGCGCATGCATGAAGCGGTTCTCGAAGATGTTTTCCTGGATCGTGCTCTGCCCGTCCGCCGTGGTCATCAGGGCCATGAACTGCGCCTGCAGGTCGGTGGCGAACCCCGGATAGACTTCGGTCGTCAGATCGACGGCCTTCAGCCGCTGAGACGGGTCACGCTTGACGATCACCCCGTCCTCGGTCGGCGTGATCTCGACACCCGCCTCAACCATCTTGGCACTCAGCGCCTGCATCAGATCGGCGCGCGCCCTGGTCAGGCGTACTTCGCCGCCGGCCATGGCCGCCGCCACGGCATAGGAGCCCATCTCGATCCTGTCCGGGATCACCGACCAGGTCGCGCCGCCCAGCGAGCTCACGCCGGTGATCGTCAGGACGTCGCTGTCGATTCCCTCGACCTTGGCCCCCATCGCCGTCAGGCAGCGGGCCAGGTCGCCGATCTCGGGCTCGCGTGCGGCGTTTCTCAGCACCGTCGTGCCATTGGCCATGACCGCGGCCAGCAGCGCATGCTCCGTCGCCCCGACCGAGACGATCGGAAACGCGATTTCCGCGCCCTGCAGCCCCTTGGGCGCACGCGCGGTGACATAACCCTCTTCCAGCTCGATCTCGGCCCCCAGCGCCGTCAGCGCCTGAAGGTGCAGATCGACCGGCCGCGCCCCGATGGTGCAACCGCCCGGCAGCGACACCTTGGCCTCGCCCGTCCGCGCCAGCAGCGGCCCCAGCACATTGAAGCTGGCCCGCATCTGCCGCACCAGAT
>NZ_JAEMRO010000031.1 GCF_016463295.1 Brevundimonas sp.
TCCCAACCCTTCCCCCATCAAGGGGGAAGGGCTCATGACGGTGAACAACCTCCCCGCCCCCTTCGCGCCCCTCGTCTCCGGCGGCGAGGGCCTTGACCGCTATCCGGCCCAGCCCTCGGCGCTCGCCGCCCGCATGGCCGACATCTATGGCGTCTCCACCGATCGGGTCCTGCCCGTGCGCGGCCTGACGCATGGGCTGGAGTTGATCTATCGCCTAGCCGCGCGCGAGGGCGTGGCCGTCGAGGCCCCGAAGGCCCAGCCCTATTCGACACTGGCGGACATCTATGCCCGGCCCGGCACCACCGCCGAGACCGGGGCCGTCATCCTGCGCGCCCTCGGCTCGCCCGAGGCCGTGGCCGAAATGGCCGAGCGGGTCGCCCCCGCCCTGCTGGTCGTCGATGAAGGGATGGCCGAGTTCACCTCTGCCACCTCAGCCGCAACCATCATCGGCGATCACGCCAATCTGGTGGTCCTGCGCAGCCTGTCGCTGGCTTACGGCCTGGCGGGTGCGCGGGTCGGGGCGGCGTTGGCGCAGCCCCAGACACTGGCGCGGCTGGCGAGCGTGCTTGAACCCTACGCCCTGCCCGAGGTCAGCCTGCGGCTTGCGCTTCAGGCCCTCGACCCGTCGCGCCTGCTGGAAACCCGCGAGCGCATCGCCGCCACGGTGCGCGAGCGCGAGCGTCTGTCGAAAGCCATCGCCCGCGAGATGACGGTCGAGGCCGGTGTCGGCCCTGTCCTCATGGTCCGCCCCTCCGATCCCGCCGCCGTCCTGACCGCCCTGGCACGGTTCGGCGTCGTGGCCGAACAGGCGGGCGAACGGCTGCGCTTGCCCGTCTCCTCGCGCCCGGAGATCAACGACCGTCTCCTGGCCGCCCTGGACCTGGCCACCGTCCAGACTCGCGCCAACCGCACCGGACAGGCCGTGCGCGACACCAAGGAAACCCGCATCGTCTGCGCCGTCGATCTGGATGCGACCGGCCCGGTCAGCATCCACACCGGCGTCGGCTTCTTCGATCACATGCTGGAGCAGGTGGCGGCGCACGGCGGCTTCTCGATCCGGCTGTCGTGTGAGGGTGACCTGCACACCGATCCGCACCACACCATAGAGGACAGCGCCATCGCCCTGGGTCAGGCCCTGAAACAAGCCCTCGGTGAAAGACGCGGCATCGCCCGCTACGGCTTCGTCCTGCCGATGGACGAAGCCAATGCCTCGGTGTCCATCGACCTGTCCGGTCGTCCTTATCCGCTGTTCGAGGGGACGTTCACGACGCCCTTCATCGGCGACTACCGGACCGATCTGACCGCCCACGTCTTCCGCTCCTTGGCCGAAGCCATGGGGGCGGCGGTGCACATCACCGTCACCGGCAATGACGACCACCACAAGACCGAGGCCGTCTACAAGGCCTTCGGCCGCGCCCTGCGCCAGGCCATACGCGTCGAGGGCGACGTCGTGCCATCGACCAAGGGGGTGCTGTGAGTTCGGTCACCGTCCTCTCCTACGGTGCCGGCAATGTCGCCTCGGTCCAGTTCGCGCTGGAGCGGCTGGGGGCCTCCGTGCGTCTGACCAGCGATCCTGCCGACATCGCTGACGCGGAACGGCTGATCCTGCCCGGCGTCGGGGCCGCCGCCTATGCCATGAGCCGTCTGGAGACATTGGGCCTGGTGGAGGCGATCCGCGCCTTTCCACGCCCTTTGCTGGGCGTCTGCCTGGGCCAGCAACTGCTGTTCGACGCCAGTGACGAAGGCGAAGGTGTCCAGACGCTGGGCCTTATCCCGGGCCACGTCACGCGCTTCGACATCGACCCCGCCCTGCCCGTGCCGCACATGGGCTGGTCGCGGCTGGAGGTCGTGCGCGACGACCCCTTGCTGGAGGGCATACAGCCCGGCGACTGGGCCTATTTCGTGCACAGCTTCGTCTGCCCCGACGGCCCGGCCACCCTGGCCCGCGCCGAATACGGCACCGTCGTTCCTGCCGTGGTGCGAAACGCCAACCGCTGGGGTTGCCAGTTCCACCCCGAGCGCTCCGCCAAGGCCGGGGCGCGCATCCTGCAAAACTTTCTGGGCCTCCCCGCATGATCGTCTATCCCGCCATCGACCTGAGAGCCGGCGTCGCCGTGCGCCTGATGCACGGGCGGTTCGATCAGGTGACCGCCTATGACACCAATCCGGCCGCGCGCCTGGCGGGCTTCGTCGCCTCGGGAGCCCAATGGGCCCACATCGTCGATCTCGATGGGGCCGAGGCAGGCCGCGCGGTCCAGCACGCCCTGATCGGCGAACTGGCGGGGGCCATCGATATCCGCATCCAGTCCGGCGGCGGCGTGCGCTCCGCCGACGATGTCCAGGCCCTGCTGGACGCCGGGGTCAGCCGCGTGGTCGTCGGTTCCCTCGCCGTCTCGTCCCCCGATACGGTCGCAGGCTGGCTGGAGCGGTTCGGGCCGGAACGCCTGACCCTCGCCATCGACGTGCGCGCCGATGGCGAGCGCTGGGTGCCGTCGCTGAAGGGCTGGACCCAGGCGGCGGACATCGACCTGTGGACCGCGCTGGACCGCTATCCGGCGGGCACGGCCAGACACCTGCTGGTCACCGACGTCGGCCGCGACGGGGCCCTGACCGGTCCCAATCTGGAGCTGCTGACCGAGATCATGCTGCGTCGCCCCGACCTGAAGGTTCAGGCCTCGGGCGGCGTATCCTCGCTGGAGGACCTGAAGGCCGCCCGCGCCATCGGCTGCGACGGGGCCATCGTCGGCCGCGCCATCTATGAGGGGCGGTTCACCGTGGACAAAGCGGTGGCGGTGCAATGACCGCGAGACGCATCATCCCCTGCCTGGACGTACGCGACGGGCGGGTGGTCAAGGGCGTGCGCTTCAAGGACCACGTCGACATGGGCGACGCCTCGGAACTGGCCGCGCGCTATCGCGATCAGGGGGCCGATGAACTGGTCTTCTACGACATCACGGCCAGCCCGGAAGGGCGCACCCTCGACTATGACTGGGTCAGCGACATCGCCCGGCTGCTGGACATCCCCTTCTGCGTTGCGGGCGGTATCCGCAGTGTGGATCAGGCCGCCCGCTGTCTGGACCACGGGGCCGACAAGGTCTCGATCAACTCTCCCGCCCTGGAACGCCCCGATCTGATCGGCGAGATGAGCGATCGCTTCGGTGCCCAATGCGTGGTCCTGGGCGTCGATTCCAAGCGCGCCGGCGACGACTGGGTCGTGCATCAATACACCGGCGACCCGACCGCCAGCCGTGGCGCGGGCCGCCGCACTCTGGACTGGATCGTCGAGGCGCAAGGCCTGGGAGCCGGAGAGATCGTGCTGAATTGCATGGACGAGGACGGCGTGCGGCGCGGCTATGACATCGCCCAGCTTCAGGCCACGCGCGCCTGCCTGACCATTCCGCTAGTGGCCTCCGGAGGCGCGGGTGCGGCAGACCATTTCCGCGATGTCTTCCAGCAGGCCGATGTATCCGGTGCCCTGGCCGCCAGCGTCTTTCACTCCGGTGTTCTGGCCATCCCCGACCTGAAACGCCAGCTCGAGGGCGACGGCATAGAGGTAAGACGATGATCGACCCCGACACCCTCGACTTCGCCAAGGGCGACGGCCTGATCCCCGTGGTGGTGCAGGACGCCGCCACCCTGCAGGTGCTGACGCTCGCCTATATGGACCGCGCGGCGCTGGACGAGACCCTCGCCTCGAACGAAGCCACCTTCTACTCCCGCTCGCGGGGCGGGCGCTGGCGCAAGGGCGAGACCTCGGGCGACCGGCTGCATGTCGTCTCGATCACGCCCGACTGCGACGGCGACGCCCTGGTGCTGAAGGTCCGGCCCGTCGGCAATGCCTGCCACCTGAACCGCATCAGCTGTTTCGGCGACGAGGACGCGCCGGGTCTGGGCCGTATCGCGCGTCTGGAACAGACCATCTCCGAACGCGTCGCCGCCGATCCCGCGACCAGCTGGACCGCCCGCCTCATCGCCGAGGGCCCCAAGCGCGTCGCCCAGAAGGTCGGCGAGGAGGGGGTCGAGACCGCGCTCGCCGGAGCCGCTGGTCCCGATGAGGAACTGACCAGCGAGGCCGCGGATTTGATCTATCACCTGCTGGTGCTGCTGCGATCGCGTAACTTGGTGTTTCAGGACGTGCTCGACGTGTTGGCCACACGCGCAAAACCGGCCAAAGACCCTGAGGGCTAGAGGGTCTGACGAGAGAGAAGGAGCGCAGATGGCGGCACTGGTGCTGTTCGGCGGCGGAGGCGATCTGGCCCTGCGGATGCTCCTGCCCTCGCTCTACTATCTGGAGCATGACGGCCTGCTGCCCGACGATCTGAAGATCATCGGCGCGGCCCGGTCCGAGGAAAGCCGTGAGGACTATGTCGCCCGCGTCCGCCAGTCGGTCGAGAGCAAGGCCAGGGCCGACGACGCCTGGTCCGATGCGGCGTGGGCCAAACTCGAGGCCCGCCTCGACTATCTGGCCGTCGACGCCACCTCGGCGGAAAGCCTGAAGCCGCTCAAGGACAAGGTCGGCCCCGGCACCTGCACCAGCTTCCTGGCCGTCTCGCCGTCGCTGTACGCCCGCATCGTCACGGCCATGCGCGCCGCCGGCCTGGCCGAGGCCGACGATCGGGTTGTGCTGGAAAAGCCGGTCGGGCGCGATCTGGAAACCTTCCGCGAAATCGACGACGCCGTGGCCGATGCGTTCAGCGAACAACAGGTTTTCCGCATCGACCACTATCTGGGCAAGGAGACGGTCCAGAACCTGATCGCCCTGCGCTTCGGCAACACCATCTTCGAGCCGCTGTGGAACAACCTGTCGATCGACCATGTCCAGATCACGGTCGGCGAGACCGTCGGCGTCGGCGACCGCTGGCCCTATTACGACGAGTACGGAGCATTGCGCGACATGCTCCAGAACCACATGCTCCAGCTGCTGTGCCTGGTCGCCATGGAGCCGCCCAGCGATCTGGAGCCCGACTCGGTCCGCAACGAAAAGGTCAAGGTGCTGCGGTCCCTGCGCCCCATCACCCATGACGAGGCCGAGCGTGTCACCGTGCGCGGACAATATGTGGCGGGGACCAGCGAGGGTCAGCTGGTCAAGGGCTATGACGAGGAGCGTGGGCTGGATTCGGACACCGAGACCTTCGTCGCCATCCGTGCCGACATCGACAACTGGCGCTGGGCCGGGGTCCCCTTCTTCATGCGCACCGGCAAGCGCCTGCCCGAAAAGCGCACCGAGATCGTCATCCAGTTCAAGGCCCTGCCCCACTCCATCTTCGACAACGACCGGGGTCAGGTGACGGCGAACCGACTGGTCATCGAGCTTCAGCCCGAGGAAGACATCTCCCTGTCGGTGATGAACAAGAAGCCCGGTCTGGACCAGCGCATGCAGCTTCAGCCCATCCAGATGTCCCTGTCCTGGGGCCAGAACGACAAGTCGGCCAAGCCGCCGCGTCGCCGCATCGCCTATGAGCGGCTGCTGCTCGACGCCCTCGCGGGCGACTCCACACTGTTCGTGCGCCGCGACGAGGCCGAGCAGGCCTGGAAATGGGTCGATCAGGTGTCGGAGGCCTGGGAAGGCGCCGCCTTCAAGCCCAAGGACTACGTCGCCGGAACATGGGGCCCGCCCGAGGCCGATCTGCTGCTGGACCGCACCGGCCGCCGCTGGAATTCGCGGGATGTCTAGTGTCTTTAACCCGCTCATCCCGGCGAATGCCGGGACCCAGATGGCAAATCTCAGACCCTCCGAGATGACGCACTGCCTTCTGTCCAAGCCTTTCGCATTCTTCGATCTGGATCCCGGCATTCGCCGGGATGAGCGGTGTAAAATATGATCCCCATCCAGACCTTCGCCAACGGCACGGACTGGGCCGACGCCTGCGCCACCCTCCTGGTCGACACCCTCGGCCAGGCCCTGACCGAGACGGGCCGCGCCACCTTCGCCGGGTCCGGCGGCTCCACGCCTTCGCCCATCTATGCCCGGATGGCCGAGGCGGACCTCGACTGGTCCCGCACCGCCGTGACCCTGATCGACGAGCGCTATGTGCCCGAGACCTCGCCGGACTCGAACGCGGCCCTGCTCAAGCGGACGCTGCTGACGGGCCCGGCCGCCGCCGCGACCTTCGTGCCGCTGTATCATGCCGAGGTTACCGTGGACCGGGCCGCCGCCCGCGCGGCTCAGACCCTGGCTCCGCATGGCCGTCTTGATGCGGTCCTTCTCGGCATGGGAGAGGATGGCCATATCTGCTCCATGTTCCCCCACAGCCCGACCCTGAAAACCCTGCTCTCACCCGCCTTGAAGCCGACCGTTCTCGGCGTCCCGAAAGGCCGCGACGGTCTGGCCCCCAGCCTGGAGCGGCTGTCGATCAATCTGCCGTATCTGATGCAGGCGCGGCGGGTCGTCCTGGCCCTGACGGGCACCGCCAAACGCGATGTCTTTGAGCGCGAGGCGATCGGCGATCCCGCGATCCAGCCCATCGCCGCCCTGATCGCCGCCAAGGTCCCGCTGGATGTTCTGTGGACGGAGAAAGCCTGATGGCCAACCTGCACCCCGTCGTCGCCGAGGTCACCGCCCGCATCGTCGAACGCTCGCGCGCCACCCGCGCCGACTACATCCGCCGCATGGATGCCGCGCGCGACAGCGGGGCGGGCCGCGCCAAGCTGTCCTGTGCCAACTGGGCCCACGCCTTCGCGGGTCAGACCATCGCCGACAAGCTGACGGCCATGGATGGGTCCAAACCCAATGTCGGCATCGTCACCGCCTATAACGACATGCTGTCGGCGCATCAGCCGTTCGAGCGCTTCCCCGCCGTCATCCGCGACGCGGTCCGCACCGTCGGCGCGACGGCCCAGGTCGCGGGCGGCACCCCGGCCATGTGTGACGGCGTCACCCAGGGTCGCCCTGGCATGGAGCTGTCGCTGTTCAGCCGCGACCTGATCGCCATGTCGGCGGGCATCGCCCTGACCCACGATGCCTTCGACACGGTGATGGCCCTGGGCGTCTGCGACAAGATCGTGCCCGGCCTGTTCATCGGCACCCTGGCGTTCGGCCACCTGCCCGTCGTCTTCGCCCCCGCAGGGCCCATGCCGTCCGGCATTCCGAATGCGGAAAAGGCCCGCGTGCGCGCCCTGTACGCTCAGGGCCAGGTCGACCGTCAGACCCTGCTGGACAGCGAGATCGGCAGCTACCACTCGCCGGGTACCTGCACCTTCTACGGCACGGCCAACTCCAACCAGATGATGATGGAACTGGGCGGCCTGCACCTGCCCTCCACCGCCTTCGTCCACCCCGAGACCGGCCTGCGCGATGCCCTGACCGCCGCCGCCGCCAAACGCGCCGTCGAACTGGCCCGCAGCGGCGAGGGCCGGATGGCGGACGTCATCGACGAGAAATCCATCGTCAACATGATCGTCGCCCTGCTGGCCACCGGCGGCTCGACCAACCACGCCATCCATCTGGTCGCCATGGCGCGGGCGGCGGGCGTGCTGATCGACTGGACCGACATGGATCAGCTGTCGTCCGTGACGCCGCTTCTGGCGCGTGTCTATCCCAACGGTTCGGCCGACGTGAACGCCTTCCAGGCCGCGGGCGGCGTCGCCTTCGTGGCGCGGGAACTGGCCAACGCAGGCCACATCCATTCCGACGTCACCACCGTCATGGGCCGAGGCATCCACCATTACTTCCAGGAACCGATCCTTCAGGACGGCAAACTGGTCTGGAAGGACGGCGTCACCGACAGTCTGGACACGGACATTCTGCGCCCCGCCTCCGACCCGTTCGACCGCGAGGGCGGCCTGCGTCTCGTCCAGGGCGACCTGGGCCGGGCCGTCATCAAGATTTCGGCGGTCAAACCCGAGAACCGCATCGTGCAGGCCCCCGCCGCGGTGTTCGAGACCCAGGAAGATGCGCTTCAGGCCTTCAAGGATGGAAAGCTGAACCGCGACGTCATCGTGGTGCTTCGTTTCCAGGGTCCGCGCGCCAACGGCATGCCAGAATTGCACAGCCTGTCGCCCGCCCTCGGCATCCTTCAGGACAAGGGCTTCAAGGTGGCCTTCGTCACCGACGGTCGCATGTCAGGGGCCAGCGGCAAGACCCCCTCCGCCATCCACGTCTCACCGGAGGCCCTGGCCGGCGGCCTGATCGCCAACATCCGAGACGGCGACATCATCCGCCTGGATGCCGAGGCCGGGGTCCTGACCACGGTCGATGTGACGGACCTGGCCGATCGTACGCCCGCTGTCCGCTCGCCCCATCACGCCGAGGGGTCCACCTGGGGCTATGGCCGCGAACTGTTCGGGGCCTTCCGTCACGTCGTCTCGACCGCCGAAGAGGGTGCCAGCGTCTGTTTCGGCCTGCCGCCCGGCCAGACCGACCACAAGGACACCCCGCCCGACAACAACGTCAACGACCGTGCCGTGGACGCCTGAACCCCAAACGATCACAAAGACCGGGCAACGGTCGGCTAACGTAGTGAGGACTGCCTGATGACGGTGAACTGGGACAAGACCCTGCTGGTCGGGGACGTCGGCGGCACCAATGCCCGGTTCGCCATCGCCCACATGATCGGCGGCAAGCCCGTGCTGGAGCATCACGAAAGCTTTCCGGCCTCGGAACACCCGACCTTCCTGGGCGGGGTCAAGGCCTTCATCGACGGCTGCGAGGTCAAGCCGACCGGCGGCGTCATCGCCGTGGCGGGCCCCGTGACCGACGGGACGATCGACCTGACCAACTCGCCCTGGCAGGTGTCGGAGACGGAACTGGCGACCCTGGGTCTGAACCCTGTGCGCCTGATCAATGACTTCGAGGCCCTGGCCTGGGGCGCACCCGTCGTGCCGGAGGATCAGTTGGCGTCGCTGGGCGGCCCCGACGAAGGCGAAGAGCGCTCGGCCATCGCCGTCCTTGGCCCCGGTACCGGTTTCGGAGTCTCGGCCCTGGCACGCGACATTCACGGCAACGAGATCGCCATGCCGTCCGAGGGGGGCCATGCCTGTTTCGCGCCGGGCGATGCGATCGAGGACGAAATCCTGCGCATCCTGCGTCGTCGCTACGACCGGGTCTCGATCGAACGGCTGATCTGTGGGCCCGGCCTGCTGAACATGCACCGCGCCCTGGCCGAGATCGACGGGCGTGAGACCCATATCGACGACCCCGCCCAGATCACCACCGAGGCGATGGAAGATCCCAACAGCGCTTGCGGGGCCACCCTGGCCCGGTTCTGCGCCATCCTGGGGGCCGTGGCCGGCGACATCGCCCTGACCACCGGCGCACGAGGCGGCATCTATATCGCCGGTGGCATCGCACCGCGCATTCTGCCCTTCCTCAAGGCCAGCCCCTTCCGCGAGCGGTTCGAGCGCAAGGGCCGGTTCGCCGACTATATGGCCGCCATTCCCACCAAGGTGATCCTGCACAAGCATGCGGCCCTCTTGGGCGCGGCCCGCGTGGCTTTCTCCGACGCCGGATAAAAATCTTCACGGGCGCGTGAACCGTTTGTGATCGGTGACGTTATCCGGACCTCACTGGAGGAAACTATCCATGCGTAAACTGATCATCGCCGCCGCCGCCACCTTCGCCTTCGCCGGCCTCGCCGCCTGCGAAAACGCCGCTGAAAAGGAAGCCGGTGCACAAGCCGACGCCATCGAGGCGAACGCCAATGTCGAAGCGACCCAGCTGGAAAACCAGGCTGACGCCGCCACCACCGACGCGGCTCGCGACGCCCTGAACAATCAGGCCGACGCCGTGCAGGAAAAGGCTGACGAACAAGCCGACGCCGTCGAAGCCCGCGCCGGCAACATGGACGGTGGCATGACCACCTCGAACACCCCCGCTCAATAAGACCGGGCGTTCGCGTTCCGGTCGCTGACCGGATGAACGATGTGAAGACCCCCGTCGCGGTCGCGGCGGGGGTTTTTCTGTGTCTGACGTCAGTCGACGCAGATCGTGGCCTCGGCCTTGCCGCCCTCGACCGTGGTGTAGCAGCCGAAGCGGCTGCTGTTGGCCTGGCACTGGCCGACGGCAGAGGCTCCGGCGGAGGGCGTGCCTTTGACCTCCTCGATGCGGCAATCGCCCTGGCAATCGTCGCCGTCCGTGCAGCGACGTCCCGCATCGGCATAGGACACGACGCATTGCAGCGACTGCATCCGCCCCTGTGGCAGCATCCTGCCGCCTCGGGCCGCACAGGCCGCCGCATCCGTGCCGGGCGCGGGCGTCTGCATCGCCGGCGTGTCGGTCGAGGCGGTCTGGGTCGGTGTGGTGGTCGGCACGGGCTGGCAGGCCGCCATCATCAGGGCTGCCGCCGCGATCAGTATACGCTTCATTCCACTCGTCCCTTGTCGAACCCGGTCCAGACGTCGTCGTAGTCCAACTGCATCGTCGGACTGGTTTGTGCCCATTCCGTGGTGCGGATCGGCATGCGGGTCTCGAACATGAAGGCCAGGGTGTTCTCGATCTTGACCGGCTTCAGATCCGCCGCGACCGCCTTGTCATAGCTGGCCTGGTCCGGACCGTGGCCGCTCATGCAGTTGTGCAGGGACGCGCCGCCCGGCGCGAACCCGCCCTCCTTGGCATCGTATTCGCCGGTCACCAGACCCATGAACTCGCTCATGACATTCCGGTGGAACCACGGCGGGCGGAAGGTGTCCTCGGCCACCATCCAGCGCGGCGGGAAGATCACGAAGTCACAGTTGGCCACGCCCGGCGTATCGGACGGGCTAGTCAGTACGGTGAAGATCGACGGGTCCGGATGGTCGAAACTGACGGTGCCGATCGTGTTGAACCGGGCGGTGTCGTACTTGTAGGGCGCATGGTTGCCGTGCCAGCCGACGACATCCAGCGGGCTGTGATCGAAGGTCGTGGTCCACAGCCGCCCGCCGAACTTCTGCACGCACTCGGTCGGCCGATCCACGTCCTCGAAGGCCGCGACCGGCGTCTGGAAATCGCGCGGATTGGCAAGGCCGTTGGAGCCGATCGGCCCCAGGTCCGGCAGGCGGAAGGCCGCACCATAATTCTCGCAGACATAGCCCCGGATCGGGCCCCCATCAGGATTGGCGCACTCCACCCGGAACCGAACGCCACGTGGAATGACGACGATCTCGCCCGGCCGTGCGTCGATGCGTCCCATTTCCGTGACAAAGACCTGATGTCCCGCTTGCGGGACGATCAGCAGCTCGCCGTCGGCGCAATAGAAGACCCGGTCCACCATGGACCGGTTGGCCGCATACAGGTGGATGCCGGTCCCGGCCCCCGCCTCCGCATCGCCGTTGCCGCCATAGGTCACCAGCCCCTCGACCCAGTCGGTCGGGGCGTCAGGCATCGGCAGCGGGTCCCACCGCATCCGGTTCGGCGACGGCGGCGCATCGTGGAACGGCCCGGACCGCACGCGACCCTGGGCAAAGGGCTTGTAGGCCGGATGCTGGGCGCTGGGCCGCAAACGATACAGCCACGACCGCCGGTTCTCCGACCGCGGTGCGGTGAAGGCCGTCCCCGACAGCTGCTCCGCATACAGGCCCATCGGCACCCGCTGCGGCGAGTTGCGCCCCTCCGGCAAGGCCCCGGCCACCGCCTCGGTCGCAAAGTGATTGCCGAAGCCGGACATGTATTCAGGCGCGTTGGCTCGCGTCATGGTGCGTTCTCCCTTGCAGGAGGGTTTAGTATGACCTGCACCAACTGACTACTGATCCTCACCGCTGATCCATTGGATTGAGAACTGGATAGTGTGTCCAATGGTGGCGGCCCTGTCGCCCTCCATCGCCACTAGAAAATCAGGAGCAAGCGTGAGGGCAGCTCGACCCGAGTTTGGCGTGGACTCGCTGACTACCGTGCAATTTTCTAGCTGACCATCATCGGCAATACGGCACCTCAAAGTAACTCGACCACCTTGAGGAAAGGCGCGAAAGGCGCGTTGACGAGCAGGCCAGCTCGGTTGTTTTTCCCAACGAGGGTTTGAAATCGCCGCTTGCCTTGCCGCTGTTGGGACACCTTGGGGTGCCAGAGGCGGACCGCTCCCGTCCTGAAAGTACAAGGCAAGCGCGACAAGTTCGATCAGCATGCCGGCGTACATCAGAACCCCTTTGCCCGCGCCAGCCGCTCGGTGTGGAAGCCCGTATCCCCCAGCAGCTCGTTCAGCACCCGCACCCGCTTCATGAACAGGCCGACGTCGAAGGCGTCGGTCATGCCGACGCCACCGTGCATCTGGACCGCCTCCTGAACCGCCAGTTCGGCCACACGGCCGGCCTTGGCCTTGGCCACCGAGACGGCCAGACCGGCATCCTCGCGCCCCGCATCCAGACGCTGCAAGGCCCCCAGAACGGCGGCACGGGCCAGTTCGATCTCGGTGAACAGATGGGCCGAGCGGTGCTGCAGGGCCTGGAACTCGCCGATCAGCTTGCCGAACTGCTTGCGGGTCCGCAGATACTCCAGCGTGAGCTGAAACGCCTGATCGCCCGCCCCGTTCAGTGACGCCGCCGCGCAGGCTCGGCCCAGGTTCAGCGCGCCTTCCAGCAGCCCCTCGCCGCCATCGACCGCGCCGATCACCGCATCCGCATCGACCTCGACGTCGGTCAGCGTCACCCGCGCCGCATTGTGGGCGTCGACCATGACCGTCCGCTCGATCTCGACGCCCGCCGTCTTCGGATCGACCAGGAACAGGGTCAGACCATCGTCGGTTCGCGCCGCCACGATCAGGGCGTCGGCGACGTGGCCGTCCAGCACGAACCCCTTGGCTCCATTCAGCCTAAAGCCATTGCCCGAACGCTCCGCCGTCGTGGCGATCGCAGAGGGCCTGTGCTTGGCCCCCTCGTCGACGGCCAGCGACAGGATGGCCTCGCCCGCCGCGATGCGGGGCAGCCATGCTGCCTGTTGCTCGGCCGACCCGCTGTCGATCAGCACCTTGGCCGACAGCACGCCCGACCCCATGAAGGGCGATGGCGTCAGGGTCCGGCCCAGGGCCTCGGCCACCACGCCCGCCTCGACCGCGCCCAGGCCCGTGCCGCCGTGCTCCTCGGGAATGATGACGCCCGCAAACCCCATCTCGCCGAACGCCTTCCACAGGTCGCGCGAGATGCCGTCGGTATTGCGGCTGTCGCGCAGGGCCCGCAGATGGGCGATCGGCGCATTCTCGTTCAGGAAGCCGTCGGCGGCCTCCTTCAGCATGGTCTGCTCTTCGGTCAGGATCAGCGGCAAGGTCTCAGGCTCCCGGCAGTTGCAGCAGGTGTTTGGCGATGATGTTCAGCTGGACCTCGCTGGTCCCCCCCTCGATGGAGTTGGCCTTGGTCCGCAGCCAGTCGCGGGCGGCGGTGCCCTCGCGCGAGCGTTCGCCTTCCCACTCCAGCGCATCCGAACCGCCCGAGGCCATGATCAGCTCGTGCCGCCGCTTGTTCAGCTCGGAGCCATAGTATTTCAGCATGGAGGCGATGGCGGGGTGGGCCTGACGCGCCTTGACCTGATCCCCCACCCTTTCCATCGACAGGTTGAAGGCGGCCATGTCGACGTCCAGATCGGCGATCCGTGCACGGAGGATGGGGTCGTCCAGACGCCCGTCGTCATCCAGTCCGACGCTGTCGCCCGCGACCTGGCCGAGTGGACGGCCCGCCCCCAGGCTGCCCATGGCCCCGATCATCGTCCGCTCGTGCGCCAGCAGCGCCTTGGCCACGTCCCAGCCGCGGTTCAGGGTGCCGACCAGGTTTTCCTTCTCCACCCGAACGTCGTCGAAGAAGGTCTCGCAGAACGGGCTCTTGCCGCTGATCAGGACGATGGGCCGGGTCGAGACGCCGGGGCTGGCCATGTCGAACAGGACGAAGGAAATCCCCAGATGCTTGGGCGCGTCCGGGTCGGTCCGCACCAGACAGAAGATCCAGTCGGCCTTGTCGGCATAGCTGGTCCAGACCTTCTGACCGTTGACGATCCAGTGGTCGCCCTTGTCTTCAGCCTTGGTCTGTATGGCTGCGAGGTCGGACCCTGCGCCGGGCTCCGAATAGCCCTGGCACCAGCGGATCTCGCCGCGCACGATCTCGGGCAGGAAGCGCTTCTTCTGCTCTTCCGTGCCGAACTGGAGCAGGGCCGGGCCCAGCATCCAGATGCCAAAGGACGACAGCGGCATCTGGGCGTCGATGCGGCGCATCTCGCTGGCCAGTACCTTGGCCTCCTCTCGGCTCAGCCCCCCGCCGCCATATTCCGTCGGCCATTCCGGGGCGGTCCAGCCGCGCGCGCCCATGACCTCCATCCATTGCTTGTGCGCAGGCGTCTTGAAGGTCGGATTGCGCCCGCCCCAGACCCGGTCCTCTTCGTTCTCCAGCGGCCCCCGGCATTCGGCGGGACAGTTCGCCTCCAGCCAGGCGCGCGTCTCGGCGCGGAAGGTTTCCAGATCGGACATGACGGCCTCGCTTGCTTCCAGAGCGAGGACGTTAGCCGGTCCTTTTTGACAACGGAACCCACGATTTGACACATGGCGAAACCCGGCCAAGGCCCCATATCCTCGGCACACCTTTGACAGGAGACGACGATGGTTCAGGCGACATGGAACGGTACGGTGATAGCCCAGAGCGACGACACCGTGGTGGTCGAGGGCAACCACTACTTCCCGGCGGACGCGATCACCGAGGGCGTGCTGAAACCCAGTGACACGAAATCCACCTGCCCCTGGAAGGGCACGGCCAGCTATCACAGCGTCGTCGTGGACGGGCAGGAGAACCGTGACGCGGCCTGGTATTATCCCGAGCCCAAGGACGCGGCGAAAGAGATCAAGGGCCGCATCGCCTTCTGGAAGGGCGTCACCGTCGCCTGACCCTCACCCCCTCTTTCCCTCGATCCAAGGCCCTCGCATGACCCGCACCCTCAGCATCGACTTCGTCTCCGACGTGGTCTGTCCCTGGTGCGTGGTCGGCCTGGGCGGGCTGGAACAGGCGCTGGCCACCGTCAGGGCCGAGGGGATAGAGGCGACCGTCACCTTCCAGCCGTTCGAGCTGAACCCCGGCATGGCCTCGGAGGGTGAAAACATCGGCGAGCACATCGCCCGCAAATACGGCTCCACCCCCGAACAGTCCGCCGCCAACCGCGCCATGATCACCGAACGGGCCGAGGACGCCTGGCCGGGGTTCGATATGCGGATGGGCCCCGACAGCCGCATCTGGAACACCTTCGACGCCCATCGCCTGCTGCACTGGGCCCATGAGACCGGCGGGGCGTCGGCCCAGCGCGCGCTGAAGGAGGCCCTGTTCCGCACCCACTTCACCGACAACCGGACCCTGACCGATCCGGACGTGCTGGCCGACGCCGCCGCGGCCGCCGGCCTGGACCGGGCCCGCGCGATCGAGGTCCTGTCCGACGACCTGTATGCGCCCGAGGTCCGCGCCGCCGAGGCCCTGTGGCGCGCCCGCGGCATCTCCGCCGTCCCCGCCGTCGTCATCGAGGGCCAGTATCTGATCTCCGGCGGCCAACCGGCCGAGGTCTTCGCCGAGGCGTTGCGCAAGGTGGCGGCGGCGTAGCTGACCTAGTCCTCCCCCATCGGGGGAGGGGGACCGCGAAGCGGTGGAGGGGGCACACCCTCGACTCGCTGCCTTATGGCGAACAACACGCCCTCCAGATTCCCCATCACATCCCTCGCCGCGACCCGGTACACCGCCACCCCGCGCAGGTTCAGCCACGCCGTCCGCCGCGCATCGTGCGCCATCTGGTCCGGATGTTCGTGCCCCTGCCCGTCCACCTCGACCGCCAGCCCCGCCGCCTCGCAATAGAAGTCGAGGATGTAGGGCCCGATCGGATGCTGCCGCCGAAACCGCACGCCAGTCAGCTTGCGTCCCCGGATCGCCTGCCACAACACTACCTCCGGCAGCGTCAGCTTGCGCCGAAGCTCTTTCGCGCGCTCGACGGTTTTCTGCGGCGGATACATCAGGCGAGCCTACCAAATCCTCCTCCCTCGGGGGAGTTGGCTCTGAAGGGCAGCGAAGAGACGGAAGGGGCCAGTCCCGGCGCCAACCTCCAAACACCGCGCCCATATCCAGCCCCCTCCACCGCGAAGACGCGGTCCCCCTCCCCCGATGGGGGAGGATTTAGAAACAGAGTCCACTCAGTCCACTCGGTCCACTTCGGCCGCGCCGTGGAGGTAGTCCCAGCGGCGTTGTTCCTGCTCCATCGCCTGATCCTCCTCGACCACCTCGGCGTCGAGGATGAGGCGGACGCGGCGCCAGCGCAGGGCCTCGGCCGCCTGACCGCGCAGGACGGCGCGCTGCATCCGGCGCCAGGCGACGAAGGACAGCTGGCGCAGCTCGACCCGGTCCAGGTCTCCGTCGATCTCATGCTCCAGCAACACCCCCTCGTCATCGGGGTCCAGGGTGTTGGGCGGGGTCCAGGGCTGGTCCGTGCGCCGCCAGCCCTCGCGAGCCGCCCGGTTGCGCATGGCCGTCAGCCCCACCCCGTGCCGCCGACAGACCTCGATCCCCGGCAGGCCCGACAGATAGTCCTCCCGCACCCGTCCCCAGACCTCATCCGGCGCACTGCGCCCCTTGCCGTACAGCGTGGGTGATCCGTCTGCCATCTGTCTGCCTCCCGTTGCCAACGGAGGCAGGGCTAGCATGCGGCTACGTCAGGATCGGTCGTAGGGGGAGCGAGTGGCTGAGGCCTCCGGGCCTTCATAGCGGCAGTGCGGCTTCTACAGGTGAAATGTCCGTAATGACCGCTGATCTCTAGGAGTGTACCGTAACTGCAGGCGTCGCTTGGGTTTTTATCCACTTTCTGAAGGTCGCGGCGTGGAACACCTTTCCCTTCTTTCCTATTTCATGGTCAGCCAAAAATTGGGAAAGCTGCGCTCCGTCCATCGCGATGATCCCTGCATTGGCAATCAACCTTCGGCTGCCTGTCGTAAACTTACCGGAGGTGATTAGGATGTAGAAAACAGGGTCACAGACCTTAATATCGAGATCAGCAAGAGGATCTCCTGACCCTGAGAATGCCTTTGCCCGTGCAAGCTGCGTGCTGCCTACGAGTTCACGCAGGTCCGCCGTGGTCACCTGCGTTTCTTTGTATCTCTTGGCTTGGCCAACCAACCAGACTCGGAGGCTGGCCTCTACGCCAGCAGGTAGCGCCTCGGGTGCCAAAATGCTTGAAAACGGCGCTTGTCCAAAGAAATCAATCCCCTGGTCTCCTGACTGTCTCGAAAATTTCGGATCGTGCGCGCCCAGCAACTTCAAGACACACGCGCATAATTTTTCGAAATCTGTCGGACTGATTGTATCGAAGTACCGACGTATGGCCGGAGCAAGAGATCGGTTGCTTTTGGCGGCGACAACCTCGGGCGGGTCGTGAGGCTCGCAGAAACATGCTCCTTGAACATGATCTTTGGCCACAGAATTGAAAGTGAAGGAGATAGCGCTCGCGGCGGAGTTTTGCCTCAAGAGTTCTAGGTTATGCTCAAATTTGCTACGCCATTTTTCAGCGAGTTCAGCAGCGTCGTCGCCAACCGCCCAAGCTTCTCCGATAACAATCTGCTCGAGAAGCGCGCGCGAGGTGCGTGGTGGATCTACTAGCCCGAGATACTTCTCAACCAATCGGGCAGCGGCAACTGGCCCGCGGTTCATTATGTCGTCGCTAATGTCGCGTGAATTTCCAGAACCTGGTCGGTCACTGCTTTAAGGTCGCCGATTGCTTTTAGATCGTCTGCGCTCAGCTTCTTGACCTCAAAGACTCCTATTTGCTCTAGCGATCTCCGCGCCTCCCGAACTTCTTTGAGCCACTTCTTCGAAAGCTCGTCCTTCTTCGCAATTGTAAGCGCGTCCAAGAGGCTGCCATCTGAACTTAGTAGTGTGCTAAGGGCGTCAGGGTCTCTCATTATATCTTTCAGAGACCTGACATCGGAGTACTTCGTGATTTTGGGTTCTCGGATCTCTTCTTTCTCGTCGTCGTAATATGGGACGAGCAATGAGTAAAAGTTCTCACGATTTGAGGCGTCAGTGAATGATGAGCCGTTCCATCCTAGCCATTCGCGAACGTTCGGCACCGAAATGGCTTCGTGGAAAAGGGGATACAAAGAGGGAGTTGCATACTCACCAAAGTCTTCGTCGCCTTGCATTTGTTGTAACGCCTTATAGGCGCGATAGCGTCGATTAACCTCTTGTATCTCGAGCCCTAGTCGCTCGGCGACAACACTAGATTCCAATCCATCGTCCTTGAGATCGGCGATCAGCTTGGCTTTTTGATATCCACCCCATGATTTAATGCCTCCCACGTGACGAACGCCCATCAAGGTTTGCTTGAAGTGCGGAAAGTCTGGCGAGCTCTCTACGACTACGCAGGGAACAGCCTTTAGAACCTCCAGAACATCATTTCGCACCTCGATACCGGCGTCAGCGCTTTCCTTAATTGACTGGAGCGCTGCGACACGTCGGTTGCCCTCGATAACAAGAAATTTGCCTGCATCATGGGCGTATGGTGTCACGACAATGCGTTCGATAGGCAGGAAGCCATTCGCTAAGATCGACGAGCGAAGGGCTTTGAGCCCCTCACTTTGCAGACGATTTTTAGTCGCCGCCTGAACTTGTTCGACATGCAGCCGCTCATCGGCAGTCAATGCAAATCCGGTAATCTCCTGAATCCGATAGTTATTCGGATCCAGCAGGAGATCTTGGATCGGGATTTCGGCAGTATGCATTGGAACCTTTGGCTTAGGCTAGCGGCTGCAGACGCCGCGCTAACAGCATGGACATGCTATGCGTTTGATTTCCTAACCTCAATCACCCCGCCCCCGGCGCGGAACCTGGCCGACATCTCCGCCATCCCGGCCTCGGCTTCCGCCAGAGAGCCGCCCGCATCATTCTGGGCCGCCGCGTCGCGGCGGATGTCCTGGCTGATCTTCATGCTGCAGAATTTCGGGCCGCACATGGAGCAGAAGTGGGCGGTCTTGTGGGCCTCCTTGGGCAGGGTCTCGTCGTGGTATTTGCGGGCCGTCTCGGGGTCGAGGCCGAGGTTGAACTGGTCCTCCCAACGGAACTCGAACCGGGCGCGTGACAGGGCGTCGTCGTGCAGGCGGGCGGCGGGGTGGCCCTTGGCCAGGTCGGCGGCGTGGGCGGCGATCTTGTAGGTGATGACGCCGTCCTTGACGTCCTGACGGTCGGGCAGGCCCAGGTGCTCCTTGGGCGTGACGTAGCAGAGCATGGCCGTGCCGAACCAGCCGATCATGGCCGCGCCGATGGCGCTGGTGATGTGGTCGTAGCCGGGGGCGATGTCGGTGGTCAGCGGCCCCAGCGTATAGAAGGGCGCCTCGTGGCAGTGTTTCAGCTGCTCATCCATATTGGCCTTGATCTTGTGCATCGGCACGTGGCCGGGGCCCTCGATCATGACCTGGCAGCCCTTGGCCCAGGCGATCTTGGTCAGTTCGCCCAGGGTGCGCAGCTCGGCGAACTGGGCCTCGTCATTGGCGTCGGCGATGGAGCCGGGGCGCAGGCCGTCGCCGAGGCTGAACGACACGTCATAGGCCCGCATGATGTCGCAGATGTCCTCGAAATGCTCATAGAGGAAGCTCTCGCGGTGATGGCTGAGGCACCATTTGGCCATGATGGAGCCGCCGCGCGAGACGATGCCGGTGACGCGCTTGGCCGTCATCGGCACGAACGGCAGGCGCACGCCCGCGTGGATGGTGAAATAGTCCACGCCCTGTTCGGCCTGTTCGATCAGGGTGTCGCGGAACACCTCCCACGTCAGGTCCTCGGCCACGCCGTTCACCTTCTCCAGCGCCTGATAGATCGGCACGGTCCCAATGGGGACACTGGAGTTGCGGATGATCCAGTCGCGGATGTTGTGAATGTTGCGGCCCGTCGACAGGTCCATGACGTTGTCGGCGCCCCAGCGGGTGGCCCAGACCAGCTTGTCGACCTCGTCGTCCACGCTGGACAGGACCGCGCAGTTGCCGATGTTGGCGTTGATCTTCACCAGGAAGTTGCGGCCGATGATCATCGGCTCGACCTCGGGGTGGTTGATGTTGTGCGGGATGATGGCGCGGCCGCGGGCGATCTCCTGCCGCACGAACTCGGGGGTCACGAAGTCGGGGATCGAGGCGCCGAAGTCTTCGCCGTCGCGGATGCAGGGGGCGTTCTGCTCGCGGCGCAGGTTCTCGCGGATGGCGACGTATTCCATCTCGGGCGTGATGATGCCCGCCTTGGCGTATTCATACTGCGTCACCGGGCGGCCCTCGACGCCCTTGAAGACGCGGTGGTGCGAGGTGTCGAAGCGGGGGGCCAGGTTCTTGCCGCTGGCATGGCCGTTGTCCTCGGGCTTGACCTCGCGTGGGTTGGCCACGGGGGCGATGTCGCCGCGATCCAGCTGCCACGACGACTTCACCCGCGGCAGGCCGCGCTTGATGTCGATGGTGACGGTCGGGTCGGTATAGGGGCCGGAGCTGTCATAGATGGTCACCGGTGGCTCGTTCGCCGACGGATGCACCGCCACCTCGCGGAACGGCACCCGGATGTCGGGGTAGATCTCGCCGGCCACATAGACCTTGCGGCTGCCCGCCCGCTCGCCGGTCGGGATGGTGCCGGTCTCGCGCATGACCTCCTCGCGGGCATCTTTCAGAGCCAGTTCGACATTGGGCTCTTCGGGCGGGGTGTTGGTGACGTGGATGTTCATGGCGGCCTCTGTGCAAGAGGGCTCCGCCGACGTCGGGCGCGGGGTCCTGTGGCGAGGGCCGGTGGACCGCGTGTTACTCATCCCTTCGCCGGCATGACCCGGATCAGGTTCGACGGGTCAGGCGGCTACGCCAATCTCAGCGGCTCGAATGCCGCCCCCCGGAGAACGACGCGACGATAGGCGCATGGTCGGGGGCTGTCCATTCCTGACGCCGCCGCAAAAGATCGCCTAAGGTGCCGCTTCAGGAGAGACGACATGCAGAGCGACCCCTTCGACTTCACCTGTGACGACGGCCGGACGGTGCACGGGCGGCTGGACCGGCCGGCGGGCCAGGCGCGCGGCTGGGCCCTGTTCGCCCACTGTTTCACCTGCGGGAAGGACAATCTGGCGGCGACGCGGATCAGCCGGGCGCTGGCGGCGCTGGGGGTCGGGACGCTGCGGATCGACTTCGCCGGGATCGAGACCGGGGCCGAGCCCATGCCCCACGGCTTCAGCACCGATGTGGGCGACCTGATCGCGGCGGGCCGGCACATGCAGGCGCACGGCTGTACCCCGCAACTGCTGGTCGGCCACAGCCTGGGCGGGGCGGCCGCGATCGCGGCGGCCGGGTCGCTGGACTGTATCCGGGCGGTGGCCACCATCGGCGCACCGTTCGACGTCGCCCATGTGCTGAAGCTGCTGGGGCCCGGCGTGCACGATCTGGAGCACGGCGAGACCCACCGCGCCGACGTCGGCGGGCGGCCCGTATCGGTGGGCGCAGGCTTTGCCGACGACCTGAAGGCGCAGGACCAGGCGGCGCGGCTGGCCGGACTGAACAAGGCGCTGCTGGTGCTGCATTCGCCACTGGACCAGACCGTCGGCATCGAGGAGGCCAGCGGCATCTTCGGCGCCGCGAAACACCCCAAGAGCTTCGTCTCGCTGGACCATGCCGACCACCTGCTGAGCCGTGCCGAGGACGCAGACTACGCCGCCGCGGTGATCGCGGCCTGGGCCTCCCGATATCTGGACAGGGTCGAACCGCCCGTCGATGCCGCCCCCGCCGACGGCGTCGTGCGGGTCGCCGAGACGGGACAGGGCAGGTTCCAGGTCCAGGTCCAGGCGGGCGGCGCGGTCCTGATGGCCGACGAGCCCGTGGCGGTCGGCGGCCTGGCCAGCGGGCCGACGCCCTACGCGCTGGTGGCGGCAGGTCTGGGGGCCTGTACGGTCATGACGCTGCGCCTCTATGCCGAGCGCAAGGGCCTGCCGCTGGCCCATGCCTCGGTGGAGGTGCGGCACCAGAAGCGCACGGGCCAGACGCCCGCCGATGTGTTCGAGCGCGTGCTGACGCTGGACGGGGATCTGGATGCCGACCAGCGGACCCGGCTGCTGGAGATCGCCGACAAATGCCCGGTGCACCGGACGCTGGAGGGCGGATCGCACGTCGCGACCGTGGCGGCTCCGGAACTGCCCGCAGAGCCGGAAGGCGCGCATTTTCAGGCGATGGAGACGGCCTGCGACTGAAGGCGGCCGTCAGTCCGGCCAGGCGGCGGTCAGCTGGTCGATGGCGGCCTCGATGCGGGCCCAGCCGGCGGTGTCCAGCTCCAGCCCCGCGAACCGGCCCCGGCTGGCCCCGGTCAGGGCCAGATGCTGGACGGCGGCCAGCATGACCGCATTCAGGGCGAAGACGTCACCCTCCGGCGGCAGGCGCAGACGGGGGCGGCGGCTACGGACCCAGTCCTGAATGACGGCAGAGCGCGCCGCCTCCATGTCCCGTAGCAGCGGCGTATCCTCGCTGAGCTCCCACGCCAGCAGGCGCAGGATCAGGGGATTGGCGCGCAGGGCCCCCAGATAGGCCTTCAGCGTCTCGCGCGCGAAGTCGCGATAGGTGGCGGCGGTGCTGGGCGGAGCGTCGGCCAGGGTCTGGCCCAGCCACAGATCCAGCGCGCGGGCCAGCCGTGCGACCACGCCGTCTACGCCGTCGAAATAGCGATAGATCAGCTTGCGATCGACCCCCGCCTCCGCCGCCAGGGACTGGACGTTCAGGGCGGAACAGCCGTCGCGCAGCAGCAGGCGCTGCGCAGCCTCGACGATGGCGGTCTCCGTGCCGGAACGGCCACGCGGACGGGGAGAAAGCGAATCACTTGACATGTCCCGATGATGGGACATATAGATTTGTCACGCTAGTGGGACATTCAAAGAAAGCTGACCATGACCAAGCCGAATGATGCGATATCCACCAGACGCTGGCTGAGACTGGAGGGGCTGCTGATGTTGGCGGTCTGCGTCGTACTGTATGGCCAGGTCGGAGCCTCCTGGTGGCTGTTTGCTGCGCTGTTCCTGGTGCCGGACCTATCGTTCGCGGCCTACTGGATCGCCCCGCGGGCCGGCATGTGGGCCTATAATCTGACGCATGCGGAAGTGGGCCCGGCCGTGCTGGCCATTGCAGGCTTGCTTTGGATGCCGGCGCTTCTGCCCGTCGCCCTGATCTGGGGCGCGCATATCGGTTGGGACCGCATGTTGGGCTACGGATTGAAACTGGGCACGGACTTCGACCAGACGCACCTGGGACCGATCGGCAAGGCACGGAAGGCGGCTGCCTTAACCGCCTGATCGCCCCGACATCCAAACCGCCACTGTGTCGGCCTGCGGACAGAAACAGGCACCGTGCAACCCCGCCAGTGTTCTGGCATTAGGCGATGATCAGGGCGGAGTGGACGATGAACGCAGGACTGGAACGGCTGGTCTATGAAAGCCGGGCGACCGGATCGACCGGCTCCTTGACCAACCTCGTGACCATCCTGGCCGAGTCGCAGCGCAACAACGACCGCGACGGTCTGACCGGGGTGCTGGCGGCCCATGGTGAGCGCTACATCCAGGTCATCGAAGGCCCACCGGCGACCCTGGACAATCTGTTGAAGCGGTTGAATGGAGATCGCAGGCATCGCGACGTGTCCATCATCGGCCGCGAGCCCATTCCGGCCCGACGCTTTGAAGGCTGGACCATGGCCAGCGCCCGCATCTCCCCGGCGCAGGCCGTTACACTGGATCGGTTGATCGAGGCCGAAGACCCCACAGCGGACCGGATCGTCGATCTGTTGAGCGAAGCCCTCGACGTCGCATCGGTGAACTAAGGTCGGCAAATCGCCGGCGGGAGTCTAGAAGGAGCGGCACCACCGGAGCCCGCCCATGCATCTCGCCCGTTTTCCCCGCGTCCGTCTGGCCCATCTGCCGACGCCGCTGGAGCCATTGCCACGCCTGTCGGAGGCGCTGGGCGTCGAGCTGTGGATCAAGCGCGACGACTGCACCGGCCTGGCCGGGGGCGGCAACAAGACCCGCAAGCTGGAGTTCTTGCTGGGCGAGGCCTTCGAACAGGGGGCCGACACCTTGGTGACCCAGGGCGCGGTCCAGTCCAACCATGTGCGCCAGACGGCGGCGGCGGCGGCGGCCCACGGG
>NZ_JAEMRO010000151.1 GCF_016463295.1 Brevundimonas sp.
CGAAACGATCCGCCATGCTCGACAAGACCTTCGACCCCAAGGCCGCCGAACCCCGCCTGTATGCGATGTGGGAAGAGAGCGGCCTGTTCGCGCCGCGCACCGAGGGTGCCGCCGAGGCCTATTCGATTGTCATTCCGCCGCCGAACGTGACGGGGTCGCTGCACATCGGCCATGCGCTGAACAATACCCTGCAGGATATCCTGGCCCGCTATCACCGGATGAAGGGCAAGGCGGTGCTGTGGCTGCCCGGCACGGACCATGCCGGGATCGCCACCCAGATGGTGGTCGAGCGGCAACTGGCGGCGGCGGGCAATGTCGGGCGGCGGGACATGGGCCGCGAGGCCTTCGTCGAGAAGATCTGGGACTGGAAGGCCGAGAGCGGCGGGACCATCGTCCAGCAGCTGCGCCGTCTGGGCGCCAGCTGCGACTGGAGCCGCGAGCGGTTCACCCTGGACGAGGGGCTGAACGCGGCGGTGCGCAAGGTCTTCGTGCAACTGCACAAGGAAGGCCTGATCTATCGCGACAAGCGGCTGGTGAACTGGGACCCGCATTTCCAGACGGCGATCAGCGACCTGGAGGTCGAGCAACGCGAGGTCGAGGGCCACTACTGGCATTTCGCCTATCCGCTGGCGGATGGCGTGACCTATCAGCACCCGATCGCATTCGACGAGGATGGGCAGGCGACAGAGTGGGAAACGCGCGACTTCATCGTCGTGGCGACGACAAGGCCCGAGACCATGCTGGGCGACACGGGCGTTGCGGTCCACCCGGACGATGAGCGGTATGTGGGGCTGGTTGGGAAGTTCGTGACCCTGCCGATGGTCGGGCGGCGGATTCCGATCGTGGCCGACGACTATGCTGACCCGACCAAGGGCTCGGGCGCGGTGAAGATCACGCCGGCGCATGATTTCAACGACTTCCAGGTCGGCAAACGCGCGGGGCTGGCGGCTCTGAACGTCATGGACGGCTTCGGGCGGATCACCGATGCCGATACGACCGACGTTCCGGCTGAATTTGTCGGCCTCGACCGTTTCGCCGCGCGCAAGGCGATCGTCGCCCGCGCGGAAGAGGACGGCTGGCTACGCGAGATCGAAAAGACCAAACACGTCGTTCCGCACGGCGACCGGTCCGGCGTGGTCATCGAGCCGTGGCTTACGGACCAGTGGTACGTTGACGCCCACACCCTGGCCCAGCCTGCGATCAAGGCGGTGGAGACGGGCGCGACGGTGTTCGAGCCGAAGTCCTATGAGAAGATCTATTTCGAATGGATGCGCAACATCGAGCCGTGGTGCGTGTCACGCCAGCTGTGGTGGGGGCATCGCATTCCGGCGTGGTATGGCCCCAACGGCGAAATCTATGTCGCCGAGACGGAAGAGGACGCTCGCGAGCAGGCGATGTCGGACTACGATTCCGAGGTCGTGCTGACGCAGGACGAGGACGTTCTGGACACCTGGTTCAGCTCGGCCCTGTGGCCGTTTTCGACCATGGGCTGGCCCGAGAAGACCGAGGATCTGGAGCGGTTCTATCCGACCA
>NZ_JAEMRO010000152.1 GCF_016463295.1 Brevundimonas sp.
ACGGATCCTTGATGTCGCAGGTTTTGCAGTGGACGCAGTTCTGGGCGTTGATGACAAAGCGCGGATCGGCCTTGGCCGCCTCGTCGCCATAGACGACCTCGTACACGCCCGCCGGGCAGTACAGCCGCGCGGGCTCGCCGTATTTGGGCAGGTTCACCCGGATCGGCACGGACGGGTCCAGCAGCTTCAGATGCGCAGGCTGCTCCTCGGCGTGGTTGGTGTTGGAGATGAAGACCGACGACAGCTTGTCGAACGACAGCTTTCCGTCCGGCTTGGGATAGGCGATCGGCTTGTGCCTGGACGCCAGCTCGGTCGAGGCGGCATCGGTCTTCTTGTGCTTCATCGTCCAGGGCATGTTCAGACCGAAGGACGACAACCACATCTCGGCCACGCCGAAGGCTCCGCCCAAGGTGGTGCCGAACTTGGTCAGATAGGGTTTGGCGTTCCGGACCGCCTTCAGCTCCTTGTAAACCCAGCTCTTCTCATAGGCGGCCTGGTACTCGACCAGCTGATCGCCCGCGCGCCCGGCCAGAACCGCGTCATAGGCGGCGTCGGCGGCCAGCATGCCGGACTTCATCGCATTGTGGCTGCCCTTGATGCGGGGCACGTTCACAAAACCGGCGGAACAGCCGATCAGGGCACCGCCCGGGAAAGACAGCTTGGGCACCGACTGGAAGCCGCCCTCGGTGATGGCGCGCGCGCCGTAGGAGATGCGCGTCCCGCCCTCCAGATGCTCGGCGATGGCCGGGTGATGCTTGAAGCGCTGGAACTCGTCGAACGGCGACAGGAACGGGTTCTTGTAGTTCAGGTGCACCACATAGCCGATGGCCACATAGCGATCGCCGAAATGGTACATGAAGCTGCCGCCGCCGGTGAACTCGTCCAGCGGCCAGCCGGTGGTGTGCTGGGCCAGGCCCGGGCGGTGCTTCTCGGCGGGCACCTGCCACAGCTCCTTCAGGCCGATGCCGAACTTCTGGGGCTCGGCGGTGTCGCACAGGTTGTGGCGGGCCATGATGGTCTTGGCCAGGGAGCCGCGCACGCCCTCGGCGATGAAGACATATTTGCCGTGCAGTTCGATGCCGGGCTGGAAGTCGTCGGTCGGCTTGCCCTCGCGGTCGATGCCGAAGACGCCGGCGACGACGCCCTTCACACGTCCTGATGGCTCGTCCCAGACCACGTGACTGGCGGCCATGCCGGGATAGACCTCGACGCCCAGCGCTTCCGCCTGTTCGCCGAGCCAGCGCGACACATTGCCCAGCGAGGCGATGTAGCAGCCGTCATTGTGCATCATCGGCGGCAGCAGCATCATCGGCAGCGACGCCTGACCTGCCGGGCCCAGCACCAAGAAGCGGTCCTCGGTGACCGGCGTCTCCAGCGGCGCGCCGCGATCCTTCCAGTCGGGGAAAAGTTCGTTCAGGGCCTTGGGATCGATGACCGCGCCCGACAGGATGTGTCCGCCGATCTCGGCCGACTTCTCCAGAACGGCGACACTGATCTCCTTGCCGTCCT
>NZ_JAEMRO010000106.1 GCF_016463295.1 Brevundimonas sp.
TTCCACCGGCATCAGGAACGGCAGGTCGACCGGACGCTCCGGCTGCGGGATGTAGTTGTCGACGGTTTCCATCAGCTTCAGCACGGCCTGCTCGCCGATTTCCGGGTTCACGCCGTCGGTCGCGGCCTTGGCCGAGCCGGCGGTGATCGGAATGTCGTCGCCCGGGAACTGGTACGAGCTCAGGAGCTCGCGGATTTCCATTTCAACGAGTTCCAGCAGCTCGGCGTCGTCGACCAGGTCGACCTTGTTCATGAACACCACCAGGGCCGGCACGCCGACCTGACGGGCCAGCAGGATGTGCTCGCGGGTCTGGGGCATCGGGCCGTCGGCGGCCGACACCACCAGGATCGCGCCGTCCATCTGGGCGGCACCGGTGATCATGTTCTTCACATAGTCGGCGTGGCCGGGGCAGTCGACGTGGGCATAGTGACGGTTGGCCGTCTCATATTCCACGTGCGCGGTGTTGATCGTGATGCCGCGGGCCTTTTCTTCCGGCGCAGCGTCGATGTCGGCATAGTTCATCGCCTTGGCACCACCGGCCTTGGCCAGCGTCATCGTGATCGCCGCCGTCAGCGTCGTCTTGCCATGGTCAACGTGACCGATCGTGCCGATGTTGCAATGCGGCTTGGTGCGTTCGAACTTTTCCTTGGCCATTTTCTTCTCTCCGTCCCCTGCGTAGGGGCTTATCCAGTTTGTCAGGGGTGATGGCGGACGATGTCCGCCGGTTTATCCAAAGGTATCAGGCGGAATACTTCTTGATCACTTCATCGGCGACGTGTTGCGGCACCGGCTCGTAGTGGTCGTATTGCATGGTGAAGGCGGCGCGGCCCTGCGACATTCCGCGAAGGGTGTTCACATAGCCGAACATGTTGGCCAGCGGCACGAAGGCGTTCACGACGGTGGCGTTGCCGCGCATGTCCTGACCCTGGATCATGCCGCGACGGCCGTTCAGGTCGCCGATGACCGAACCCAGATACTCTTCCGGGGTCACGACCTCGACCGCCATGATCGGCTCGAGCAGCTTGGGCGAACCCTTTTCCTTCAGTTCGCGGAACGCGGCGCGCGACGCGATTTCGAAGGCCAGCACGCTGGAGTCGACGTCGTGGTACTTGCCGTCGGTCAGCGTCGCCTTGAAGTCGATCAGCGGAAAGCCGGCCAGCAGGCCGTTGTCCTTGGCCGAGTTCAGGCCCTTTTCGACGCCGGGGATGTATTCCTTGGGCACCGCACCGCCGACGATCGAGTTCTCGAACACGAAGCCGGAGCCCGGCTCGCCGGGTTCGAAGGTGATCATAACGCGGGCGAACTGACCCGTACCACCGGTCTGCTTCTTGTGGGTGTAGTCGATGTCGACCTTACGGCCCAGGCTTTCGCGATAGGCCACCTGCGGCTGACCGATGTTGGCCTCGACCTTGTAGGTGCGCTTCAGGATGTCGATCTTGATGTCCAGGTGCAGCTCGCCCATGCCCTTCAGGATCGTCTGGCCCGACTCGTGGTCGGTCGAGACGGTGAAGGACGGGTCTTCCGAGGCCAGCTTGGCCAGGGCGACGCCCAGCTTCTCCTGGTCGGCCTTGGTCTTGGGCTCCACCGAGATCTCGATCACGGGGGCCGGGAATTCCATCTTCTCGAGGATGACGGGCGACTTGATCGGGTCGCACAGGGTGTCGCCCGTGCGGGTTTCCTTCAGGCCGGCCAGGGCGACGATGTCGCCGGCGTAGGCTTCCTTGATGTCTTCGCGGTTGTTGGAGTGCATCTGCAGCATCCGGCCGACGCGCTCGCGCTTGTCACGGCTGGAGTTCAGCAGGCCCATGCCCGTTTCCATCTTGCCCGAATACAGGCGGCAGAAGGTCAGCGATCCGACGAAGGGGTCGTCCATGATCTTGAACGCCAGGACCGACAGGGGCTCGTCGTCCGAGGCCCTGCGGACCACGGGCTCTTCCGTCTTGAAGTCGATGCCGGGCGTCGGCGGGATGTCGACGGGCGAAGGCAGGTAGTCGACCACGGCGTCCAGCAGGGTCTGCACGCCCTTGTTCTTGAAGGCCGAGCCGCACAGGATCGGATAGAAGGCGCCGGTCAGCACGGCCTTGCGGATGCACTTCTTCAGCACTTCCACCGAAGGCTCGGTGCCGTCCAGATAGGCTTCCATCGCCTCGTCATCCAGCTCGACGGCGTTGTCGATCAGGTACTGGCGGGCCTCATTGGCCTTGTCGACCAGATCGGCGGGGATTTCGCCGACGGTGTAGTTGGCGCCCAAGGCGTCGTTGTCCCAGACGACCGACTTCATCTCGACGATGTCGACCAGGCCGGACAGCGAGGATTCGGCACCGATCGGGAACTGGATCGGCACGGCCTTGGCACCCAGGCGGTCGCGGATCGACTGGACCGAGGCGTCGAAGTCGGCGCCGATCTTGTCCATCTTGTTGACGAAGACGATGCGCGGAACCTTGTACTTGTCAGCCTGGCGCCAGACGGTTTCGGTCTGCGGCTCCACGCCGGCGTTGCCGTCCAGCACGGTCACGGCGCCGTCGAGCACGCGCAGCGAACGCTCGACCTCGATGGTGAAGTCCACGTGGCCGGGGGTGTCGATGATGTTGAGGCGCTTCTCTTTCCAGAAGGCGGTCGTCGCGGCGGACGTGATGGTGATGCCGCGCTCCTGCTCCTGGTCCATCCAGTCCATGGTGGCGGCGCCGTCGTGCACTTCGCCGATCTTGTGGGACTTGCCGGTGTAATACAGGATCCGCTCGGTCGTCGTCGTCTTGCCCGCATCGATGTGGGCCATGATGCCGAAGTTGCGGTAGTCTTCGATTTTGTGCGTACGGGCCATGAGGCGTGCCTTGAAGTGAGTTCAGGACGCGTCAGGCGCCCTCGGGGAGATCAGTCTGTGCGGATAAGCGAGCGCGGGCGATTTAGCTCAAACCGCCCGCGCCGGAAACCCTTAGATAGTCAGCGCAAGTGACGCTTTGAAGGCGTTACCAGCGGTAGTGCGAGAAGGCGCGGTTGGCTTCGGCCATCTTGTGGGTGTCTTCACGCTTCTTGACGGCGGTGCCGCGGTTGTTGGACGCATCCAGCAGCTCGGCGGCCAGCTTTTCCGTCATGGTGTTCTCACCACGCTTGCGCGCGGCGTTGACCAGCCAGCGGATGGCCAGGGCGCGACGACGGTCGGGACGAACCTCGACCGGCACCTGATAGGTGGCACCACCGACGCGGCGCGAGCGCACTTCGACCGACGGAGCGACGTTGTCCAGGGCCGAGTGGAAGGTGGCGACCGCTTCCTGGTCCTTCTTCTTCTCCGCCAGGATGTCGAACGCACCGTAGACGATGTTCTCGGCGACGGCCTTTTTGCCCTCGTACATGACGTAGTTCATGAACTTGGTGACGATCAGATCCTTGTACTTGGGATCCGGCAGGACTTCGCGTTTCTGGGCGCGGTGGCGACGTGACATGGGCTTGGCCTTCTAAAGACGTATCGAGGATGCCGGCTGTCGCCGGCGAATGGAGAAGCGGAGCGCTTACTTCGGACGCTTGGCACCGTAGTGCGAGCGGCGCTGCTTGCGGTCCTTGACGCCTTGCGTGTCGAGCACGCCGCGCAGGATGTGGTAGCGAACGCCGGGCAAGTCCTTGACGCGGCCGCCGCGGATCAGGACCACCGAGTGCTCCTGCAGGTTGTGGCCCTCGCCGGGGATATAGCACACGGCTTCGATGCCGGTGGTCAGGCGGACCTTGGCGACCTTACGAAGCGCCGAGTTCGGCTTCTTGGGGGTAGTGGTGTAGACGCGGGTGCAGACGCCGCGACGCTGGGGGCAGCCCTTCAGGGCAGGCACCTTGTTGCGGACCGGCTTGGGTTGGCGCGGCTTGCGGATCAGTTGGTTGATAGTCGGCATAGAGGTCTCGTCTCTTTCAAATCGGTGGAGGCGTGTGCCTTTCGGCCGGAGCGCCTCGTTAGCCTTCTTTTCGGACGACGCAGATGCGCGCCGCCCCGGGTTGAGTTTCGAGCCGTGAGATGACCGCCAAACGAAAAAACCGGAACGCGCGCTTCGGGCGTTCCGGCGGGACACAGCCCGTCCGCTCAATTGTCACGATCCCGACGCCCGGCGAACCGGACACCTCGAAAGTGCGCGGCTTCTACGCCGGGGGGCGGGATTGGTCAAGTCGTCAGCGGATTTGAACGACGACTCGGAAACGGACCATTTGCCCGACAGGTGGTTGGGGCAATCGCGGATCTTTGAGGTCATAGCGCGCCGCAGCAGCCAGGGCGAGATCACGAACCTTAGGGTTGTCAGGCGTCGCCGACACGATGGCGCAATTCTGCGGCCTCCGACCGGGTCCGACCTGGCATAAGGCAATAGCGGTCCCTTCAGGCGCTACCAAGCTTTCAGGCTTAACGTCGAACGGCTGAACCACCTCGACGCCCCCACAGCCAGAGACGGCCCCAGCCATCAGCAAAATCACTACACCGCATTTCCGTTTCGACATGTCGCACTCCCCACGTGACTCAAAGCTTCGCCCGGCTTCTTGGGCTACGCAATCACGATCGCCAAACATGCCAGCCCTAAATCCGCCATGCTCACCCCCCTCCCCTGTTCTCGAACGGGGTATGGGGACGGATGAGCGCGGTGGAGGTCAGCAGACGAGGATTGCCCGAGCGCTGGCACAAGCCTGCCCTAGTGGCGGGGTCGGTGGCGTTTCATGCCCTCGTCCTGGCGGTGCTGGGCCTCCGCGCGGTGCAGCTGGACGAGGTGCCGTATGTGCCTCAGCCGCCGGTCGTGTTCGTCGATATCGCGCCTCGCCCCATGCTGAGGGACGAGACGGCGCGGGTCAGGCCGACGCCGTCGGAAAGCACGACCGATCGCCTGACCCTGCCTGACCAGGCGGCGGCCAGCGAGGCCCTGCCCCTGCGCGACCCGCGTGAGGAGGAACAGGCCCAAGGCGTGCGGTCCAGCCCCAGCCCCCGAGTGGGCACGCCCGCGCCGGGTGTGCCCGCCCCCACGAGCTCTGCGGCGTCCGGCGGATGGACCGTGCGGCCCGAGACCCAAGGCGACCGTATCCAGCGCGGGTTGAACAACAGCGTTCTGGCCTGCCGCACGCCCCAGTTGCTGACGCCCGCCGAACAGGCGAGGTGCGACGAACGCATGGCCAATGCGGCCAACAGCACGCCGGAAATGCGTGGCTCCGGAGATCCCGAGACCGACAGCCGCTTTGCCCGCCAGGGAGCCGCCCGGCTGGCCGAGTATGAGGCGCGCCGTCGCCCTCTGTCAGGCGGCAACGGCAATGTGGGGGTCCAGGAGGGGCCGGGCTCCAACTTCGGGATCGGCGTGGCGGGTGCGCATCTGGATCCGTCGCTTCGACCAGACAGCACTACCAATATTCGCACCCGCCGCGACGGCCGGCGCGCCGCTGGAGAGCCGCTGGTGCCGGGCGGTGGTGGATTTTCGAGGGAGTAGGTGTGGTTGTCTCCTCCCTGTTGCGCAGCAATGGGGAGGTGGCACGGTGCGCCTTCGCGCCGTGACGGAGGGGGCAGCAACGCGCACCCGCGTGCGGCGAAACCAGCCCCTCCACCACTTCGTGGTCCCCCTCCCCATCGCCAAGAGGTGACAGGGAGGAGACGCGCTCAGGCAGCGAGGCTCCGCGAGCCGAGCGATAGCGCAACAAAAAAGACGGCCCCGTTTCCGGGACCGTCTTCTTTCAGGTCGGTCTGAGACCGGGGATCAGCTTTCGCTGCCCTCCAGCTCCAGGGCCAGATCGGCCGGCAGTTCCTCGATGGCCTCTTCGCGCGCGGACGTCAGGACCGCGTCGCGCTCGTTGGCAATCTTCTGCAGGCTGCGCAGGTAGGCCCCCGTGCCCGCCGGGATCAGGCGGCCCACGATGACGTTCTCCTTCAGGCCTTCCAGCGTGTCCTTCTTGCCGTTGACCGAGGCGTCGGTGAGGACGCGGGTGGTCTCCTGGAAGGACGCCGCCGAGAT
>NZ_JAEMRO010000107.1 GCF_016463295.1 Brevundimonas sp.
AAAGCATGTGTGGGGCCCCAACCAGAAAAAGGATTCAAGACATGGATTCCACCGAACAGCGGAATCCACTTCGGTTCAGGCTTAACAGCCTCAGCGTCCACGGCAAGCGATTGTGTCCGCTTGGAGGCCAATCAAGGCCGCAGATGTTACAATCTGGACACACTGCCGTCATGCGCGAGGCAAATAGGGCGCAAAAGGCGCAGAATCCTCGCCAGGCCTACAGGTTCTTCTGCAGCCAGCCGGCCATTCGCGCCACAATGCCGCCCTGATGAACGCGGGGCGCATCGGCAGCCGTGATCTGGCGGGACATGAGTTTGCGGGCCGAAACGGCCTCTCGCGGACCATAGGCGGCGCGCAGCAGAACGCCCGCCGCGGAGCAGAACGCGGGACCGGAGGCGGCGTCGGCCAAATGAGGCGCGCGTTGCGGCTTGCCCAGGCGCACCGGACGGTCGAACACGCGCACGGCCAGTTCGCGCACTCCATTCAGCTGGCTGGCCCCGCCTGTCAGGACGATGCCCGCACCGGGCTCCAGAACGCCTGCGGCCTTCAGCCGGTCACGCAGCAGTTCCAGCGTCTCCTCGACGCGAGGCGCAATGACGGTCTTCAGCATGGCGCGGGGCACGACGACGGACCCCGCGGACGGGTCCTCGCCACGTGGCGGGGCCTCAAGCATCTCGCGATCTTCATGCGCGGCGGCCATGGCCGAGCCGTGCAGGGTCTTCAGACGCTCGGCCCCGGCGCGGGATGTCGACAGGCCACGGGCGATGTCGGAGGTGACGTGGTCGCCGCCGACATTGATCGATTCGATATGCAGCAGGGACCGACCGGCCCAGACGGCCGCCGTGGTGGAGCCCGCGCCCATGTCGATACAGACGCAGCCCAGGTCCATCTCGTCGTCTTCCAGCGCGGCCAGTGACGACACCACTGGAGCCGATGCGACGCCCTGAAGGTCGAGATGGGCCAGTTCCAGGCAATGGCTCAGGCCGTTGAAGGCGCTCTCGGCCATGGAGACCACCAGCAGATCGAGGCCCAGCGACGTGCCACGCATGGCGCGCGGGTCATGCACACCCTTGGCCCCGTCGACCGACCAGTTGATCGGCAAAACATGGATCGGGCGGCGGTTGGGATAGCGGATCTGGGCCAGGGCCATGGCGATGGCGCGGGCCAGATCGGCGTCGCCGACGGGATTGCTGCCCAAGGAGACGCGGGCCTGAACCCTGTGGCTGGCCATCTGGCCGATGGCGGTGGTGACGACGACGCCGGAGACGGGCGAGCCCGCCGCCTTCTCCGCCCGCTCAACCGCATGGCCGATGGCTTGGGCCGCCTCGTCCATATTGACGATGCCGCCGCCGCGCACGCCGCGCGACTGGACGTGGCCGGCCCCGGCGACCCGGATGGTGCGATCGGCGTGGCGCACGCCCTCTGGCTTCATGATGAAACAGGCGACCTTGGACTGACCCAAGTCCAGCGCGGCCACGACGGGCGCACGCCCTGCCGCGCCCTTGGCACCGTTGATCGTCTTTTCCGTCGTCCGCACAGCCATGATCGTCTCTTCTTGTTCTTATCTCAGGTCGCGCTGTCGGAGCGCCGTACGGCCAGCTCCTCGGGCGTTCGCAGATCGATGCGGGCAAAGCCCAGCTCCAACAGCCGCTCGCGCTGATCCAGCGCATCCAGGCGGATCAGGGCGGCTTCCTGGTCGGTGGCGGGCAGCTGGATCAGGCCGCCATCCTTGAGCAGGAGGTTCCAGCGGCGATTGTCGACGCGCACCATGGCCTCGACCCGGCTCTGCAGGCGCGGACGCTCGGCGATCAGCGGCAGGATTTCGGACGCCGTCTCATTGGCCCCCGCCCCGACGACCAGCGGCAGGTTGGGATAGCGACCCGCATCGGCCCCCTCGATCACCTGACCCTTGGCGTCGACGACGAAGTTGCGACCGCCGGACTGCCAGACCGCCAGACGGTCGTGTTCGATCACCTGAACCACCAGCCGGTCGGGCAGCAGGCGGACGACCCGCGCCTCCTTGACCCAGCCGACCTGTTCCACCCGCTGGCGGATCGCGTCGAGGTCGAGGGAGGTCATGGGCTGATTGGCGCTCGCGCCTATGGCCCGGCGGATGGCGGCATTGGCTTCGGGAGACTCGCCGCGAATATCGACCTGGGCCAGCTTCAGCCCCATGGCGGCGGTTGCGCCGTCCAAGCCATTGGACATGGAGTTGCCGATCCGTTCGGCCCGCGCGCCGGTCGCCAGAACGCCGCCCAGAACAACCACGCCGGCGACCATGGCGATGATCACGGCGCGGGGCGACATGTCCAGCCGACCCAGCACCGCCATCTTGCCGGGCACGCCGGGGGCGTTTTTGGGCGTGCGGCCGCGACCGCCCGATTTCGGGGCGGCGGCGCGTTTGGGAGGCTGGCCGGCATTCTGTCGCCGACCGCCGCGCACTACCGCGGGCATGAGGCGTCCTCCACCATCCATCGGACCAGGGTTGGGTAGTCCATACCGACATGGGCCGCCTGCTCTGGAACCAGAGACGTGGGGGTCATGCCGGGCTGGGTATTGACCTCCAACAAGACGAGATCGTCGTTAATATCGTCATAACGAAAGTCCGAACGCGACACGCCGCGACAGCCCATGGCGACATGGGCCAGTTCCGACTGACGCAGGGCCCGCTCGAACACCGCGGGCGGCAGCTGGGCCGGCAGGACGTGACGCGATCCGCCCGGCGCATATTTGGCCTCGTAGTCATAGAAGCCCTTGGTCGGGGTGATGTCGGTGACGGTCAGGGCGCGGGGCCCGTCCGCCTCGCCGACGACGGTCACGGCCAGTTCGGCCCCGGCGATGAAGGGCTCGACCATCACCAGATCGCCATAGGTCCAGTCGTCGGCGGCGGGCGCGGCGCAGGGCCCCTCGCCTGCCCGCACCAGATAGACGCCGACGGACGAGCCCTCGGCATTGGGCTTGATGACATAGGGCGGCGGGATGACGTGGCCAGACGCCACGGCGAAACGATCGAACAGGCCGCCGCCCGGCACGACGACGCCCGCGGCCCGAAGCACGGCTTTAGATTTGTCCTTGTCCATCGCCAGAGCCGACGAGAGCACGCCGGAGTGGGTATAGGGGATCTGCAGCGTCTCCAGAATGCCCTGGACGCAGCCGTCCTCGCCCCATTCGCCATGCAGGGCGTTGAAGACGACGTCGGGTTTGAGCGCGGTCAGAACCTGGGCCAGATCGCGGCCCGCATCGACGCGTGTGACCCTGGCGACCTGCCCTTCCAGCGCATCGGCGCAGCCCTTGCCGGAGGACAGCGACACCTCTCGCTCGGACGACAGTCCGCCCATCAGGACGGCGACGTGCAGATCAGCGAGGGGGCGGGTCATGGGGCAATGAACTCAGAGCGGGCGGCCGATCCTCTTGATCTCCCAATCAAGGTTTACGCCGAGTTTACTTTTCACATCCGCGCGGACGGTTTCGCCCAATCCCTCGATATCGGCCGCCGTCGCCTCGCCCGGATTGATCATGAAGTTGGAGTGGAGCTCGCTGAACATGGCCCCGCCGCCGGTTTCGCGATGCAGCTTGCCGCGCCAGCCCGCCTCATCGACCAGTTTCCAGCTCGAATGGCCGGGCGGGTTCTTGAAGGTGGAGCCGCCAGTCTTTTCGCGGATCGGCTGGGTCTGTTCGCGTCGGCTGGTGATCTCGGCGATGCGGGCGGCGACGGCTTCGGGCGCGTCGGGCGTGCCGCGATAGGTGGCCTCGATCCAGATGATGTCGGCGGGAGCCTTGGAATGACGATAGGTGTAGCCGAAGTCAGCCAGGGTATAGTCCACGCGCTGACCCGATCGTGTCAGGCCCCAGGCGGAGACAAGGATGTCCTTAGTTTCCGAGCCATAGCAGCCCGCATTCATGGTCAGGGCCCCGCCGATCGTGCCGGGGATGCCCGCATAGAATTCCAGCCCCGCAAGCCCGGCCTTGGCCGAGGCCTTGGCGACCATGGAATCGAGTGCGCCCGCCCCCGCCGTGATGGTGTTGCCGTGGGTCGTGATCCCGGCGAACGGACGCCCTGCCAGGCGGATCACCACGCCCTCAACGCCACCGTCGCGCACGATGACGTTGGAGCCGACGCCGAGCACAGTCAGGGGGACGGCTGGATCGAGCGCCTTCAGGAAGTCGGCGAGGTCGTCGGGGTCTGCGGGAATGAACAGGGCGTCGGCAGCACCGCCCACGCGGAACCAGGTGAAGGGCGCGAGAGGTTCGTCGCGGAGCAGCTTGCCGCGGACGGAGGGAAGGCTGTCTTGCCAGCTCAAGACCGCGCCTCCAACTGCCCCGGCAGGGCATAGGCCCACTGGGTGATGTCGCCGGCGCCCAGCAGGACGACCAGATCGCCCGGCTTGGCTTCGTCGGCAACGACACCGACCAGCGCCTCCACGCCCGCCAATGCCTGGACCGAGCGGTGGCCGAAGCGGCGGATGCCGTCGACGAGGGCGTGTTTGTCGATGCCGTCCAGAGGCTCCTCGCCCGCCGCATAGACGTCGGCCACGATCACGGCGTCGGCGTCGGAGAAGCAGGTCGAGAACTCCTCCATCAGGTCGCGCAGGCGGGTGTAGCGGTGCGGCTGAACCACGGCGATGACGCGGCCGTGGCCGTCTGCGTTCTGGGCCACCTGGCGGGCGGCCTTGAGGACGGCGGCGATCTCGACCGGGTGGTGGCCATAGTCATCGACGATGCGCACGCCGTTGACGACGCCGGTGGTGGTGAAGCGGCGCTTGACCCCGCCGAATCCGGCCAGACCGGCCTTGATGGCGGCGTCGTCCACGTCCAGCTCGCGCGCGACGGCGATGGCGGCCAGCGCATTGGCGATGTTGTGCCCACCGGCCATGGGCAGGTGCAGGCCCTCGATCCGCGTTTCATCGGCCTCTGTGCCCGCGCCCTTGAAGACGGCGTCGAAGCGACAGCCGTCCGGGCCCATGTCGATGTTGTCGGCCCGGACCATGGCCTGGGGGTTCAGGCCATAGGTGACCAGGCGCCGGTTATCGATGGCGGCGACCAGACGCTGGACCTCCGGGTGGTCCAGACAGACGGCGGCGAAACCGTAGAAGGGGATGTTCTCCACGAAATCGACGAAGGCCTTCCGCACCCCGTCGAAGTCGCCGTAGTGATCCAGGTGCTCCGGGTCGATGTTGGTGACGATGGCCACTGTGGATTTCAGGCGCAGGAAGCTGCCGTCGCTCTCGTCCGCCTCGACCACGATCCAGTCGCCGTCGCCGACCTTGGCGTTGGTGCCATAGGCGTTGATGATGCCGCCGTTGACCACCGTCGGGTCCAGACCGGCCGCGTCCAGCAGGGCCGCGACCATGGAGGTCGTCGTCGTCTTGCCGTGGGTGCCGCCCACCGCGATGGAGAATTGCAGCCGCATCAGCTCGGCCAGCATCTCGGCCCGGCGGACCAGGGGGATGCGGCGGGCGCGCGCCTCGACCATTTCCGGATTGGTCGGCTGGACCGCCGTGGAATAGACCACCGCCGAGACGCCCTCGCCGACGTGGGCGGCGTCATGGCCGATGAAGATGCGCGCCCCCAGCTTTTCCAGCCGCTCTGTGTTGGCCGATGATTTGGCGTCCGAACCCTGAACCGAATAGCCGATCTTGAGCATGATTTCGGCGATGCCGCTCATGCCGATGCCGCCTATGCCGACGAAATGCACAGGGCCGAGATTGAAGGGGACGGGTCGAAGGCGCGCGATCATCGGAAGCGATTAGCAAACGGGGGGAGCGACGCAAGGTGCTCCTTCCTCTGCAAGCGATGTCAAAGACTGGACGTGCGTCCGCGCCGCCGGGATTTCCGTCGGTCGAAGGTGGGATGGGCCGGCGGAGCGCCGGGCGCGATGCCCGGAGACCGTTGGGAATGTGTGTTTCGGCATCGCGTCGTCGCTCCGCACGAGATGTCTGACCGGTG
>NZ_JAEMRO010000108.1 GCF_016463295.1 Brevundimonas sp.
AATGGGGTCTGGGCTATGAGAAGCAGGAAACCACGGTCGCCAGCCTGTCCGGCGGTGAGCGCGCGCGCCTGCTGCTCAATCAGGTCGCGATGGACGCGCCCCACGTCCTGATCCTCGACGAACCGACCAACCACCTGGATATCGACAGCCGCCGCGCCCTGCTCGACGCACTCAACGAGTATTCGGGCGCGGTCATCCTGATCACCCACGACCGCTCGCTGATGGAGCTGGTCGCCGATCGTCTGTGGCTGGCCGCCGACGGCACGGTGAAGCCCTATGATGGCGACATGGACGACTATGCCAAGTTCGTCCTCGATCGCGCGAAACAGGCTGCGGTCAAGCCGAGCCAGATCAAGGAGGAGGCAGCTGCCGCACCTGCCTCGAACAACAAAGGGAAGAAGAACGACAAGAAATCAGGGCCATCGCCGTCAACTCTTCGTCACGGCGTGAAGAAGGCCGAAGAGCGGATGACCCAGCTGACCGCCGAGATCGCCCGCATCGACGACGACATGGCCAATGCCTCGATCAGCAATCCGAAGGCCCTCGAGGGCCTGACCCGCGCCCGCGCCAAGACCCAGGCCGACCTCGACGCCGCCGAAGCCGCCTGGATGGCCGCCGAAGAAGCTCTGGCCGAGGTGTCCTGACATGAAGCCCATCGCCTTCAGCCGCGAGGAAACCGTCGCCATCACCGCCAAGCTGCGGGCCTATTTCCGCGACGAGCTGGATGTCGATCTGGCCGCCCTGCCCGCCGAACTGCTGCTGGACTTCCTCGGTCGAGAGATCGGGCCGTTCTTCTACAATCGCGGCCTCTATGACGCCCAGGCCGTGGTCGCCGCCAAGGCCGAAGACATTGGCGAGGCCATCGCCGGCCTGGAGCGCAGCTAGGGGCGGAGCGCAGACGCCCCCCCCCGCATCGTCAGCCGTTGGTTGAGGCCTGCATATAGGTTTCCTCGTAGGGCTGGACCACGACCCAGCCCTCCCCGGCGAACTTCATCTGGATGCTCTCGCCCGAGCTTCGGCCCATCAGGGTCCTGAACGAGATGTCGGTGGCGATTTCCGGAGTCAGATTGCCCGACCAGGCCACTGTGGCGTTCGGATCGGTATAGATCGGCCCGGTCGCCGCGCTGACCTTAAGGATCAGCGGATCGAAGTGTGAGGTGATTGCGACGATGCCGCTGCCGCTCAGCCTCACATTGAACAGCCCGCCCGACATCATGCCGGCGACCCGCTTCATCATGGTGATCTGGTTGCTGATCCCGGTTTCCAGCGCCAGGACGTCGTTGCCGTTGGCGAAGATGGTCTCGTTATCGAGCCGCAGCAGGGTGATCTTCTTGCCGGTGTCGGCCAGATAGACCCGCCCCTGGCCCTCCATCTTCATCAGCACCATGCCCTCGCCGCTGACGGCCTTCTTCAGCAGGTTGCCCAGGCCCTGCTCCAGAATGCCCTGGCGGGTGAACTTCACCTGACCGGTCCGGGCCACCATGGCCCCGGCCTTGGCCCAGACCGAACCGTTCAGCCGGACCTCGAGCAGATACGGGCTCTCCAGTTCGAAGGCTTCGGTGCTGACGTCCTTCTCCTGATAGGCATTGATGAACTCGGAGACGGTCTTGACGGGCATGAGGGCTCCAGACGTGGACTGTGAATGCGCCCGAGACTGATCGGATATCCGGCATTTCACAAGAGCAGCGGTAGTGTTCCGGTAACAGGAATCACCGGACAGCTTCACCTAGCCAAGGAGCCGTTCATGATCCGCCTCGCTGTCATCGCCGCCGCCCTTTCGATCGCCATGCCTGCCCTCGCTCAGGAACCGGGCACCCAGCGCTACCTGCTGGAACTGTCAGTCGTTCAGGACGGCGTCCAGATCGTCTCCACTCGCACCCAGATTCTGGAAGACGCGCCCGCAAGCGCCTCTGCCAGCGTCGGCGGCCAGACCTATGACTTCGAGGCCGAACTGTTCACGGTCCAGGGCGATGGCGATGACGCCCAGCTGCAGCTGGAGGCCAATCTGTCTCGCGGCGAGCAGCACATCGCCTCACCCCGCCTGACCTTCCTGCGCGGCGAGATGGCCGCCGTCCAGGTGGGCGATCAGAGCGGCGACCTGCTGACCATGACGATCACGCCGATCGAATAGGGGGTTTCAATCGGCGAACTGGGGCATACTTCCCGACTCAATGCCCATCCGTCGCCTCCCCCCCGAAACCGTCAACCGCATCGCCGCCGGCGAGGTGGTCGAACGCCCGGCCAGCGCTATCAAGGAGCTGGTCGAGAACGCGCTGGACGCGGGCGCGACGCGTGTGGAGATTCAGGCCGACGGCGGGGGCCTGAGCCGCATCCTGATCGCCGACGACGGCCACGGCATGGCCGCGGACCAGCTGGCGCTGGCCATCGAGCGGCACGCGACCTCCAAGCTGGAGCCTGACGATGCGGGCGATGTCGACCTGCTGCGCATCTCCACGCTCGGTTTTCGCGGCGAGGCCCTGCCCTCCATCGGCTCGGTCGCGCGCCTGACGATCACCAGCCGGCCCAAATCCGGTGGCGACGCCCACAGCATCACGGTGGATGGCGGCGATCAGAAGCCCGTCAGCCCCGCCGCCTTCCCCGGCCCGCACGGCGCGCGGGTCGAGGTCCGCGACCTGTTCTACGCCACCCCCGCCCGGCTGAAGTTCATGAAGTCCGAGCGGTCCGAGGCCATGGCCATTTCGGAAGAGATCAAGCGCCAGGCCATGGCCCATGAAGCCGTCGCCTTCACCCTCGATCTCGACGGTCGCACCACGCTTCGTCTGCCCGCCGAACATCCGGGGGATCAGGGGCGGCTGAAGCGCCTCGCCGCCCTCTTGGGCCGTGACTTCGAGGCCAATGCCCTGTTGATCGATCAGGAGCGGGACGGCGTGCGCCTGTCCGGCTATGCGGGCCTGCCGACCTATTCGCGGGGCAATGCCGCGCATCAGTATCTGTTCGTCAACGGCCGCCCGGTGCGCGACCGCCTGCTGCAGGGGGCCCTGCGCGGCGCCTATGCGGACTTCCTGGCGCGCGACCGACACCCGGCCGCCGTCCTGTTTCTCGACATCGACCCGCTGTATGTCGATGTGAACGTCCACCCGGCCAAGGCCGAGGTCCGGTTCCGCGACCCGGCCCTGGTGCGCGGGCTTATCGTGGGCGGCCTGCGCCACGCCCTCGCCGCCGCCGGCCACCGCGCCTCCACGACGGTGGCGGACAATGTGCTGGCGGGCTTCACGACGCACAGCGGCGCACCGGGGTTCGAGGGACGAGGGACGAGGGATGAGGTTCTTAACCGAAACGCTCCCGCATGGTCCGGCTGGCAAGGCTGGGCCGCCCCGGCCACGCAAACGGCCCAGCTGATCCCCGGCCTCAACGAACGCAGCGCCCGGGTCGAGCCAGGCACCGACTTACCTTACTCCCTCGCCCCTCATCCCTCGTCCCTCGTCCCTCACGCCACCCCCGACCCGCAGGACTTCCCGCTCGGCGCCGCCCGCGCCCAGCTGCACGGCACCTATATCGTGGCCCAGACCCGCGACGGCCTGGTCGTGGTGGACCAGCATGCGGCGCACGAGCGGCTGGTCTATGAGCGGATGAAGGTCCAGATGGCCAGGGGCTCCGTCACCCGCCAGGCCCTGCTGACACCCGAGGTGGTCGAGCTGGACCCGTCGGAGGCCATGCGCGTGGTCGCCCGTGCCGAAGAACTGGCCGAGCTGGGCCTGATCGTGGAGGCCTTCGGCGGCGGGGCCGTCCTGGTGCGCGAAACCCCCGCCCTGCTGGGCGACACGGACGTCCAGGGCCTGATCCGCGACATCGCCGACGACCTCAGCGAACACGGCACCGCCCTGGCCCTGACCGAGCGCCTGGGCGAGGTCTGCGGCACCATGGCCTGCCACGGCTCCGTCCGCGCCGGCCGCGTGCTGAGTGCGCCGGAGATGAACGCCCTCCTCCGCGAAATGGAAGCCACCCCGCACAGCGGCCAATGCAACCACGGACGGCCGACCTATGTGGAGCTGAAGCTGGCGGATCTGGAGCGGCTGTTTGGGAGAAGGTGAGATACGCCTGCAAATTGACCCCCGCCAAGAGCTACTCAGAATCGACCTGTCAGTGGCTGGCGAGACGGCATCTTTGGCATCTGCGCAAGACGTGCCAGCATGGCAAGTGCAGTCTTATGCTGAGGGTGAGGTAGCGGCGACCGCATGGTCTGCCGAGCAGGGCTAGAAGGCAGGTCAGTGGCGGATACCTACAACTACATCGCTTTCGGTGCTCGGGAATATGTCGAGCAGATTCCCGATCCAATAACGATGCCGCGTGGTCGGATGTTCGAGTACACGCCCAGCGAGCTCGAACGATCACTTGCCGGGCTCGATGTCGACTCCCTCGCCTATCTGGACCGCTTGCCAACTTTTCTATGCAGCGAGGCCATTCGAGTTGACGGACCGCAAGCCTCGGTCGTCATCAAGTATGGGCATATCCGAGAAACCGCAGCGCAGACCAAGGAAGTCTCGACACGCTTCATATCTGAAATCGACTTCGGCGAGGTCACCTTTGAGACCATAGACGCGGCCCAGCAGTTTCTAGGGCTAGAGCCTTGGCAACTCTATCGGACGCATTGGGCAGTACGAGAAGGCGATGCTCACGATTTGCTCCGAAGGTTGGCTGATATGCGGCCAGAGTTCGGCGAAGAGGTCGCGCGCCTTACCGGCGATGCTCCACAGGTCGCCGAACCGCCTGAGCGAGCCCGCATCCAAATTCGGACGGCCACCAGCGTTGAGAGCTTTCTCGGCTTTCTTTCGGGAGACGATCCAGAGGCAGGAACGGAAACGTTCTTCCGTGGTCACGAGAATTGGAACTTCGATCTAACACCATCGCTTCTTCGCAAGCATGAAAGCGGCGCTTGGCAGTATCTGCCAAATGAAGATCGGTTATGCAAAGAAATACTGATTGCGCACCACGACGAATTCCAAGATGATCAGTATCGCTTCGACGAATTGGTTCGGATGCAGCACTATGGCATACCTACACGGCTACTCGACATTACGAGCAACCCTCTTGTCGCTCTCTTTTTCGCCTGCGCAGAAACACCACGCGATCTCGGGGTAGAAGGCGAAGTGATCGTGTTCCGCGTTGCCGAGGATCGCGTCAAATACTATGACGCGGATACGGTCAGCTGCATAGCCAACCTCTCCAAACTAACCCACGAGCAGAAGAACGATCTGGATTTGCGAAAGGACCTGACGGACTTCAATGTGACGCCTGAGGCAGAAAAGCTCTTGCATCATATCCGGTCCGAGAAAGGGTACTTTGAAGGCCGCATCCGGCCGGAAGACTTAGGTGCAATCCTGTGCGTGAAAGCGAAACGGTCAAACGACCGGATCAAGTCTCAGTCGGGCGCCTTCCTGCTCTATGGTCAAGACGCCACATTCCCTGAAACAGGCCAAGACGGAATCGGTATCGAGAGAATTCGGGTCGCTAACAAAGTCGAAGTTCTCAAACAATTGGACCGCATTAACATCAATGCAACCACCGTCTACCCCAGCATCGACAGAACGGCTTTGCACTTGAAGGCCCGCTACCGCGTGATCGGGGCCGAAGATATTGCGGTCTGAAAGCCTTCCCCACGCCCGGATAGCGATGCCCTCCATCCTCTTCGTCTGCCTCGGCAACATCTGTCGCTCGCCCCTCGCGGAGGCGGCGCTGCGGGAGGAGGCTCGGCGGCGCAGGGTGGATCTGGTCGTCGATTCCGCAGGTACGGGCGACTGGCATGCGGGCGAGCCGCCGGATGAGCGGGCCATAGCGGTGGCGGCGCGGCACGGGGTGGATATCGGGGCCTTGCGGGCGCGGCAGGTGACGCGGGCCGACTTCACCCGCTTCGACCACATCG
>NZ_JAEMRO010000032.1 GCF_016463295.1 Brevundimonas sp.
CCTAGCCCCTTAGCCCCTAGAACCTCGCCCTCACCACACCCTGAAATGCTTGCTGAGCTTCAGGCCCTGGCTCTGATAGTGGCTGCCGCCTTCGCCATACAGGCGGGTAGGGCGTTCCGTCAGGGGTTCATAGACCAAGCGGGCGACGATCTGGCCGTGTTCCAGCAGGAAGGGGGTGTCGTGGGTGCGAACCTCCAGCACGCCCTTGGACCCCGCCCCGTGCGCCTCGTCCGTACCGAAGCCGGGGTCGAAGAAGCCGGCATAATGGACGCGGAACTCGCCCACCGACGGATCGATGGGGGTCATCTCCGCGGCCTGATCGACGGGGATTTCCACGTCGTCGGATGAGGCCAGGATGTAGAACTCGCCCGGGTCCAGCAGCAGCTCGCCCCGGCGCAGGGTCAGCGGCTCCCAGAAGTCGCGCGGGTCGTGACCGTCGATATGGTCCATGTTGACCACGCCCGCATGGCGGCGACCGCGATAGCCGACGATGCCGTTGTCCCCGGCCCTTAGGTCGACGCCGACGCTGCGGGTCTCCAGCTTGGGCGGCTCGCCCGCCTTTAGCCGCAGCTGGTTCAGCCGGGTGCCGGGCCGCACCAGGATTGAAAAGGTCTGGGGCGCGATCTCCATATACAGCGGCCCGTCATAGCCCTCGGCGACATCGTCGAACGAGGCCCCCTGATCGGTCAGCAGGCGCACGAAGACGTCGACCCGCCCGGTCGAGCTCTTGGGATTGGCGCGCGCGATCAGGCCGCGCGGCAGGCTCAACCGCTCCTGCAGCCGGGCGATGTAGACGCAGCCCTTTTCCAGCACATAGCCGCCCGACAGATCGATGGGATGCATGGAGACGTCGGCGATGCGGTCCAGCACCTTGCGCTGACCGGGCAGGAAGCTGGCGCGGACCCGCCAGGCCTCATTGGACAGGCGCAGGTCCAGACTGGCCGGCTGGACCTGGTCGGCGTCGAAGGGGGTATCGGACACGATCGCGCCGGTGGCGATCAGGGTCTCGATGGACTGGCAGGGCAGGATGCCCGCAACGGAAAGGTCGATGGACTGCATGGGAGCCGCCTTACACGAATTCGCGCCGTGTCTCCCCCTCTGACGCTTGACGTTTGGCCCCCGCGGCGGACGATAGGCCGATGCACGACACCCCCGCCTATGAAGCCGAGACTGACGGCATCGTCGTCCGCGTCCGCCCCAGCTTTCTGGCGGGCCAGTCGAACCCCGACGCCGGGCGCTGGGTCTGGGCCTATCAGGTGGAGATCGTGAACCTGACAGGTCTGGCGGTGCAGCTGATGGCCCGCCACTGGGTCATCACCGACGCCAGAGGCCAGGTCGAGGACGTGCGCGGCCCCGGCGTCGTCGGCGAACAGCCCGTGATCGCGCCGGGCGGCAGCTATACCTATGCCTCCGGCTGCCCCCTGACGACGCCGTCCGGTTCTATGGTCGGCAGTTATGCGATGGTGGATGCCGAGGGCCGCAGCTTCGATGCCGCGATCCCGGCGTTTAGTCTGGACGTGCCGGGGCAGAGGCGGGTGCTGAACTGATGAAATGGCCTTGGCAAACAGACGGACTGAGCCGCAATGATCGAGCTCAGGCCTGGGAGATGGTGAAGTCTCTCGGCCTTCCGGCCGATCCTGCTGCTGTTGTCCCGCTCGAGTTCGAACAGATGCGGTCGCTGGACAGCGTATTGGATCGCATTTTCGTTCTCCATGCGGTGTCGGCTGTCGCTCACGGATTTTCCGCTCAGCGGTCTGAGGCATGGATCCAGCAGGAGCGCCTCGGCGGACACCTCACGCCTGACGAAGCGTCAGTGCTTGAGGGGGCAAATACCGATTTTGAGCCATATCGAGAGCAGGTCGAGGCCTTGTGGGCGCTGTTCTGGCTAGCAGGACTGACGCTGGAACTTGATCCTGTTGAAGGTTGTCCTGATACCTTCGTCCAACTCTTGCCGGATATCCGGCTTGAGCCAATGCCGACGACATTGGCTTGGCGATCACGAGCTCGTTTGAGGACGCGAGCCGAAGTGCAGAGGGCCGGTTATGCAGCAGCATGCCTTGTATGGGCTTTCGATCAGGCAAAAGCCTCAGGACGCCCAACTCCCCAGCTTCAAAGCGGTCTTTGGGTCAGACACCGGTTTAATGCCCTAGCTTGGGCGTCAGGTTCGCAAGATTGGGCTCAACCCGTCGCAGTCCATCGAAAGTGGTGGAAATAGGCTCTGCGGTAATCAGAAAATGGGCGGGGGTGAGGGGCTGCGTCAACCCGGATAACCGCAGCCCCGCCCCAGTCACTCGACGGCGCATGCGGGTGCATCGTCGAGGTGGAGGGCGGCTCTCTAAGAGCCATTCGTGACATTTCTTGGGGCGCTATCGGCTATCGCCTGCTTGAGCGCGCGGAAATGCAGAAAATCAGCGACGCGCGCTCAAGCAGCGAGCGACCGCGTCGCGAGCGTTAGCGCCCCTTAGATATAACGCCTCAGGCTGCGGGCCAGATCGTTGGAGCCGCCCTTCTTGACCTGGGGCTGGTAGGCGACGCGGGCGTGCTCGACGCAATAGACGCCTTCCGAGGCGCGGCGACCGCAGAAGGTGAACTCCGACGACGACGGATCACCGATGGGCCATTTGCACATGTGGGCGCCCAGGGTCATCACCGTAGCGGTGCCGGGCAGGTCGGGCATGGGCGCGGGCACCGACGGCGCGGCCGGACGCGGCTGAACCGCCTCGATGCGGCGCGGGGCCGAGGGGGCCTGGGTCGCCTGAGGGGCGGGGCGAGGACGGGCGGTGCGGAAGGTGGCGCGTGCCGGCTGCGAAGGCGCGGCCCGGCCCGACAGGCCCAGGCGGTGCACCTTGCCGATCACGGCATTGCGGGTGACGCCGCCGCCCAGCTGTTTGGCGATCTGGCTGGCCGACTGACCCTCCAGCCAAAGCTTCGTCAGCGCGCCGACGCGATCTTCTGTCCAGCCTGCGGTCATCATGCCCTCCGGGGTACGGATTCAATATATGGGGTCCAGACTTCCCTCCGAAGGTCTCGACCTACCACCAATCGTAAACGAGCGCTTAATTGACGCAAGATGTGCGATTCCGTCCGTCCACAGGAACCACATCTTGTATGGTTAACCTCCATTGCGTTGAAACGCCGCCCTTGCGTCCGGCCTTGCGAACGGCGATCTGGCGGACATGGCCCTGAAGACTTCAAAAACCCGCTGGCGCGACGTCGTCCTGGTCTGTCGCAAATGCCAGAAGAAGCTGGACGGCGGCTTTGGCCCTGATGGCGACAAGACGTTGAAGAAGGCGCTGCGCAAATATCTGAAGGCGGGCAAGGGGCGGAAGGCCGAACTGGCCGTGGTCGGCACCGACTGTTTCGACGTCTGTCCGAGAAATGCGGTTGTGGCCGTCAATGCCGCCAACCCCAAGGCCCTGCTGATCGTCCCGGCGGGCGCCGACCTGTTCGAGGTCAAGGCCAGGCTGGGGCTGGACGACGACCGGCGCTTGAAGGCTTTTCCTGCGGACTGATGGGGTGACCTGTCGCAACGGCGGGTCTAGGACTGCGTTGTGAACCTCCGCTCGCCCGCCTTCGCCATACTGTTCTGCGTCAGCCTGATCGCGGCGGCGGGGAACATGGCGCTGCAGTCGGTGCTGCCCAATATCGGCCGCGCGTTCGAACTGAGCGATACGCTCGTCGCCGGTGCTTTCGCCATCTCCGCCCTGATGTGGACTGTGGCCTCGCCCTTCTGGGCGCGGCTGTCGGATCGGCTGGGGCGCAAGAAGGTCATGATGATCGGCCTGACCGGCTTCGTCCTGTCGATGACCGGGTTCGGCCTGGCGACGACGGCGGGGCTGGAGCGGTGGCTGGGCGTTGGCCTGGCGTTTGCCCTGATGGCGATCGCGCGCACCGTCTATGGCGTCTTCGGCTCGGCCGCGCCCATCGCGTCGCAAGCCTATGTCGCCGATCGCACCACGCCGGAACAGCGGACACAGGCCATGTCCCTGCTGGCCTCGGCGCAAGGATTGGGCACCGTCATCGGCCCGACCCTGGCCCCCCTGTTCGTCCTGCCGCTGATCGGTCTGGCCGGGCCCATGTACGGATTCGCGGCCATGGGTCTGATCGCCCTGATCGTCGTCTGGCGGCGTCTGCCCAGTGGCGATGTGGTGCGCACCCCCTCGCCCAGCGGACGGCGCGACACGACCGGCAAGGGCCTGTGGAAGGACCCGCGCGTGCGGGATTATCTGCTGTACGGCCTGATGATCACCGGGGCCCAGGCAATCAACATCTCGGTGCTGGGTTTTCACATCATCGACGAACTGGCGGTGACGGGGACAGGGGCGGCCGACACCCAGCCCTTCATTGCCCTGGCCATGTTCGCGGGCGCGGCGGCGACCCTGCTGGCGCAATGGGGCCTGATCCCGCTCCTGAAGCTTCAGCCGCGCGACCTGATGCGCTGGGGGGCCGGACTGGCGCTGGTCGGCAATCTGCTCAGCATCGCCTCGCCTGGCTATTATGGCGTGGTCATGGGCTATGCGGTGGTGTCGATGGGCGTCGGCTTTGCCCGGCCCGGTTTCACCGCCGGATCGTCCCTGGCCGTGGGCAGCCACGAGCAGGGAGCGGTCGCCGGGCTGATGATGTCGCTGGCGGGCCTCAGCTTCCTGGCTCCGCCCGTGATCGGCGTGGCCCTGTACGAGCTGGCCGAGCCCGGCCCCTTCATCGCCAATGCCGTGATGCTGGCGGTGGCCACCCTGTTGTGCTTCGTCAGCCCGCGCCTGCGTCTCGGGCCCGAAGACCTGCCGGGTCGCGACGAGACGCCGTCAGCCGACACGCCCCCGGCGTCGCAGCCTGGCCCTGAGGGCAATCGCTGACTTTAACTTGCCCGGAAGTCGTGCCAGATCAGCGGCATGACCACGATCGCACGCATCGAGAAACGCTTCGGCATCCAGGCCCCCGTCGACCGGATCTGGGCCGTCATCGAACAGCTGGACAGCTGGCACCGCTGGAACCCGATCGAAAAGGGCATCAGCGGCACCATCGCCTTCGGCGGCAAGGTGGCCCTGACGGAAACCCTTCCCGGCGCGGCGCCGCGTCCGGTGGAGGCGGTCGTCAGCGACTGGCAACCCAATGCCCAGCTGGTCTGGACCGAAAAACGCGGCCTGTGGTTTCAGTCGCTGCGCTATTTCGAGATCGAGGAGCTGGAGCCCGGCAGCAGTATCGTGGCCAATGGCTATATCTTCACCGGCCTGCGCGGCGAAATGCATTTCGACAAGCACAAGAAGGCTCTGCGCGGTGCGGTCGAGGCCGTGGCCGAGGGCTGGCGCGCCGCGATCGAGGTCTGACCCGGCCTCAGTTGCTCTTCATCGTATCCATGATGCTGATGACCGCTGGCGTCAGGATGACGATGAACAGCACCGGCAGGAAGAACAGGATCATCGGCACCGTCAGCTTGGCGGGCAGCGAGGCCGCCTTCTTCTCGGCGGCGGACAGGCGCAACTCGCGGTTTTCCTTGGCCATGACGCGTAGCGCGGTCGACAGCGGCGTGCCGTAGGTCTCGGCCTGGGTCATGGCCGTCGCCACCGACTTGACGCCCGGATGATTGGTCCGCTTAGCCAGACCCTCATAGGCCATGCGGCGGTCCGGCAGATAGCTGAGTTCGGCGGACAGCAGGGACAGCTCTTCGGCCAGATCAATGGAGGAGGCACCGATTTCCTGGCTGACCTTGCTGATCGCGGCCTCGATCGACATGCCGGCCTCCACGCAGATCAGCAGCAGGTCGAGGGCATCGGGAAAGGCCTGCATGATCGAGGTCTTCCGCTTGGAGATGCGGTTGCCGATGTACAGATTGGGCGCATAGAAGCCGATCGCCGCCGCGAAGATGACGATGGCGATCCGTGGCATCAGGTCCAGGCCGAAGTCGTTGATGACGAACACATAGAGGATGGCGACGGCCATCAGCACGAACGGCATCGAGAAGCGGAAGAAGTAGAAGGTCGTCAGGGGCTTGGGCCCGCGAAAGCCTGCTTGGGCCATCTTCTCGGCGACCTTGGGATCCTCCAGCATCTTGGTCAGGTTCAGCTTTTCGACCACCGTCTTCTTGAAGCCGTCGTCGGTGTGGCGCAGCGCACCGGGCGCATTGTTGCTGGCCATGGCCTGGCGCGAGCGGCGCTTCAGCTCGTCGCGACGCGCGGCGACGGCCTTCATCCGCCCCTCCAGCTTGACCCCGCCGCCGAAGGAACTCAGCACGGTCATGACCGTGGCGAACACCAGCACGCCCACGACGATGCTGAGCAGGGTCGGGACGTCGGTGAAGAAGGCGATGATATCGTTCATACCCGGCTCCTAGAACTTGAACGAGATCATCTTCTTCATGACGAAGATGCCGAAGCTCATCATCAGGACGGCGATCAGGAGCATGAAGTTGCCCCGGGGGTCATTGAACAGCTTCATGATGTAGTCGGGCGTCGTCAGCCAGACCATGATCATGACGGCGGGCGGCAGCGAGCCGATGATGCCGGCCGAGGCCGTCGCCTCTGACGACATGGCCTTGATCTTTTCGCCCATCATCCGGCGCGCCCGCAGCACGACCGACAGGTTGTTCAGCGCCTCGGCCAGGTTGCCGCCCGTCTTCTGCTGAATGGCGATGACGATGGTGAAGAACTTCAGCTCCGGCGTGGGCATGCGCTCGTACATCTTGTCCAGCGCCTGGCTCAGCGTCAGGCCGACGCCCAGCCCCTCGACCAGGGTCTGGAACTCCGGCCCCAGCGGCAGGGGCGCCTCCTTGGCGATGATCTTGAAACAGTCGTGGACCGGCAGGCCGGACTTGATGCCGCGCACGATGACGTCGACGGCATCGGCAAAGGCGAGGGAGAATTTGGCCCGCCTGCGCTTGCCCAGAAAGCCCACCACCCAGCGCGGCAGGCCCAGGCCGAACACGATCCCGATGCCCAGGGCGATGAAGATGTTCAGCCCCAGGACGAAGGTCACCAGTATCGCCATGACGCCCAGGACGGCGCTGACGATCCAGAAGACCGGCACCGACATTTTCAGTCCGGCCTGTTTCAGCTTGGCGGATATGGTGACGCGGGCCTTGCGCTCGCGCCGCTCGGATTCCTGCAGCTGCAGCATGATCTGCTTGCGGCGGGCTTCGGGCGTATTGGCGGCAGCCTTGCGCGCGGCGGCACTGCTTGGACTGGTGTTCGAGAATGTCTGGGCGCGCTTCAGCGCCTGTTCGCTGGAATCGCCGCCGCCGACGAAGGCCCAGCCCAGGCCGCCGATGGTGATGAAGGCCAGGACGGCGGCGAGGATCGGCAGCATCGTCTGTTACTCCGCCGCGTCCAGGGCCTCGGCCAGCTCGCGCTCCAGACCGTAGTACCGGGCGCGGTCCCAGAAGCGCGGGCGCGCGATGCCGGTCGAGCGGTGACGGCCGATGATCTTGCCGTGCTCGTCCTCGCCGGTGATCTCGTAGACGAACAGGTCCTGGGTCACGATGACGTCGCCTTCCAGCCCCACCACCTCGGTGATGTGGGTGATGCGGCGCGAGCCGTCGCGCAGACGCGCGGCCTGAACGATGACATCGACCGAGCCGACGATCATCTCGCGGATCGTCTTGGACGGCAGGCCATAGCCGCCCATGGTGATCATGGATTCCATCCGGCTGATGGCCTCGCGCGGGCTGTTGGCGTGCAGCGTGCCCATGGAGCCATCGTGGCCGGTGTTCATGGCCTGGAGCAGGTCGAAGGCCTCGGGTCCGCGCACCTCGCCGACGATGATGCGTTCAGGCCGCATCCGCAGGCAGTTCTTGACCAGATCCCGCATGGTGATCGTGCCCTGCCCTTCCAGATTGGGCGGGCGGGTTTCCAGGCGGACGACGTGCGGCTGCTGCAGTTGCAGCTCGGCCGCATCTTCGCAGGTGATGACGCGCTCGGTCGGGTCGATGAAGGCGGTCAGGGTGTTCAACAGGGTGGTCTTGCCCGAGCCTGTACCGCCCGAGATCACCAGATTGCATCGCGATGCGCCGATGACGCCCAGCACACGGGCGCCCTCGGGACTGATGGAGGCGAACTCCACCAGGTTCTTCATCGTCAGCTTGTCTTTCTTGAACTTCCGGATGGTCAGCGTCGGGCCGTCGATCGCCAGCGGCGGCGCGATGACGTTGACGCGAGAACCGTCGGCCAGACGGGCGTCGCAGATGGGCGAGCTTTCATCGACGCGGCGGCCGACCTGCGACACGATCCGCTGACAGATGTTCATCAGCTGAGCATTGTCGCGGAAACGGATATTGGTCAGCTGGACCTTGCCGTTCACCTCGATGAAGACCCGGCCCGCGCCATTGACCATGATGTCGGCGATATCGTCGCGGCTCAGCAGGGGCTCCAGCGGGCCATAGCCCAGGACGTCGTTGACGATGTCCTGAACCAGATGCTCCTGCTCGGCCACCGACATGGAGACGTTCTTGATCGCCACCAGCTCGGCGACGATGTCGCGGATTTCCTCCGCCGCCGCCTTGGCCTCCAGACCGGCCAGCTGGGCCAGGTCGATGGTGTTCATCAGGGCGTTGAAGATGGTCGTCTTGGTGGCGTGATAATAGTCTGACTGTTCGCGGACAATCTCGGCGACGGCCTGGGCCTTCTTCAGCTGTTCGAAGCCGGCAGTGGCCTTGGGGCCGGGCCCGTCCTTGGGCTTGGTCTCGACCTCGCGCGGGCGATTGGCCAGGGCATCCAGCCGGTCGGCGGCCTCGGAGGCGGGCTTGGCGGTATAGCTGTCCTTCTTGCGCTGCTGGGCGTCCGCAGCGGCGATGGATTCCGTGCTCCCGAAGGCAAACGCTTGCGGCTGGGGCGCGGGCGCCTCGTCCAGCATCAGGTCGTCATTGCCCCCGATCACCGGCTTGGGCAGGGGCGCGGCCGCCGCTGCACGCTCTGCGGGCGGGGGACTGCCGGGTTGACCTGTACGCTTGCCGAACACGGATCAGGACTTCTTCTTGAACAGGCCGGAGAACAGGGATTTGCCCGCGGGCTTGGAGCCGGACGGTGCCGGCAGGGCGCGCATCTTCGAGGGCTGGGCCTGGGGCAGTTCACGCTGGGACACGATCTGGGCCAGGGTCTGGAAGGCTTCCGCCGCCTTGGACTTGGCCCCGGCGTCGACGATCATCTGGCCGTTGTTGGCGGCGGTGCCGAAGGTCTTGGGATCGAAGGGAATGATCAGGCTGGGATGGACACCCAGGGCCGTGCCGAAATCCTTGGCCGGGATTTCCGGGCGACCGGGCACGCCGACCTGGTTCAGCACAAGACGCGGCGGCGCATCGTTCGGGCGTCCCTGACGGATCAGATCCATCATGTTCTTGGCGTTGCGCAAGCTGGCCAGATCGGGCGTGGCCACCACGACCACCTCATCGGCGGTGATCAGGGTGCGGCGCATCCAGCCGGACCACAGGTGGGGGAGATCGAGGATGACGAACGGTGCCGTCGAGCGGATCTGGCTGGTCACCTCCTCGAAGGCATCGGCCGAGATGTCCCAGTCGGTATCGAGTGTGGCGGGCGCCGCGAACAGGCTCAGCTTGTCGGTGCAGCGGACCATCATCCGGTCCAGCAAGGTGGCATCCAGTCGGTCCGGCTGGGTCAGGGCGTCGGCGACGCCGTTCAGCGGGTCCTGGTTGAAATCCAGCCCGGCCGTGCCGAACGGCAGGTCGTAGTCGACGATGACCGTATTGGCCCCGATCTTCTCGCTGATCGCATAGGCGGTGTTGTGGGCGATCGAACTGGCCCCCGAGCCGCCGCGCGCGCCGACGAAGGCGATCGAGCGACCGATGAAGGGCTGGGCCGGATCGGCGAACAGGCCGCCGATGGCGGTGATCAGTTGCAGCGGTTGCAGGGGCGCGACCAGATATTCGCTGACCCCGCGCCGCATCAGTTCACGGAACAGAAGGATGTCGTTGGTCGGGCCGATGACCACGACCTTGGTGCCCGCGTCACAGACCTCGGCCAGCTGATCGACCTCCCACAGCAGGCGCTGCGGATCGCTCAGGCATTCGACGACAATCAGCGGGGGCGTGGGCTCGTGCTGGTAAGCCTCGACGGCCGCGGGAATGCCGCCGATGCGGATCTGGGTCGTGGCCCGCGACAGGCGACGGTCCTGGGCCGCGCGATCGGCGGCGGCCAGGGTGTCCTGACGCTCGGCGAAGATGTGGATGGCGATGCGCGGCACCGACACTTCGGGCGTGGTCGTGACCGGCGGCGAAAAGGCGGCGGATGCGCCCGCGACCATGTCACCGACCGGATTATAGCCCGAGGCGTCATAATCGGGTTCGGCAGGACGAAGGGCCGGCATGGCGGCGTCCGCAGGCACCGGCGGGACAGGCGCGTCCTGGCCCGGGACGTGCATCGAAAGGGGGGCCGGCGCCTCAGGCGAGACGACTGCGGTCCAGTCGGCCGGCGCGTCCGGGACCGGAGCAGCGGGTGTTGCAGGGACGACGGGGGCGATACCGGCCGGAGCCGTGAACCGGAGCGGAGCCCGCTCTTCCGCACTCTGCGCCGGGGCCTGGACGAAACCGGGATGGGCGGAGGCCGCCGTGGGATGCGGGGCGTGGCCCGGCGTCGGCGTCAGATCGGCTCCCATGTCCAGGTCGAAGTCCTCGTCGAAATCCTCGAAGGCGCGGGGTGCGAAGGCGTTGCTCATCGGTGCTATTCCACGGCCTGGGCGACGCGACCGCGCACCAGGGTTTCCTGTTCGGCTGAGGCCAGCTCGCCCTGGCGATAGCGGGCGAAGACCACGGCGGCCCGACCGCTGTCGGCCGGCTGGAAGGTGCGGGGCGAACGGATGTCGCGCGGATCGGCGATCTGAGCCGCCATGTTGGCCGTGACGGCACAGCCGAAGCCGCCGGTCGGCAGGTTTGAAAAGCGTGAGCCCAGGCTGCGCGGCTCGGCCGAACAATCCGGCACATGGGCCCGCAAGACTTCGAACCCGGCCAGCACGGGCGCACGGGAATCCGGCGCATCATAGCCGACGACCTGGATGCGATCGCCCGGAACGCCCATCGCCTGGATGGCGTCGCGCATGGCATAGGCCTGGGCCGCCGCCACCGGATCGTTGCCCGTAGGAGCCTCGATGCGCAGGACCTCGGCCCGCTGGTCCGCGAACCGCGAGACCAGCCCGCGAAGGGCCGCATGCTGATTGCCCGACAGCCCCTGATCGTGCACGGCCAGGGCGATGCGGTCCACGCCTGGCTCGACCTGCAGCACATATTGCGACAGCGGCGTCACCGGAGCCGTATTCATCTGACCCGTCGTGACGGTGGAGCAGGCCCCGAGGGTCAGGGCGAGCGCGGCAAGGGCGGCGATGGGGGCGTGGTTCACGGCGTACCTCATTCGATCACATAGCCCACAGGACCGGTCCAGCCGGCGTCCGGTGCGGCCGCGTTAGCCGTGCCGCCGCCGTAGCGCTGGTTCAACTGGCCGAACAGGATGGTCTGGGCGTCGTTGGCGATGACCAGGCCGTCGGCCGGGGTCTGCAGATTGCCGGGCGACGTCGGCGAGACGATGTAGGCTTCCAGGATGATGACCAGTTCGGTTTCGCCGCTGATGTAGTCGCGCGAGCGGAACAGGGCACCCAGGACCGGGACCGAACCCAGACCCGGCAGCTGATCGATGTTCTGGCGCAGATCCTCGCGCAGCAGGCCAGCGATCATCAGCGAGCCGCCCGACGGAAGCTCGACCGTCGACGACGCCCGCCGCACGGCCAGGGCCGGGATGATCAGGGCATTGTCGGCCGTGCCGCCCAGGGTAAAGGCCCCCTGCGTCGACAGTTCCGAGACCTCGGTCGAAAGTTGCAGCGAAATCCGGCCTTCGGACAGCACGACCGGGCGGAAGGCCAGGCGCACGCCGTAGGGCTTGAACTCGATCAGGATGTTGCCGTCGTTGTCGCGTCCGACCGGCACGGGGAATTCGCCACCGGCCAGGAACTCGGCGCTTTCGCCGTTGACCGCCGTCGTATTGGGCTCGGCCAGGATGCGAACCAGACCGGCCCGTTCGAAAGCCCGCAGGGTCGTGTTCAACGAACCGTCGGTATACCCCAGACTGCCGCCGCCCAGCTGGCTTCCGGACACGGCGAATGTGGCGGTCTGGGCGAACCTCAGCCCGTCACCGACGCCCTGGACCAGGGCGGTGGCGTCGACGCCCAGTTGTTTGACGGCGTTGCGCTGCACCTCGATGACGCGGGCCTTGACCATGACCTGATCGGAGCCGCCGATGGTCATCATGTTGATGACCTTCTCCGGCGCGGCGACGAAGGCGCGGGCCACCTGGGTGGCGCGATCGGCCTCGCCGGGGCTGCCGACCTGGCCGGTCAGGATGATGCTGTCGTTGACCGCCTCGGCGCGAACCTGAGAGCCCGGCATGACCCGGCTCAGCGTATCCTGGAGGGCCGACACGCCGGCATCGACGCGGATGCGCAGCGACAGGATGGTCCGGCCCGAGGCATCCAGCACGACCGCATCGGTCTCGCCCGGCTGCAGGCCGATGATGGTGATCCGGCGCGGCGAGTGCAGCATGGCCTCGGCCACGACGGGGTTGGGCACGATCACGTCGCGGGCGTCAGCGGGCAGATCCACCGCCATGGACGAGCCGCGCGGCAGGTTGATCAGCTGGCTGCCCGCGCCCATCGGCAGCGAGGATCGGGACTGGGCCTGCGCCAGTGAAGGCGCGGCCATGACGGGGGCGGCGACGGTCAGGACCGCCAAACAGCCGAGGAGCAGGCGTTTCATTGGACCACCACCACTTCGGGTGCGCCACCGCGATAGACGCGAACGGCAGACGGTTGAACTTGTGTGGCGCGGGCATAGGTCCGCCCCGACGGTCCTCCCGTATCGGCATAGGACCGTAGCGACAGACTGAGGTCCCCTTCGGCCACGGCGAGGGCCAGGGCTTCTCCATCCTGAGGCGAGACCTCAAGGGTAGCCGTCGCGCCGACGACGGTCTGGGCATCGTCGCCCAGGCGGGTCGCCTGATCGATGGCGAGCACCTTGAGGTTCTGCAGGACGGTTCTGGAATCGAACTTGTTGCGGCTGCCCTCGGTGGAAGCACTTTCCATTTCGCGCGTCAGGACCACATCGACCCGGTCGCCAGGCAGGATGAAGCCGCCGGCGGACGTCTCGACGCCGATCGCAATCGACATGGCGCGCATGCCAGGCTCCAGATAGGCGGCCATATAGCCACTGTCGCCGGCGCGCACGATCTTGCGGGCGATGATCGGTTCGCCGGCCAGGATGGGCTCGCGCACGACCGAACCGACATAGTCGGCCTTGGCCCCGCCGGTGGCCAGATTGGTGGCCGCACGGGTCACGGAGGCGACGGCGCCCTCGGGCTTGGCAGCCTCGGTCTCGGCCTTGATCTCTTCCTCGGACTTTTCGGCCGAGGGGATGGGCACAGAGCCGTCGGTGATGAAGGCGGGATTGACCTCATCGACAGCCCATTCCTTCCAGGCCAGATCGGCTTCGGTCAGACGCTGGCCGGGGGCCAGATCCTGAGCGGCGACCAGCACCTGGGCCATGGGGCGGGTTTCGACGGGGGCGGCGGTGGCGGTGGCGGTCGGCTCACCGCCCGAACCCATGGCACGGACCACCAGGGCCAGGCCGATGGCGGCGACGGCGGCAACCCCGATCACGGCAATTCTTGCAGGCTTCATCACGATCTCCGGCAGGGTCGCACCCCGTCAGGACCGGGTCCTGTGGCGCTCTACCGTTAATGATCATGGGGGTCGGGGGTTAACGCCCCCCTAAACGCGGCGACCGATGTTTTTCAAACTTCGCCGTTCGCTCAACGGGCCAGAAAGGCCATGACCAGCGGCGACGCCGGATAGGCCATCAGGGCCCCCGCGGCGATGGCGGTGCCATAGGGGATGTCGCCCTTCGGCTCCATCAGCACATCGACCCAGGCCGGTGCCCCGAACACGAACGGCCGGACATGCTGGCGGGCGAGGATGACGATCAGGCAGAACAGACCGCCGATCACCGCCGTCCACAACACGAACGGCCCCGTCCCGGACAGGCCCATCCACAGACAGGTGGCGGCGATCAGCTTGCCGTCGCCACCGCCGAACACGCGCAGGGCAAACAGGCCCATCGCCACGATCAGGGCCGCAAACGCGATACCGACATGCAGCAGGATCGTCATCGGAGGCAGACCCACCGCCGCGGCGGCTGGAAAGAAGGCGATCACCAGCGCCACCGAAATCCAGTTCGGAATGGTCATGGTCGTGATGTCCTTCAGCCCTGCGACGATGGTCAGGGCCGGCATGATCGCAAGTATCAGGAAGATCAGAATGTCCATGGTGCCTTGGTAAACGACCACGCGTTAAAGTCTGGTTTCGCGCCGCGCCGGACAAGAAAAAGGCCGGAGCGTCGCCGCTCCGGCCTCCTTCAGGTTCTGAGAACCGGTAGGGCTTAGGCGCCCTTGCCGACTTCCGTAGCGACCTTGTTGAAGGCCTTGCTGATGTTGCCACCCAGCAGGGTCAGGGCCGTGATGATCGCGACGGCGATCAGGGCGGCGATCAGGCCGTATTCGATGGCGGTGGCGCCCGACTCGTCGGACACGAACTTGGAAATGAACTTGGTCATGTGTGTTCTCTTTCAAAAAAGGTCTAGCGGACAACTGTGGGAGAGGTCGGTCGCCCGCTTCACCCCCGTAACAATGCCTATAAACACCGACCGAAGTTAAGGTGAGGTAGTTCGTCATGGTTACTTTTGCATTTACCATTTTTCTCTGATTTCACGCCGCAGAACCGCCTCGTTTCGTGTATTCGGCAACTGCGCGACAGGCTTTAGCCTTTGTTCAGGATTACGATCGATGATCGGCCAACGCTCACGCGCGCGCCCGTTCATTGGATACCGACGCCATGTCCCGACCTCACCGTCTTCTGGCCCCTCTCAGCGCCCTGGCCTTGATGGCCTCGCCGCTGGCGGCAACGGCCCAGTCCGCCCCCCTGAATGTCAGCATCGATCAGGCCGTGCGCATCCCGCTGCGCGGTGCCGCCGGGTCCGTCATCGTCGGCAATCCCCAGATCGCGGATGTCACGGTCGTTGATTCCAACACGCTGTACATCACCGGCAAGGGGTATGGCGTGACCGAGATTGTGGCCGTGGACGCCATCGGCCGTACCGTCTTCGAACGCCAGGTGATCGTCAGCGACGGGTCCGGTCAAGGACGTGTCCGCGTCTGGCGCGGCGGTCAGTCGACCGAGATGGCCTGTGGTTCGTCCTGCTCTGCGACGGCCAGGGGCTCGTCCGGCGGCAGGTCCGCCACTGCTGCGCCCGCTGGGTCCCAGTAAGGTATCTCGGCCATGAGGCGCGCACGGGGACGACCCATGACGAAAGGGCGTGGAGGCAAGCGCGAAGGCGCGGCCGCCGTCGAGTTTGCCATGGTCATCCTGCCGTTCACCTTCATGATCTTCGCCCTCCTGGAGCTAGGCCTGATCTTCGTGGTCGATTCCGTCCTGGGCAATGCCACGATCGAGAGCGGCCGCCTGATCCGCACGGGTCAGGCCGAGGCCGCCGACATGACCGCGCAAGAGTTTCGCGACGATCTGTGCGGGCGAATGAGCATCTTCTCCACCCAGTGCGATGACCGCGTCAGCATCGATGTGCGGGTGATCCCCGCCTTCGGCTCTCCGGTTCCGGATCCCATGAGCAATGGCACCAGCTTCGATGAGAGCCAGCTGGACTTCAACTATGGCACCTTCGGCAGTCTGGTGCTGGTGCGCGTCTGGTATCGTCAGCCGCTGGTGACGACCTTCCTGGGTCAGGGTCTGTCGCGTCTGAGCGACGGCAACGCCCGCCTAATGTCGGCCACGGCCTTTCGGAACGAGCCGGCATGATGGCATCCCGAAATTGGTTGAAACGGTTCCGCCAGGATCAGAGCGGGGTTTCGGCCGTCGAATTCGCGCTTCTCGCGCCAATCATGATCGCGCTCTACTTCGGCATGGTCGAGGTCTGCCAGGCCTATATGGCGCAGAAGCGGATGAGCCACGTCACCTCCATGGTGGCCGACCTGACGGCCCAGGCCCAGTCGGTGACGCGCAACGACCTGACCGACATCTTCAATATCGGCAACCAGATCATGGAGCCGTTTTCGCCCAGCCCCCTGCAGACCCGCGTATCCAGCGTCACCCGCGACAACAACGGGGTGGTTCAGGTCGATTGGAGTTTTGGCCGTGGGATGACGCCCCGCACAGGAACCGTCACCGTGCCGGCGGGCCTGATCAACAACGGCGAGAGCCTGATCCTGTCCGAAGCCATCTATGACTATCAGTCGCCGGTCGACAGATATCTGCCCGGCATCACCAAGCTTCAGCGCACCTACTATCTGCGGCCACGCGTGGTGGACAAGGTGCTCTGCTCCAACTGCTAGCCTGTAAGGGCCTCTCGTAGCGCCCTGATCTTGGCTTCCGTCTCGGCCAGTTCCGCCTCCGGATCGCTGTCCGCGACGATGCCGGCCCCGGCCAGGGTCCTGAAATGCCAAATTCCATCAAAGCGTTCGAACGAGGCGGTCCGGATCAGGACCGAGGCCGTCAGCCTTCCATCATCGTCGACGTGGAACAGGCTCCCGCACCAAGGCCCGCGCGGGGCCTCATGCGCAGCGATCACCTTCATCGCCTGATGCTTGGGGGCCCCTGTGATGGAGCCGGGCGGAAAGGTCGCCTCCAGCAGGTCCGCCGCGCTCGAGCCGTCTTTTGCCTTTGCCACGACGGTCGAGACCAGATGATGCACGGTCGGATGGCTCTCGATCTCGAACAACCGCTCGACGCGAACCGATCCAGGGTGCGCGACGCGTGACAAGTCGTTGCGCATCAGATCGACGATCATCAGGTTTTCGGCCCGATCCTTGGCGCTGTCCCGCAGATCGGCGGCCAGGGCCGCATCGCGCACTGGATCATTATCGCGCATGCGGGTGCCCTTGATGGGGCGGGTCTCGATCCGCCCGTCGTCCGAGTCGAAGGTCAGGAACAGCTCCGGCGAGTTCGACACGATGGCCCGGTCGCCGATCCGCCAGAACGCCCCGAAGGCGGCCTCGCGTCCGGCCAGCCGCAGCAGCACGTCGAACGGCCCGGCCTCAGGCTTCAACGTCCCCGACCAGGCGCGGGCGATATTGGCCTGAAACAGCTCGCCCGCCGCGATCCGGTCCACGACGTCGGCGACGGCGGCGCGATAGGTCGATGGCGGCTCCTCTTCCACGAAGGCGACGGCCGGTGCTGGCGGGACCTCCGGCGTCACCGCCTTGTCGAGCCAGCTCGCCGCGCGGTCGCACGCCTCCTGTGCTGCCACCGCATCGATGCCGCGTCCCACGGCCTCGACGGTCCGGGCCTGGTGATCGAACACCAGCATCGTGGGATAGCGCGCCAGCATCAGATCGGGCCAGTTCGAGGTCCGTTCACCGGTCGCCGGTCGCGCGCCCGCGTCATAGGCGATCAGACCGACCGTGGCCGTGGCAAAGTCTGGATCACGCAAGGCGTCCAGCCGCGAACTGTCCACCAGCGGCCCGACTTCAACGCGGTCAGGTTTGGCCGCCACGAAGGATCGTCGCCCCAGCGAGCCCCCATCGGACAACAGAACCAGCAGTCCGTCGCGATCCCTCAATCCGTTGGCCACCGCCAGCGGTTCGTGCCAGTCGCACGCCCTGACCTGGCGCGCCGTCAAGGTCATGCGCTCAACCGTTCGCCGATCCGGTCGCGCAAGCCCGCGTCCACGCCCAGGGCCTGTTCCAGATAGGCGTCGACGGAACCGTGGCGCTCCATGATCGTCGCCAGCGCCGTCTCGAGAAAGACCGCATCGACGCCCAGAAACGCAACCACTGCCTCATGCGAGGCGACGCGGCCCGTCCGCTTTTCCAGCTGGCGCGCAATCGCGGGCGCGCGAGCCTCCAGATCGACAGCGGTGTTGGTCAGCAGATAGTCGGCCATCATGTCGTCGCGGTGCACGCCCAGCAGGTGATGTGTCAGGGCGGCCAGCGTCCCCGTGCGATCCTTGCCGACCGCACAGTGGATCAGCACGGGCCGGTCGCTATCGCCCAGCGTGCGGAAATAGCGGGCGAAGGTGTCCAGATGGCCTTCGTCGAACGGCAGGGTGCGATAGGTGTCGATCATGAAGGCCCGACCGGACACGGGGGTCAGCTCCGCCTCGCGCAAGAATCGCATGTGCGGGGCCTCGCCGCCATCGTCCAGATCGCTTTCGATCACCAGCCCGTCGAAGCCGGCCCATCGCCGCGAGGGCTGGTCGCGCCGTTCGCTGGGGCGGCGCAGGTCCACCACGGTGGCGATGTTCAGGGCCGCCAGCCGCTCCAGGTCCGCATCGCTGACGCGTGACTGATGCCCCGCGCGGAACAGATGGCCCATCTTCAGCCGCCGCCCCGCCGCCGTATTGTAGTCCCCGAAATCGCGGAAATTATCCAGGTCGTCGAAGCGATGAATGCGGTCGGTCATGGGGCGCTTCTAGCCGACCCCATAACCGCTCGCCACCGCATCGATGTCTCAGCCCGGCGAGCCGTTCACCAGCCCCTGCATGGCATCCAGATAGGCGATGAAGGCCTTTCGCCCCGAGGGGGTCATACTGGCCTCGGTCAGGGGTTTGCGCCCCTCGAACCGTTTGGTCACCGCCACGAAGCCGGCATCCTCCAGCTTGCGCAGGTGCACCGACAGATTGCCGTCCGTGGCGGAAAGCCGGGTCTTCAGGGTGTTGAAGTCCGCGCTCTCCACCCCCGACAGGATCGCCATGATGCCAAGGCGAACCCGGCCGTGGATGACGTCGTCGATGCGGTTGATGTCGAACGCCTCTTCGACCTTTGCCGCAGGCTCGCTCATTTTCCGGCCGCCCGCATGAAGATGTAGCCCGGCAGGCCCATCAGGCCGATCAGGGCCGCTGCATAGGCCAGGTACTGTGCCGTGCTGCCCGCGAACAGGGCCAGGATCGGTGCGGCGATTAAGCTGGCGATCGACAGGATCCACATGGCCCGCGAGCGGTGCATGACGGCGCTGACGGCCCAGCCGGTCGCGTAGAAGACCAGAATGATCGACGGGATCAGGGCCGAGATGACGGGCAGGGTGTCCACGCCGAGTTTCCACCCCAGTGTCACCATCGAGACGAACATCGCAAAGATGCCCCAGCCCATGGCCGACCACGCGATGGCCGAGGCCTTGTTGGCCGTCGTCTGGACCGTCTCCGTCCGCTTGAGCTGAGGCGTCGCGATGGCGATGAAGGCAGCGTAGATCAGGCCCGATGCCAGCCAGGGGATCCAGACGGCGTCCATTCCGCCAGGCAGCAGATCCGTCGCGAAAGCCCAGTGGAACAGGCTGGCGATGCCGAAGACCAGGCCGCCGGTCATCAGGAACGAGCCACCGCGCATGGGCGTGCTGGCTCCCTCCTCGGCCAATCGGCGCATCCAGGCGATGTCGGCGGGGGTGTCGATGGGGTCGTGGGTCATGATGAAGTCCTCCTTGAACGAGGACGTACGACAAGTGCTTTGTATTGTAAAGTGCATTGTCATGGCAATGTCGTGCGGAACGACTTGCAGTTTCACATCAGGCTTTTCAGGCCCTCGCGGTAGGTCGGATATTGGGGCCGCCAGCCAAGCTCGGCCTTGGCGCGGGCGTTCGAAAGCCGCTTGGAGTCCAGATAGAAGCGCCGCATGCCGTCGCTGACGGATGGGTCGGTCCAGTCGACCTCGGGCGGCTGGGGAAGGCCCATGTGGTCGGCCGCCCACTCCATGACCGCGTCCGCTGCGGCCGGTTCATCGTCGCACAGCGTATAGGCCCGGCCCGGATGGGGCTTGGCCATGGAGGCGAACAGGCCGCTGACAACGTCGTCCACATGGATGCGGTTGAATACCTGGCCGGGCTTGCGGACTCGCCGTGCCGTCCCGTCTCTCAGCCGGTCGATCGGCGAACGGCCGGGGCCGTACAGGGCCGGCAGGCGGAAGATCTGCACTGTCAGCCCCATCCCCTGACCCGCATCCAGCCAGTCCCGCTCGGCCCGCACCCGCCGTGCACCCTCCAGGCTGGCGGCGTTCAGGGCGTCGTCCTCGAACGCCCAGCCTCCGTCCCGGTCGCCATAGACTGCGGTGGAGGATACATAGCCGATCCAGTCCGGATAGGCCCCCGATGCGGTGATCGCGGGCACCAGGGCCTCCAGCCCCGGACAGCCCGATGCCCCGGGCGGTGCGGTGACAAGGATAGCTTTCGCCGTGCCAACAGCTTGCGTCAGGGCCGACTCGTCGGTGGGATCGATGGCCTCGAAACCGGAGGCCGCCAGCTCTGCCCGTCGCGCGGGATCGCGACTGGTCAGGACGACGCGGTCACCTCTCTCAACAGCCGCCAGCGCCACGGCCTCGCCCAGCCAGCCGCCACCGAAAATCAGCAGACATGAGGCTTCGGCGACCTGGGTCATGAAGGGCTCAGGCCGAGACGGCGCGGGGCGTGGCCGGGCGGGGCGGCGTTACCGCGACCGCGGTTTCCGTCTTCACCGCCTCTGCCCGCTTGCTGTTCCAGGTCGACACGCACGGCACCTTGGCCGGATCGGCCCGGTCGGCATAGCGGCGCGCGATGTCGGTCACCTCGTCCATCAGCCCCTGGGCCAGGGTGATAGGCTTCAGCCCCAGATCGCGGAACTGGTCATTGGCCACGACCAGTTCGTTCTCGTCGGCCTCCTGCCGTGGATTGGGGACATTGTGGACCTCGGCCCCCGTCATCCCGGCGATCATGCCGGCCAGGTCGCGGACCCGACGGCTTTCGGTCATCTGGTTCAGGATCTTGACCCGATCGCCCGTCTTCGGCGGGTTCTTCAGTGCCAGCTCGACGCAGCGCACCGTGTCCTGCAGATGGATGAAGGCCCGCGTCTGCCCGCCCGTGCCATGCACCGTCAGCGGATAGCCGACCGCCGCCTGCATCAGGAAGCGGTTCAGCACCGTCCCATAGTCGCCGTCATAGTCGAAGCGGTTGATCAGCCGCTCGTCCTGGCGCGTCTCTTCCGTCTGGGTGCCCCAGACGATGCCCTGGTGCAGGTCGGTGATCCGTACGCCGTCGTTCTTGGCATAGAACTGGAACAGCAGGGCATCCTGGGTCTTGGTCATGTGATAGATCGACCCGGGGTTCGGCGGAAACAGGATCTCCTGCTCCGTCGGGCCGAAGTCGGTGTCCACCGTGACCTTCAGATAGCCCTCGGGAATACGCAGGCCGGCGGTCGTATAGCCATAGACCCCCATGGTCCCCAGGTGCGCCAGATGCACGTCACGCCCGCTCTCGACGATGGCGGCCAGCAGATGGTTAGTGGCGTTCAGATTGTTGTCGACCGTGTACAGCTTGTGCCGCGCCGACTTCATCGAATAGGGGGCCGCGCGCTGCTCGGCGAAATGGACGACGCTGTCGGGTGCCCAGTCGCGGATCAGTGAGACCAGCCGGTCGAACTCCTTGCCGACGGTCATGTTGACGAAGTCGATGGTCTTGCCGCTGACCTCCTGCCAGGCCGCGATCCGCTCGCCCATGGACCGAATGGGTGTCAGCGACTGGACCTCCAGTTCATTGTCGATGTTGCGGCGGCTTAGATTGTCAACGACGCAGACGTCCCAGCCCCGCGCCGACAGGTGCAGCGCCGTCGGCCAGCCGCAGAAGCCGTCACCACCCAGAACCAGTACGCGCATCGCAAACCCTTCAAATAGACCCTGACGCCTCGTTAGCCGAAGGGCCGTGGCGCGCAAAGCGTGGCCTTAACGCGCCCGCGCCCGCCATTGATCCCGGCTCTGGCCCCAGATGTCGACACGCGCCGTCTCGAACGGTGCCGGCAAGGTCCCGGGACCCCGGTTGGTGGAGCCCAGACGTTCGGCCAGTTTCTGCGACGGCACATTGTCCGGATCGATGCAGTGGATGACCTCGGTCCAGCCCAGGACGTCGAAGGCATAGTCGATGCTGGCGATCGCCGCCTCCATCGCATAGCCCTTGCCGTGGGCGTCGGGATGCAGGCTCCAGCCCACCTCCGTGCCGGGCCAGCCGAGCGGCTGCCATGGGCCGATCCGGCCCAGCCACAACCCCGTCTCGCGCTCGATCACCGAGAACATGGCCACCCCGGTCAGGCTCCACGCCCCGGCCATCGACATCATCGCGCGCCAGGTCGCCGCTGGGGCCTGAACCCCGCCGATGAACCGCGCGGTCTCCGGATCGGCCATCAGCTCGGCCCAGCGCGGGAAGTCCTCCAGCGCCGTAGGGCGCAGGGTCAGGCGCTCGGTTTCAAGGATGGGTCCGGTCATAGGCGGTACACCTGCTCGAGTTGATACAGACTGCCGTCACTCTTCAGCGTGCTGGAATACAGGCCGAACTGGTCGATGCGGATCGGCGGTGAATGCAGCAGATTGTTCTGCGCCACCCAGGCCCCCAGCCGGGCCGGATCGGTCTGACTGTTCAGATAGGCCAGGGTGACATGCGGGTGATAGGTCCGCTTCTCCATCTTCACCCCCGCGCGCTCGGCCGCCGCCTTGCAGCGCCCGGCCAGCACATTCAGCCGCTCGCTCGCTGCAACCCCGGCCCACAAGGTGTGGCTGCGATGCGCATCGCCGAACGCCCCGACCCCCGCCAGTTCGATCTCGAACGACCCCGTGCCTTGTGCCCGCTCCAGTTCCAGCGCCAGATCGTCGGCCCGGCGTTCGTCGATCTCGCCATAAAAGGCCAGCGTCACATGTAGCTGTTCCGCCGTTCGCCAGCGCGCACCGGGCAGGCCGGTCTGACGCGCGGCCAGGCTCTCGGCCACATCCTCGGGGATCGACAGGGCGGTGAACAGGCGGATCATGCGACCGTTCGTAGCGGGATGCAGCCTTTGGCCCAAGTCCGGTTTTCCTTGCGGAAGAGCCGGTCGCGCCCGATATTGTTGCAAAGGTCGGGGTTCGCCCGGCCGGATTTGGAGGACGAACTCGCGATGAGCGATTTCAGAAACGGCTATTCCGCCCCCGTCACCGCCGACATGTCGGTCGACGCGGGCCTGCGCAGCTTCATGCTGGGCGTCTACAACAAG
>NZ_JAEMRO010000033.1 GCF_016463295.1 Brevundimonas sp.
CCAAGACGATGAAGTCCAAGGGCGTCATCGCCCTGGAAAGCCATATCGAAAAGCCCGGCGAGAGCGCCATCTTCCAGCAGTACCCGAAGGTGCTGAAGGACCATTTCGCCACCGATTTCATCTGCGACACCCTGCGGATGATGACCATGAACCTGGAAGATCCTCACCAGATCGAGGACGTCATGGAAAAACAGCTGGAGAAGCATCACCACGAGGCCCTGGGACCCGCGCATGCCCTTCAGCACATGGCCGACGCCCTGCCCGCCCTGGGCATCGTCGCCGCCGTTCTGGGGGTGATCAAGACCATGGCCGCCATCACCGAGCCGCCGGAGGTTCTGGGCGGCATGATCGGCGGCGCGCTGGTCGGCACCTTCCTGGGCGTCTTCCTGGCCTATGGTCTGGTCGGGCCGCTGGCGGCACGGCTGCAGCAACTCGTCGATGACGACGGCTCCTACTACAAGATCATCCGCTCGGTGCTGGTCGCTCACCTGCACGGCAACGCCGCCCAGATCTCGATCGAGATCGGTCGCGGCGACATTCCGTCGTCGGCCCAGCCGTCCTTTGCCGAGATGGAAGAGGCCTTGTCGGCGGCACCTGCGGCGGCGTGATCGGCGTTCACGAACGCGTGATAATTTCGCTTGCCTGACGGTCAGCCTTGGCGTTCACTCCCCCTCGCGGGGGCGTCTGATCCCGCGTAACCTTCTGAAAGGCTAAACATCATGCGCATCACTGCTCTGGTCGCCGCTTCGGTCGCCGCCCTGGCCCTGGCCGCCTGCACCCCCGCCGCCGATGAGAAGACCGAGGCCGAAGCGACGCCGGCCGCCGACGCCAGCATGGCCGCTGACGGCGCTGCTGCCACAGCGACCACGCCCACTGAAGCCGAGGCGGCAACTGCCCAGGCCAATCAGGATGCGATGGCTCCCGCTGCTGACGGTGCCATGGCTCCCGCCGCCGATGGTGCCATGGCACCGGCCCCGGCTCCAGCCCCGGCTCAATAAGCCAAGCGATCCCGGCCTCTTGGCCGAACGGTTGAAGGGTCGCCCTCGCGGGCGGCCCTTTTTCGTTCGACGCGGCTGTGGCCAGACGGTGCGACCGCACCGATTGTCTGATAGTCGTGGCGATCGTCGTCCAACTGACAGAGATCCGATCCATGCGCCTGCCTCGCGCCGCCCTGGCCATGTCGCTCGTCGCCGTGCTGGCGATCGCCGCATGCAGCAAACCGGCCGAAGAGGCAGCGACGGAGGCGAATACCGCCGAGGCAGCAGACGGCGACCATGCCGAGGCACCGGCGGAGGAGGTCGTCACCATGGAGCAGGCCGTAGCCGACGCCCGCGCCGCTGCCGAAGCGCCTGCCGCCGCGACCCCTGTGAGCGCTCCGCCCGCCACTGACGCGCCCGCTGCGGGCGATCATGACACGGCATCAGGCGATCACGCTGCTCCGGCCGAGGCGGGATCTGCGGCGGCTGCTCCTCATACGTCGGGCCATTGAGCGACGACCGCTCGCCACGGCTGCTGTGGGAAGAGGACGGCGCGCCGCGCTCGGGCCGGTTCGATGACGTCTATTTCTCCAAGGAAGATGGTCTGGCGGAAAGCCGGGCGGTCTTTCTGGCCGGATGCGGCCTGCCGGAAGCTTGGGTGGGGCGGCGGCATTTTACCGTAGCGGAACTGGGGTTCGGGACCGGATTGAACATCGTGGCCCTGCTGGACCTTTGGCGACGCGAGCGTCCCGCCGGAGGTCATCTGCATATACTCTCCGTCGAGGGCTTTCCACTGAGCCGCGATGAGGCTGCGCGCGCCCTGTCGGCCTGGCCCGAGGTGACGGAGATTACCGAGGTCCTGCTGGACCGATGGCCGTCAGGTATGCCCGGCTTCCACAGGCTGAATCTGTACGAGTTCGGCGCGACCCTGGACCTCGCCATCGGGGATGCGGCATGGGCGCTGGACCAGTGGTCGGGGCGGGCGGATGCCTGGTTCCTGGACGGGTTTGCGCCCTCGACCAATCCCGGCATGTGGTCGGACGCGGTCATGGACGCCATTGCGGCGCGGTCTGCGCCGGGGGCGCGGGTCGCCACCTTCACGGTCGCAGGAGCGGTTCGGCGCGGCCTGTCCGAGCGCGGCTTTCAGGTCGACAAGCGCCCCGGCCACGGGCGCAAGCGCGAGCGGCTGGAGGCGCGGCTGCCGGGCGCGATCACTGAGCCTCAAGCCTCGAGCATCGCTGTGATCGGTGCAGGCATTGCCGGGGCCTCTCTGGCGCGGGCCTTCGCCGCCCTGGGTCATCGCGTGACCGTGGTGGAGGCCGAGGCGGCGGGCGCGGGCGGATCGGGTTTTCCCGCCGCCCTGGTCACGCCCCGGCTGGATGCGGGGGACGCCGACATCGCCGCCCTGCATGCTCAGGCACTGACGCTCGCGGGCGACCTCTATGGCCAGATCGAAGGGGCAGTGGTGGCGAAAGGTGTCCTGCAGCTGGAACAGGCTCCCCGCGATGCCGGGCGGTTCCGGAAGATCGCCGACCAGCCGATCTGGTCTGCGGACGCGATGACGGTGGTGGATGCGACCGCCGCCTCGGCGCATCTTGGAGAGGCCGTCTATAGCGGCGGTCTGATGATGGCCTCGGCGCTGGCGGTGCGGCCTGCGTCTGTGCTCGAGGCCTGGCTTGGGCAAGCCGACCGCCTGACCGCAAGCGTCGCCAGCATCCAGCGGACGGACAGGGGATGGAGTCTGCTCTCCGATGCAGGCGAAGTGGTGCTGGAGGTTGACGTCGTGATCCTCGCCGCCGGCTGGGGCAATGCCGGACTGGCTGCCGATCTGGCGCTGGCACCGGTGCGAGGACAGGCCGACTGGGTCGAGGACGACACCCTCGTCGCACCCGCCGTGGCCTGGGGTGGTTATCGGGTGCCGATCGGGCGCGGGGTTTTGTTCGGCGCGACGCACGATCGCGGGCGCACCGACACGGTCACTTCGGCGGAGGACACGGCCCGCAACCTCTCCACCCTGACCGCGCGGCTGCCCCGCGCGCGGCACGACCTGCCCGCGGCGATCCACAGCCGCGCCGCTGTCCGCGCCACGACGCCCGACCGCCTGCCGCTGGCGGGGGCGGTGCCCGGAACGGAGAACCTTTATGTGCTGGGTGGGCTGGGCTCGCGCGGCTTCTGCGTCGCCCCGCTGCTGGCCGAGCATGTCGCGGCCCTCGTCACCAACACGCCGTCGCCGCTGCCGCGCGATCTGGCCGCTCGCGTGTCGCCGTCGCGGACCCGGGCGACGCCTCCCCTTGCGGAACCGCCGACAAAGTCCGAGGCTTGATCGACAGCGGGGGCTGTCGAGGAGTGAGCCATGCGTACCGCCATCGTCGCCGTGATGATCTCGTCCCTGCTTGCAGCCTGCGCGCCCGTGTCCGGAGATGCGGAGCCGTCGGCGTCCGGGACCCGGGCCGAACGCCAGTGTTTCAACATCAGTGAGGTCGACAACTTCCGTCAGGGCCGGATCAGCGAGGTCTATCTCAAGGTCGGACGCAATGATGTGTATCAGCTGGATGCCGCAGGCGGATGCAACGATCTGGATTTCGCCTACCGTCTGGCCATCCTGCCGGACGGCGCAGGCCTGAGCGGCAGCCGCCTGTGCACGGACGACTGGGCGCGGCTGGTCGTGCCGGGATCGACCACGCCGGCCAGCGTCTGTCGCGTGCGCATCAGCAAGCGACTGACGACGGAAGAGGTCGCGGCCTTGCCCGCCGCCTACAAGCCCTGATGTTTGAGCGAAATCTGAGCCGTATTCGACCGATTTCGCTCTAGCCCTTCTGGGCGTAGCCGAGCCGCTGGTTCAGCTTTTCGATCAGGTCGATGGCCGTGTCGGCGATGACCGAGCCGGGCGGATAGACGGCGGCGGCTCCCATGTCGATCAGGGTCTGGACGTCGCCCGGCGGGATGACGCCGCCGACCGTGATCATGATGTCCGGCCGCCCCAGCTTTTCCAGCTCAGCCTTCAACTCCGGCACAAGGGTCAGGTGACCGGCGGCCAGTGACGAGGCTCCCACGACATGGACGTTATTGGCCACGGCGTCACGCGCGGCCTCGGCCGGCGTCTGGAACAGCGGCCCGGCGACGGCCTCCAGCCCCAGGTCGCCATAGGCGGTGGCGACGACCTTCTGGCCCCGGTCGTGACCGTCCTGGCCCAGTTTGGCGATCAGGATGCGGGGCGGGCCGCCGTCATTCTCGACGAAGGCGGCGACCATGTCGCGGGCCTTGGATATCCTTGGATTTTCCCCGGCCTCTTTCGCATAGACACCCTGGACTGTCTGGACCCTGGCGACATGGCGTCCGAAGGCGGCTTCCAGCGCGTCTGAAATCTCGCCGACCGTGGCATGGGCACGGGCCGCCTGAACCGACAGCTCCATCAGATTGGCCTTGCCTCGAGCCCCTTCAGTCAGGGCGTCCAGAGCCTCCTGCGTCTTCGCCTCGTCGCGCTCGGCCCGCAGCTTCTGTAGCTTTTCGATCTGGCGGGCGCGGACCTCGGCATTGTCGACCTTCAGCATAGGAATGTCGTCGAGGGTGTCGTTCAGATAGCGGTTCACGCCGACCACCGTCTGCTGCCCCGTGTCGATCCGGGCTTGGGTCTTCGCCGCCGACTCCTCGATCCTCAGCTTGGGAATGCCGGCTTCGATGGCCTTGGCCATACCGCCCAGTTCGCGCACCTCGGCCATGTGGGCGCGGGCGCGTTCCGCCAGTTCATGGGTCAGGCGTTCGACGTAGTAGCTGCCGCCCCAGGGATCGATGACGCGGGTCAGCCCGGTCTCCATCTGCAGCAGGATCTGGGTGTTTCGCGCGATCCGGGCCGAGAAGTCTGTCGGCAGGGCCAAGGCCTCGTCCAGGGCGTTGGTATGCAGGCTCTGCGTCTGACCGCCCGCCGCCGCCATGGCCTCGACCATGGTGCGCGGCACATTGTTGAACACGTCCTGCGCCGCCAGCGACCAGCCGGAGGTCTGGCAGTGCGCCCGCAGCGACAGGCTGCGCGGGTCCGTCGCCCCGAACTCGGCCTTCACCGCCTCGGCCCATAGCAGGCGGCCGGCGCGCATCTTGGCCACCTCCATGAAGTAGTTCATGCCGATGGCCCAGAAGAAGCTGAGGCGCGGCGCGAACCGGTCCACCGCCATGCCGGCATCGACCCCGGCCCGGATGTATTCCAGCCCGTCGGCCAGGGTGTAGGCCAGTTCGATATCCGCAGACGCCCCCGCCTCCTGCATGTGATAGCCGGAGATGGAGATGGAGTTGAACTTCGGCGTCTCCTGCGCCGTCCAGGCGAAGATGTCGGCGATGATCCGCATCGATGGGCCGGGCGGATAGATGTAGGTGTTCCGGACCATGAACTCCTTGAGCACGTCGTTCTGGATGGTGCCGGTCAGGGCGGCGTGAGGCACGCCCTGTTCCTCGGCCGCCACGACATAGAGCGCCAGGATCGGCAGGACCGCGCCGTTCATGGTCATGGACACCGACATCTGATCCAGCGGAATGCCGTCGAACAGGGTGCGCATATCCAGGATGGAATCGATCGCCACCCCGGCCATGCCGACGTCGCCCGCGACGCGCGGATGGTCTGAGTCATAGCCCCGGTGCGTGGCCAGGTCGAAGGCGATGGACAGCCCCTTCTGACCCGCCGCCAGATTGCGGCGATAGAAGGCATTGGATGCCTCGGCGGTCGAGAATCCCGCATACTGGCGAATCGTCCAGGGATTGCCCGCATACATGGTCGGATAGGGGCCACGCACATAAGGCGCGATGCCGGGCAGGCCATGGATGAAGTCCAGGCCCTCCACGGCGCTGGCGTCATAGGCAGTCGCGACGGTCAGCCCCTCGGGCGTGCGCCAGGCGTCGCGTTCCGGGCCGTGTCCGGTGGCGGAGGTGTCGAGAACGACTCGGGCGAAGTCGGGAAAACTCATGGCGTCTCTCCCTCAGCTTGCGTCTCGAAGGCGGCGGCGAAACGGATGGGCGTCAGGGGCTCGCAGGCGTCACCGCCGCCATGCGCCACAGTCAGCGGCGCGTCCTCGACCGGGGCGGGACGCGGCTCGGGATCGACGTATTTCGTCACGCCCACGATCTGGGCAGAGCCATTGGCCAGCGCCTGTTCGCGCAGGGCCCGCGCCCGCGCGACGCGCGGCTGGATCAGCCCGCCCTTCAGCGCCTCGATCAGCCCGCCCTCGGCCTGGATGATCTGGAACTCGGCCCAGGCCGCCTCGGCCAGGTCGCGGGTGCGGGCATCCAGGTACCAGGAGCCGGAGGCCGGATCGTCCACTCGACCCAGATTGGCCTCCTCCATCAGCACCAACTGGGTATTGCGCGCCTGACGCCGGGCAAAGGCGTCGGGCCGTCCGGCGGCGCGCGAAAAGGCATCGACCACAACCGCATCGGCCCCGCCGACCGCGCCCGCAAAGCCCGCCGCCGTCAGCCGCAGCAGATTGGGCCAGGGATCGATGCGGCTCAGCATCCGCCGCGACGACCGCGCCTCGATCATGGCGGGAGCCTCGAAGCCGAAGGCCCCCGCCAGCGTCTTCCACAACATGCGCAGGGCCCGAACCTTGGCCAGGCCGTCGAAATATTCGGCGTCGACCGACACGCCCAGAACGGTCGCCCTCAGTGCCGCCTCGGCCGTCATGCCCGCCTCGGTCGCGGCTCTCGCCAGAGCCACCGCATTGGCCAGAACGAAGGCCAGCTCCTGGGCGTTCGAGCCTCCGGCTTCATGCACCACGCGACCGCTGGCCATGAACAGACTGGCGTCCGGATAGGCCCCGGCATGCCGGGCGGCGGTATTGGCCGCCAGCTCCAGATGCGCCGCGATCGGGCGCGGCGATGCCGCCGCCTCGGCAAAGGCGGACAGGGGGTCGAGATGGAACATCAGTTTCGCGCGCGGCGAGCCCTTGCCCACCACCGCCAGGGCATTGGCCGCATCCGGCCCGTCCAGACCCGCATCCAGTCCGACCGCCGCCAGTTCCAGCGCGACGCCGTCCAGTGCCCGCGCCAACGGCTCGCTGTCGTTCAGGATCGCCCCCTTGAGGATCACAGAAGCCGCGCCGCCGGTCAGATCGGCCAGCACCGCCGCATTCACGGCGTCCGGCGCATCACCCTCGACAAGCGTCCGCAGATCCCAGGCCCGCCCCTCCGCATCCGTCGGGCGGGGTGCGAAGATGGGCTCGACCGTCGTCGCCTCGGCATAGAGCGGGCGCACCGCCAACTGGTCCGCGTCCAGATGTACGAGGCTCTCCAGAGGCCGGTCCTTCAGCGCCTTCTGGGCCAGTTCGCGCCATTGGCTGGGGGAGGGGGTATCGAACAGGTTCGCCATGCCGCTTCATTGCCTCCGGACGCGCGCCCGGTCCAGCCCGCCGGAAGCGAGGGGGCTCAGCGCTTTCTGAACCGCGCGGCTTCTGCGGCCATGCCCGCGCCCCAGGGCTAGGGCGTATCGTCGTCCGGCTGGAACGGCAGTTCGCCCGCCACACCCCGCATGGCCAGGGCCAGCGGCAGGGCGAACTGGTCCAGCATGCGCAGAGGCTTGCGCCGGTCGCTCGTCACGTCCCAGCCCTCAGCCTCGAATGCCTCGATCCGCGCCTGACCCTCCAGCCGGTCGATGCCGTCCCAATCGGCGGGCAGGGCGACCGCCTCGGCCTCGTCCACGCTCAGGCCGAAGGCGGCGCGGGCGCAGTCGTCGATGTCGGGGAACTCCGACCGGTACGCCTCGTCGGCATAGCGCGGCTTCATCAGCGCCTTGAGCTCGAGGTCGTTCACGCCGGGCAGGTCGATCAGACGGCGCAGGGGAGCGGACATGGTCATACGACCCTCGTGGGCGATCAGGTCAGAGTTCAGAAAAAAGGAATGGTGGACGCGGCAAGGATTGAACTTGCGACCCCCTCGATGTCAACGAGGTGCTCTCCCGCTGAGCTACGCATCCGCCAAGACGGTTCCGAGAAGGCCTCGGAACGGGAAGGAGGCGTCTATACCCCACCCTTCGCGCGGACCGCAAGGGCGAAACGCAGGCTGTTTGGCGCCGAATATTGGCCGGCCTGACGCCGTTTCAGGCGGCCGACACCATCTTTTCGACCTCGCCGACCAGGTCGCGCAGGTGAACCGGCTTGGACAGGACCTTGGCCTGGGGGCTGGCCTGGGCGGCGGTCAGGGCGACGGCGGCGAAACCGGTGATGAACATGATGCGGATGCCCGGCTGGCGGGCGGCGGCGACGCGAGCCACCTCTATGCCGTCGGCCCCGGGCATGACGATGTCGGTCAGCAGCAGATCCCACGGCCCCTGATCCAGGGCGTCGATGGCATCGTCGCCATTCTCGCAATCGACCACGGAATGACCGGCCCGCTCCAGGGCGCGGGTCAGAAAACCGCGCAGCGAACTGTCGTCCTCGGCCAGAAGAATACGCGCCATATGTGGAAATCGTCCCGTCGTTTCAGCGGTGACGCTACGCCCGGAACGGTAAACCCGCCATGAAAATCACCGTTTGCGCGAGCGGCGAAGCTGTGGATGGAGCCTGTTTCATAGACGGCGAAACAGGATATGGCTCCGGAATGGGTCAGGGCGGCGATACACGGGACGATGTGGAGGCGGAGGCTGCGCCCTATGTCATCACGCCTGCCGCACGACCGGGGCGGTTCGTCTTCGCGTCTCCGCACTCGGGGACAATCTATCCATCGGACATGGCCGCTTCGCCGCATCTGGACGAGGCGGGGCTGCGTAGTGCCGAGGATGCCCTGATCGACCGGTTGATCGCCCCGGGACCGGGTCGGGGGGCGACCTTGATCGCGGCTACCGTCGGACGGGCCTATCTGGATCTGAACAGGGACCCGGCAGAGCTCGATCCATCTCTCATCGACGGCGTGGAGGCCGCTGCGGCGACCCTGCGGACGTCGGCGGGTTACGGGGTGGTGCCCCGGTTGTCGGGGGACGGGCACCCGCTTTACGACCGCAGGCTGTCTCGCGCAGAGGCGGACGGGCGGATCACGCGGGTCCATCGGCCCTATCATGAGGCCCTGTCGGAGCTGATGCAGGCGACGCAGGTGCGCGAAGGCTCGGCGGTGCTGATCGACTGGCACTCCATGCCATCGCGGGTGACACGAACAGGCCCGGGGGTGCGCGGCGTCGATGTCGTGCTGGGCGACCGGCATGGCACGGCCTGCGATCCGGCCCTGACGCGGCGGCTGAAGGCACTGTTCGAGAGCCTGGGGTGGCGGGTGGCGCTGAACCATCCCTATGCAGGCGGCTGGACGACGCAGGTCTGGGGGCGGCCGGCGGAAGGCTTTCACGCCGTGCAGATCGAACTGAACCGGGCCCTGTATCTGGACGAGGCGACGCGGTTGCCGGGGCCGGGGTGGTCGCGTTGTGAAAAGGGTGTGGCGCGGGTCATCGCGGCCCTGCTGTCCGACGACTGATCAGCTTGAGTGTCGGGCAGAAAAAAGGCCGCGCCCGAAGGCGCGGCTTGAAAAGTCTATAGGGAGGAAACGCCCAGGAAGGGCATGACGCCGAAGCGTCGAAAATCAAGCTAGTGTGCGGTGCACAATCCGTCAAGCCGGTATTTCGCACCTGCGGTAACGCTGTGTAACGGGGTGTTTGGCCTTCCAGCGATCATCGTAACCGGTTTCAGCGGCAAGTTTCTCCCCAAGCGGAACGCGCCTGCGAACGTACGCCGACTAACGCGGCTCCAGCAGGCGACGCGCGTTGCGCAAAGCCCTGGCTGCGGGGGATCCAGCCTGACGCCAGATCAGCAGCCCGGTCGTCAGGGCGACGCCCGCTGCAAGCCAGACCGGCCCGAACAGCCAGGCAGCGGCCGCCAGCGAGAAATAATAGCCGCGCACCCCCTGACTGAAGGCCCCCAAGGCCGGGTTCATCACGCCCGTCGCGGCCTCGCCCAAGGCCACCCGGTCGGCCTCGGAATGCGCTTCCGGGGCGGCCCCGATCAGGGCGAGCGCATAGTTGAGCTGGCGGATCGACCAGATGAAATCCAGAAAGCCGCGCGCCAGGCAGACCAGGACCAGCGCCATCTTGGCCTCCATCAACTTCAGCGGCACCTGTTCGGCCCCGACGACCGCGAAACCCTGCAAGGCCGCCTCGCCGCCGAAGAGGACACTGGCCACCGCTGCGATCAGCAGCAGATTGGTCGAGGCGAAGAAGCTGGCGGTGTTGATGGAGTTGCCCATCAGATGACTGTCGATCAGACGCACTTCGCGGTGCGTCATGGCCGTCATCCAGACCCGGCGGATCACGGTCATGTCGTCGTTCAGCGAGCCGCTGCTGCGCGCCAGCAGCGTCAGGAAGGGCCCATAGCCCAGCCAGCACAGCAGAAAGAGCGTCAGGGCCAGTCCGTCCAGCAGGGTCATGATCGCGCGTCTCCAGTCGTGAACTTCCTGCCGTCCTGGACGGCGCGGGGCAAGGGCATGGGGCCGCAATGCTTGCCTATGAGCCCTGCGAAGCCTATCACGCGCGCCTCCCCGTCTTGCAGTGCACCACAGTTGAGCCCGTCATGAACATCGACGCCATCCCCGTCGGCCCCAATCCGCCCTGGGACCTGAATGTCATCATCGAGATCCCGCAGGGTGGCCTGCCGGTGAAATACGAGATGGACAAGGACTCCGGCGCCCTGTTCGTCGACCGCTTCCTGCACACGGCCATGTACTATCCGGGCAACTACGGCTTCGTGCCGCATACGCTGGCCGACGACGGCGACCCCTGCGACGTCATCGTGCTGAACCCGTCGCCGGTGGTGCCGGGCTGTGTCATCCGCTCGCGCCCCATCGGCGTGCTGATGATGGAAGACGAGGCCGGCGGAGACGACAAGATCCTGGCCGTGCCGGTCGACAAGCTGAACCCCTATTACACCGACATCGCCAGCTATCGGCAGCTGCCGGCCATCCTGGTCGAGCAGATCGAGCACTTCTTCACCCGCTACAAGGACCTGGAGAAGAACAAGTCGGTCAAGGTCAAGCGCTGGGGCGACGCCGGCGAGGCCGCCGAGCTGATCGCCGAGGGCATGCGGGCCTATGAGGCCAGGCAGAAGGCCGACGGCAAGGCCGCGAACGCCGCCTGATACGAAAAAGGGCGGGGCCACAGCGGCCTCGCCCTTCTCGTTTATCCAGACTGCGACGGCTCTTTGCGCTCAAGCAGCGAGCCGCCGCGCGGTGAGCGTTAGCGCTCTTCCCACACTAGAATGGCAGGATGTTCCGCTGGCGGCTGTAGGCCATGCTGCCGACGTTGGCCCCGGCACGCAGGCCGACGCCCGTGCGGATTGGGGCCAGGACGATGCCGTCCGCGCGCTGATAGTTCACGCCAAGGCCGCCGATCAGATAGGCCGTGCCCTCCACGCCTGGGTAGCGGCGATAGATCATGTCGGGGTGGTACAGGCCGTAGACCAGGGTGAAGACCCGGCTGGCATTGCCGCCGATGTCCCAGCCGATCGAAATCCCCTGCCAGAACACCTCCTGCGAAGCGGACAGGTCCTTCATGTGCAGCGCCCCGCGTCCGTAGCGCAGGCCGATGGCGGCGGCCCCGGCGGCTTCTTCGCCCGCGATATAGGCGGTCGGACGGTCGCCGTTGTCGGCAAAGATGCGCTCGATCGCGCCGCCGATGGCCTCGGCGGCGATGCCCAGTTCGCGCGACCCGGCGGCGACCAGCTCGTCGGCGGTATAGGCCTGGGCATTCTGGTCGGAGCGGATCGGATAGTTGGGGTCGGACGGCTGGCCATTGTTGGTGGTGGCGCAGGCGGACAGGCCGACGGTTCCGGCGGTGGCGGCGAGGCCCGAGAGGATCAACTGGCGGCGATGCATGGCGTATGGCTCCGAAGGCGAGACGGTCCGCCCGACTGGCGCGGGCGCTGACGACACCGTCGCCGCTCTTTGAGTCAGCCTTGCGGCGGCAAGGTTAACGGAACCTTGCCGCTCGCCGGATTAGGCCCGCAGAACCGCGCCGGTCTTCGCCGCCGCCGCGATGATCTTCGCTGACAGGGCCTCGATCTCGGCTTCGGTCAGGGTGGCGTCGCGCGGCTGGATCAGGACCTCCAGGCCTACGGAAGCATGGCCTTCCGCCACACCCTGACCGCGATAGACGTCAAAGACCCGCACGTCGGTGATCAGGGCCTTGTCGGCCCCTGCCACCGCACGAACCAGATCGCCCCCCGCCCTGCCGTCCTCGACTACGAAGGCAAAGTCGCGGCTGAGCGGCATCAGATTGGCCAGCTGGGCGGGCCCGCGCGTCTTGGCCCTGGCCCCACGCGGTTCGGGCACGGCGTCCAGCACGATCTCGAACGCCAGCATGGGCCCGTCGGCGTCCAGCGCCTTGAGCACGCGGGGGTGAAGGGCTCCGAACTCGGCGATCACGGTCGTGGGGCCCAGTTGCAGGCGGGCTGAGCGACCCGGATGCCACCAGTCGCGGTTCTGGTCCTGGACCAGTTGCAGGGAGGCGACGGGTGCGCCCAGCTGGCTCAGCAGAGCCATCAGATCGCCTTTCAGGCCGAACAGGGCGTCTTCTGCCATCCCGCTCCAGTGCCGGGCGGCATGAGGCGCGATCAGGCCGGCGATGACGGTGCGCTGGCCGGTCGGCTGGTCGTTGAGATAGATGGGGCCGATCTCGAACAGGGCCGCATCGGCATGGCCGCGCGCGGCATTGCGGGCGGCGGCCTGGATCAGGTTCGGCAGGGCCGAGGGGCGCATGCAGTCGAGGTCCGACGCGATGGGGTTCTCGACCAGCAGGCGGTCGTCACCGCCGCCGAACAGCGCCGCAGTCGATTGCTTGGTGAACGACCAGGTGACGGCCTCGGCATAGCCCATGGCGGCCAGCGCCCGGCGCGCCAGCCGCACGCGCGCCTGGCGGGGGTTCAGCACGCCACGCGACGGGGCACCCTGATCCGGCAGAGGCGTGGATGGCAGAGCGCCATAGCCTTCGATGCGGGCCACTTCCTCGATCAGGTCGGCAGCGCCCTCGACGTCGCGACGCCACGAGGGCGGGGTGACGGTCCAGGGTGAACCGCGCCCGATCTCGAAGCCCAGCGCCGTCAGGATTTCGGCGATGCGGTCTTCGTTCAGGCTCAGTCCCGTCAACCGCTCGACACGCGCTGGGTCGAAGGCGACAGGGCCGGGCAGGGCCGGGGCCTGTCCGGCCACGATCACGTCCGACGGCTCGCCGCCGCACAGGTCCAGGATCAGCCGCGTGGCCAGCTCCAGCCCCGGCTTGACCGAGGCCGTGTCCACGCCGCGCGCGAACCGGTACTGGGCGTCGGAGCTGATGGTCAGGGTGCGTCCGGTCTGGGCCGTCGTGATCGGGTCGAACCAGGCGCTTTCCAGAAAGACGTCGGTGGTGTCGTCGGAGCAGCCCGTGCTTTCGCCACCCATGACGCCGCCCAGGCCGATGGGGCGCTCGCCGGCCGCATCGGCGATGACGCACATCTCGGGGGCCAGGGCATAGGTCTTGCCGTCCAGCGCGATCAGGTGTTCGGGCTCGCCTGTATCCGAGGCGACCTGGCCGCCGCGCACGACGATCTCGGACCCCACCAGCTTGGCCGCGTCATAGACATGCAGGGGCCGGGCGCGGTCGTAGGCGATCAGATTGGTCACATCGACCAGCCGGTTGATCGAGCGCAGGCCGATGGCGCTGAGGCGACGCTGAAGCCACTCCGGCGACGGGCCGTTCGTCACGCCCCGGATCAGTCGTCCGGCGAAGACCGGGCAGAGGTCCGGTGTCTCGATCCGCACCGAAATGGGGCAGGCGAAGCCGCCGCGCACCGTGGCGATCTCATAGTCGATCAGGGTGCCCAGGCCGGTCGCGGCCAGATCGCGGGCGATGCCGGCGACGCCCAGCCAATCAGGACGGTTGGGCGTGACCTCGAAATCGATGACCGGCTCGGCGCCGAAGACGGCGGCGGCGGGTGTGCCGACCTGCAACTGATCAGGCAGGTTCAGAATGCCGTCGCTGTCGCCCGGCTGCTCAAGCTCGGCCGCCGAACACAGCATGCCGTTGGAGACCACACCCCGCACCGGCTTTTCGACCAGTGTGACGCCGAGGCCGGGCACATAGGCCCCGATGGGAGCATAGATGGTGGTCAGGCCCGCCCGCGCATTGGGTGCGCCACAGACGATCTCCTTCATCCCGTCGACGGTCTGGACCTGACAGACGCGCAGGCGGTCGGCATTCGGATGCTGTTCCGCCGAGACGATCTTCGCCACCGTGAACGGAGCCAGGGCGGCGATTGGGTCATGGACGTCCTCGACCTCCAGCCCGGCCATGGTCATGGCCTCGGCCACCGTGGCGGCATCGGCGTCGGTGGTCAGATGGGACTTCAGCCAGGAGAGAGTGAATTTCATTACTGGCCCACGTGCCCTGTCACGCTGAGCAGGTCGTTGAGGACGCTTTCAGCGCCAGTGAAGCCCACATTGTAGAACTCGCAGCCGTCGAAAAGCGTGTCGCGAAAAGGAATGGTGCCCAGGGCGCGCGCGCCTGCGGGCCGCAAGACCAGATTGCGCATGTCGCCATCCGGATCACCGAAATTGCAGTCTTCAAAATGCACGCCCGCCGAGACCAGCATGATCGCCGGCCCCTGAATGCGACATCCCCTGAACGTCCGCCCCTGGATGACCCCAAGGCCGGCGCTGTGATGGGCGACATGCAGGTCGAACAGGTTCACGTCCACGTCCTGGAAGACCATGGCCTTCAGGTCCGGGGCGACGCGCACTTCGCGCCGGATTGGAAGGCGGCTCATGCCGAATGCTCCGACAGGGGCTTTATGCCCGTCGTCAGCTGTTCGACCAGATCCTCGGAGCCGGTGAAGCCGACCTGAACGAAGCGGCAGCGTACGAAGCGGCAGTTCGCGACACCGATGACCCCGGCCATCTTCTGATCGCTGACGGGGCGGTACAGCAGGGTCCTGACGTCCGTCGTCGTGCCCATGGCACAGTTTTCGAAGAAGGTGCCGTTCATGACGGCCATGACGGCTGGTCCCTCGATGACGCAGTCGGTGAAGGTTTTGTCGCGGATCGCCATCTCACCGGCGTTCCAGTGCTGGACGGCCAGCATCGGCAGCCAGACGGCCTCCTTCTTGAACTCGGTGCGCGCCACATTGGCGCGACCGGCGGCTTCCTCGGCGGACATGGGAGCAGGTGTGTCGGTCATGATCAGTCTCAGCTCAGCCCGGAGGCCGGATTGGGGGCGGCGAAGGCGGAAAAGCCGTAGTGGGCCAGCCAGCGGGTGTCGGCGTCAAACATGGGGCGCAGGTCGGGAATGCCGTATTTCAGCATGGCCAGACGGTCCACGCCCATGCCGAAGGCAAAGCCCTGATATTCGTCCGGATCGATGCCGCAGTTCCGCAGCACATTGGGATGCACCATCCCGCAGCCCAGAATCTCCATCCAGCTGTCACCCGTGTTCAGCTTCAGCTCTCCGCCCGAACGATCGCAGCGGATGTCCATCTCGGCCGAGGGCTCGGTGAAGGGGAAGTGGTGGGGCCGGAACCGCGCGTCGACCTGATCCAGTTCGAAGAAGCGGGCGACGAAGGTCTCAAGCGTCCACTTCAAATGGCCCATGTGGATGTTGCGGTCGATCACCAGGCCCTCGACCTGATGGAACATCGGGGTGTGGGTGGCGTCCGAGTCCTTTCGGAAGGTCCGGCCCGGGGCGATGATGCGGATCGGCGGCGTCTGGCTCATCATGGTGCGGACCTGCACCGGGCTGGTGTGGGTGCGCAGCACCTTGCGCTCGCCCGTCGCGGGATCCGGCTTCAGGAAGAAGGTATCGTGCATCTCCCGCGCCGGATGTTTGGGCGGGAAGTTCAGGGCGGTGAAGTTGTGGAAGTCGTCCTCGATGTCGGGACCCTCGGCAACCGCGAAGCCCATATCGGCGAACAGGGCGATCATCTCGTCCATCACCTGCATGGTCGGATGCACGCTGCCGGACCGGCGCGGCCGTGACGGCAGGGTCAGGTCAATCCGCTCGCTCAGCAGGCGGGCATCCAGTTCGGCGGCTTCCAGCTCGGCCTTGCGGGCCGCCAGTCCGGTGGCGACACGGTCGCGCAAGCCGTTGATGACCGGGCCCTGCTCGCGCCGCTCGTCCGGGCTCATCGCCCCCATGCCTTTCAGCAGGCCGGAGATCACGCCGGTCTTGCCCAGGGCCGAGACGCGAATGGCCTCGACGGCAGCGACGCTGTCGGCTGCTCCGATGGCATTGATCAGGTCGAGTTCGAGTTGGGCGAGATCGGTCATGTCGGTGTCGTCTAGCGTCTGAGGCACAAAGCAAAAAGCCCCCCGGCGCGAACCGGGGGGCTTTTCAGCATCCGTTGCCGGAAATCAGGCGGCTTTCAGCGCGTCGCGGACCTTGTCGGCGATGGCCTTGAAGGCGCCTTCGTCGGCGGCCATCGCGGCCAGGACCTTGCGGTCCAGCTCGATGCCGGCCTGGCCCAGGCCGTGGATGAACTGGCTGTAGGTGAAGCCTTCAATCCGGGCGGCGGCGTTGATGCGCTGGATCCACAGGGCGCGGAAGTTGCGCTTCTTGGTACGGCGGTCGCGATAGGCATATTGCCCGGCGCGGTCCACGGCGGCCTTGGCCGTGCGGATGGTGTTCTTGCGACGACCCCGGAAGCCCTTGGCCTGTTCCAGAACCTTCTTGTGTTTGGCGTGGGACGTTACGCCCCTTTTGACGCGAGCCATGATGTTTTTCCTTCGGAGACCCCTATCGCGCGCCGCGCGGCGGCTTGCTGCTTGAGGGGATCAGTTCAAATTCAATGCGGTGAAGTCAGATCGATAGGTGCTCTGCGCCTCAGGCGTAGGGCATGTAGGACTTGATCTTCTTGGCGTCGGCGTCGGCCATGACCGAGGTGCCGCGGTTCTGGCGGATGTATTTGCTGTTGTGGCTGATCAAGCGGTGACGCTTGCCTGCTACGCCGGCCTTGACCTTGCCAGTCGCCGTGAATTTGAAGCGCTTCTTGGCGCCCGACTTCGTCTTCAGTTTGGGCATTTGACTTCCTTTTTGGGCTACCGCCCTGAGGGCTACTTGAGCCCAAGGGTTGATCGGTGGCTGGAGATTAAGAACCGCCCAGGCATGCCTGTTCGCCCGGCGGTTCGGTACGCGAAGGCGCGGCTTGTATGGGAAGCGCGGCCGAAAGGCAAGTCGCGGCGTCAGCTGGCCGGATTATGGGCCTGGAGGAACCGCAGCGTCTCGGTCAACATCCGCAGGCGCGTGTCCGATCGCGACAGCCAGTGATCCTCGCCCTGCAGTTCGATGAACTCCACCGGCTTGGCAGCGCGACGCAGCGCCTGCGCCATCAGACGGCTCTGCTCAAGGGGAACGACGGTGTCGTCACGACCGTGGATCAGCAGGATGGGGGCGTCGGCCTGAGCTGCCAGGCGCGACGGCGAGCGTTCGTCCAGGGACCGGTCGCCCAGCCGTTCCGCCCCCATGAAGCGGTTCCAGTAACGGACCGTCTCATTGTTGCGATGCTCGCCTGCGCGCGCCTCGACCTCGACCATCCGACGCAGATCGGACACCCCGTTGACCGATACGGCACAGCGATAGACGCCGGTATCCAGCGTCGGTCCCGCCAGGGCCGCGTAGCCGCCGTAGCTGGCCCCAACGATACAGACGCGCGACGGATCGATCAGGCCCTGCGACGCCAGCCATCGCACGCCGTCGGACAGGTCGGTCTGCATCTTGCGGCCCCACTCGCCATAGCCGGCCTCCATGAAGGCCTCGCCATAGCCGGTGGAGCCTCGGAAGTTGGCTTGCAGGACGGCGTAGCCGCGCGAGGCGATCGCCTGGGCCCACCAGTCAAAGCCCACCGTGTCACGCGCCGCAGGGCCGCCGTGGGCCAGCACCACCAGGGGCAGCTTTGCAGCATCAGTCACGCCCGGCGGTGTGGTCAGATAGCCATGGATCTGCAAGCCATCCGCCGCCGCATAGGTGATGGACCGCACGGGCGCGACCTGTTCGGGCGATATGGCTTCATAGGCCTGGCCGATCTGGTTGAGCTGATTGTCGGCCAGGTTCAACAGATAGTAGGTACCCGCATCGCCGGTCCCGCTGGTGAACAGGACCGCATGTTTCAGGTCCTCGCTCCAGTTCAGGAAGTAGGGCGAGGCGTCAGCCAAGGTCGCCTCGGCCTGGGCCCAGAGCAGGCTCGCATCGGCGTCGGCGAAGGCATAGATCTGGCGGTCATTCTCGAGCCTGCTCGCGCCAATGAGCCGACCTGTGCGCGGATGGAACAGCAGCGACTGCGGCTGGAAATCGAACCGCACAGGACGCCAGGCCCCCGTCTCGAGATTGACGTCGAAAAAATCGGCGCTTTCACGGTCCGGGCGATCGAGGTCGGGCCGGTCCGCCGCCACGATGACGCTGTCGCCGTTCATACCCATGCCCATCAGATACGGCGCGTCGATCAGGGCCGTCGTCCTCCAGACCCGGCGGAAGGCGTCGTCGCCATGACGCAGATACAGGTCCCATTCGCCCGTGACGCTCTTGTATTCGCTGCGGGCCACAGTCTTCTTCGAAGTCGGGTCGAAGATGAAGTCATCGACTTCGCGTCCCATGGATTCGGCAACGCGCGCACGGCCGTTCGCGGGGTTCACCCGGTAAAGGTCGATGCGGCCGGCCTGATCCGGTGCATAGGCGCGAACCAGAAGGTCATGACCGTCGGCGGTCTCGACGATCGTCACCCCACTCAACAGGGCCGGAAAGACGCCGCGCACATTCGCCAGAACAGGGGTGATCCGAGCCGTCGCCGGGTCGTAGATCTGGCCTGCCGCCAATTCCGTCTCGTCTATGCCCAGGTTCCGGAAGGACTCGGTTTCCGAGGTCGTGATCAGAACGCGATCTTCGCCGATCCATTGCAGGTCCCGAACCTTGGCGTTTCCTGCCCCGACCGAGCCAAGCTGACTTTGGCTGGCCAGATCGACCAGCACCAGTCGGCGCTGTTCGCCTATGACCCTGATAAAGGCCAGGCGACGACCGGAGGGAGATAGCTGCACCAGTTCAAGCGAGGGCAGTGCCCCATAAGCTTCGAGTGGCGGTGGTGCAGGCCGCGCGGAGGCATCCGCTGTCGATTGCGCCACAACAGAATGCGACGCCATCGCCAGCGACAGGCCGACCAGAACCGGGCGCATCCAGGTGCGCCATCCAGAAATCCACACTGCCTTGGCCCTCCCCCCGGGCGGCTAGACCCTACTTCGGGGCCAGGATCATGATCATCTGGCGGCCTTCCATGCGCGGGGCATATTCGACCTTGGCGACCTCGTCGAAGTCTTCCTGGACCTTGTTCAGCAGCTTCATGCCCAGTTCGGGGTGGGCCATTTCACGACCGCGGAAGCGCAGCGTCACCTTGACCTTGTCACCCTCGTCGAAGAAGCGGTGCATGGCCTTGGCCTTCACCTCATAGTCATGGGTGTCGATATTGGGCCGCAGCTTGATTTCCTTGAGCTCGACGACCTTCTGGCGCTTGCGGGCCTCGGCCTTCTTCTTCTGCTCCTGGAACCGGAATTTGCCGTAGTCGAGGATCTTCGCCACCGGGGGTTCGGAGGTGGAGACGATCTGAACCAAATCCATGCCGGCCTCTTCGGCGGCTTCCAGCGCGGCGGAGGTGGGCATGACGCCCTGTTTTTCGCCGTTCTGATCGATCAGCAGAACGCGCGGTGCGCGGATATCCTGGTTCATGGGGGGGCCGTCCTTGACGGGCGGCTGGTTCATCGGACGGCGAATGGGCGGCGTTTCCTTGCGTGGACGGGGGTCGTGTGAAGGCGAGGCAACGGGCGCGACGGATCGCGCTCTCTACCCTGCGGACTTCTATATGACCGCGAATGCGCCGTTTCACAAGGTTCGGTGCGTGTAAGGCCTAGCGAATGAAGTCGTCGTGCAGGGCCAGAACTGCCTGAAATACATGATCGACGCTGAGGTCCTCGATGGGCGCAAACTGCCCGCGCGTCTCGTTGGAGGCCACGGTGCGGGTCCTGGGGCCCCACGGACCGTACAGCCACCATTCGGTCGGCCCGAACAGGCCCAGGGTCGGCGCGCCCAGCGCCGCCGAGACGTGCATCAGGCCGGAATCGTTGCCGACGAACAGGTCCGCCCGGTAAATGGCGGCGGCCGACGCAAGGATGTCGCCCTTGCCCACAAAGTCGATCCCGCGAGCTCCGGCGGCCTGAAGCGCCGGGGTCGCCGGCGGCCGGTCGCCGGGTCCGCCGACCGGCATGAACCGCCAGCCGTCAAACCGCGGTTCCGCCTTCAGCTTCTCGACCAGGGCACCCCAGCGGTCGGCAGGCCAGCTCTTGCCCGGTTGATGCGCGATGGGGGCCAGCGCGAGGATGCGGCCGGGCCCGGTCCCGCTTGCGAGTTGCGGATCGATGACGGCGCCGGCCTCGGCTCTGGCCTTATCGTCAAGCCAGATTTCCGGGTTCAGTGGGGTGTCCGATCCCATCAGGCGCGACACCATCTCGACCTTGCGCAGCCCCGTCTCCCACGAACGATTGTAGATGACGCGCCGCCGCGCCGGGATCAGGTAGCTGAGTGCCGATCCGCGGATGTCGATGACCAGATCCCAGCGCGTGCCGACGACCTGTTTCCAGAGGTCGAGCCAGTGGCCAGCCATCTTCTTCTTGTCCAGCACGATGGTCCGCACCACGCCGGGCGCGGAGCGGAAGAAGGGGGCCGGTGGGCGGCCGCAGGCGACCGTGATTTCGGCCCCCGGTACCTGTCGCGCGATCTCGCGGATGACGCCCGACGAGATGACGCAGTCGCCGATGCGGTTAGAGGTGACGAACAAGACTTGCGGCGCATGGGGCATGGGCCTGTGTTCCGCCATCGCGTGGCGGGGTCAAGCCCGCGGCCTTCTCTGACAGGTGACGAAGTCATCGCGACGCGGCACAAGACGCCATGAGCGACATCCAGACCTTGACCCGCCCCGACGGCGAAACCCTGGCCTTCAAGCGTGTGGCAGGCGCAGGTCCGACCGTCGTCTGGATCGGCGGCTTCCGCTCCGACATGGAGGGCACCAAGGCCTTGGCCCTGGATGCGGCGGCGCGCGAGCACGGCTGGAACTTCGTCCGCTACGACCATTTCGCGCACGGGCAGTCGTCGGGCGATTGGCGACAGGCGACCATCGGACGCTGGCGCGAGGATGCGATCGCCCTCATCGACAGCCTCAAGGGTCCGGTCATTCCGGTAGGGTCGTCCATGGGCGGCTGGATCGCGCTTCTGGCCGCTTTGGCGCGGCCCGAGCGGATGAAGGCGCTGGTGCTGATCAATCCCGCCCAGGATTTCACCGAACGGCTGATGTGGCCCGGTCTGGCCGATCATGAACGTCAGGCCATCCTGCGCGACGGGGAGACGACGATCGTCGAGGAGGGGCTGGGAGTCTATGTCCTGACCCGGGCGATGTTCGAAGAGGCCCGGAGTTGGCTACTGCTGGACGAGACAATTCCAGTGTCGGTCCCCATTCATATTCTGCAGGGTCGTGAAGACCCTACCGTTCCCTGGCACCACCAGTTGGCGCTCATCGACCGGCTATTGGGGGGCCATGTTCATCTGGATCTGATCGCGGGCGGCGATCACCGCTTGTCCTCGGAGGCTGATCTGCACCGTCTGATCGAAACGGTTGCAAGGAACCGCTGATGGGTGTTGACATTGTAAAGGTAGACCAGAGGACAAAACCTTATGCGTATCGCCCCGATTTCCGTTTCTCTCGCCGCCCTCCTGGCTCTCGCAGCCTGCGCCTCTTCGGGTGGGACCAATACCTATGAGGCCGAGTATCGCCAACTGAACGCCGACTGCCAGGCGCGCGGAGGTATCCTGGCCGCGACAGGTGCCCAGTCGGGCCGTCCGCAGAACGACAATGTGTGCGAGATTCGCAACGGCAGCGGTCGCTTGCCTGCCAGCGGATCATAACGACCCGCTCGTCTGAGCTGTCACAGCAGGGCGCTGATCGCCTTACGCGCAGCATCGCCGAGGTCCGCGCGTTTCAAGGCCAGAGCGACATTGGCTGTCAGCAAGCCGATCTTGTCCCCGCAGTCGTGGGTGACTCCTTGATATTCCACGGCCGTGAAGGTCTGGGTCTTCATCAGTTGCGCCATGCCGTCGGTCAGCTGGATTTCCCCGCCCGCCCCGCGCGGCTGGTTCTCCAGGATGCCGAAAATTTCGGGCTGCAGGATATAGCGCCCTGAGATCGACAGGTTAGACGGGGCCTCGCCGCGGGGCGGCTTTTCGACCATGCCCTTCATGACGATGCGGTTGCCGGCGCGACCATCCGGATCGACGATGCCGTATTTGTGGGTCTCGGTTTCGGGCACGGACTCGACGCCGATCACATTGCCGCCAACCTCGGCATAGACCTCGGCCAGCTGCTTCAGGGCCCCCGGCTGCGAATCCACGATCACGTCAGGCAGCAGGACGGCGAACGGCTCGTCGCCAATGATGTCGCGCGCACACCAGACGGCATGGCCCAGGCCAAGCGGCTGCATCTGGCGGGTGAAACTCATCTCGCCGGCGGTCGCCAGTTCGGCGATCATGGCCTCCAGAATCTCGGTCTTGCCCTTGGCCAGCAGCTGGGCCTCCAGCTCGATCTGGTGATCGAAATAGTCCTCGATAGCTCCCTTGGAGCGCCCCGTGACGAAGACGATGTGCTCGATTCCGGCCTCGCGCGCTTCCTCGACGATATAGCTCAGGATCGGACGGTCGACGACGTTCAGCAACTCCTTCGGCGTGGTCTTGGTGCCCGGCAGAACCCGGGTGCCAAGGCCGGCGACGGGAAGGACGGCCTTGCGGAGACGGCGGCTTTGGTCGGTCATGGATGTTCCTGAAAAGCGGATCGAAGCAGCCTAACGCATTCGCAAGCCGTTGCGATCACTCAACCGTAACGGACTTGGCCAGATTGCGCGGCTGGTCCACATCCGTGCCCTTATGCACCGCCGTGTAATAGGCCAGCAACTGGACCGGCACGGCATAGACCAGCGGCGCGATCAGGGGATGACAGTCGGGCGCATCGACCCGGCGGATGCCCGTGCCGT
>NZ_JAEMRO010000034.1 GCF_016463295.1 Brevundimonas sp.
GGTCGAAGGCGGCATTGTGGGCGATCACCGGCGCGTCGCCAATGAAGTCCATCAGATCACGGACGATCTCCTTGAACTTGGGCGCATCCTTGACCTGCTCGTCGGTGATACCGTGCACCGCCATGGCCCCGGCGGGGATCAGTCGTTCCGGATTGACGAAACGGTGGAACGTCCGGCCCGTCGGCAGCAGGTCCTGGATTTCGATACAGCCGACCTCGACCAGCCGATCTCCTGTACGGGGATCAAAGCCGGTGGTTTCCGTATCGAGAACGATTTCGCGCGTCATGACGTCTTAATGGGGCGCTTCGGCCTCTGGCGAAAGAGTCCGGCGCGGGGGTGTCCACCCCGGCGACAGAACCGTCCCCACGATTTCGGCGACCTGCGCTCGCGCGGCCTCCAGCCCGTGGCCCGTATCGACGATGAAGTCGGCCCGCCGACGCTTCTCCGCATCCAGCATCTGGCGCTCTATTATAGCCCCGAACCGTTCTCGGGTCATGCCCGGACGGGCCAGGACACGCGCCGCCTGAATGTCCGCATCCGCCGTGACCACAACCACGGCATCGACGGCGGCGTCTCCGCCGGTCTCGAACAGTAGGGGGATGTCGAGCACCGCCAGTTTTACCCCGCGTCGTTCCGCCTTCACAAGGTCGTTGGCGCGACCCCTTGCCACGAGCGGATGCACAATTTGCTCCAGTCGCCGGAACGCCTGATCGTCCCGCCCCAGAGCCTCGGCCAGACGGGCACGATCGATGGCCCCCTCGACGACCACGCCGGGAAAGGCCGCATCGACGGGTTCGACCGCTGCCCCGCCCTTGGCATAGAGCGTATGCACGGCCTCGTCCGCATTCCAGACCAGGGCACCGTGATCGGCGAACATCCGCGCCGTCGTCGATTTTCCCATGCCGATGGAGCCGGTCAGGCCGAGGACGATCATGCGGACTCTCCCAAGGCGTCCATCACCACCTGGCGGATGTCCACCGGCGGCACAGGCACACCGAAGATCGCCTCGAACGAGGGCCGGGCCTGTCCGATCAGCATGGCCAGCCCATCCACGGTGCGCAGGCCCCTCGCTCGTCCGGCCGCCAGGAACGGCGTGACCAGCGGTCGATAGCTCATGTCCATCAGGACGGCGTCGCGTCTGAGCCGGCCCACATCGGACTCCGGCTGTACCGACAGGGCATTCACGACGAGGGCGGCCTCTTCCAGCGCTTCGGGGCCCGCCACCACCAGGCCCAGGTCGTCGGCCAGCGACTCGGCTTTTGATCGCGTCCGGTTCAGAAGGGCGACCCTGGCCCCCGCTGCCTTCAATGCGGCCGCCGCCGCCCGCGTCGCCCCGCCCGCGCCCAGAATGACCACGGACTGGCCCGCCACGTTCAGATCCGGGGCCTGTTCGGCCAGGGCCTGCATCAGACCCTCTCCATCCGTGCTGTCCGCATGAACCCGCCCCTCCTGAAACGTCAGCAGATTGGCGGACCCGCAGGTCGAGGCCACGATACTGGTCTGATCCGCCAGGGCGAGTGCCAGGCTCTTGTAGGGAGCCGTAACGTTCAGCCCCGTCAGCCGCCCCGCGCGTCCCTCGTCCACCAAGGCGGCGAAGGCGGGCTCATCCATTGGACCGAATGGCTCATAGCTGGCGTCCAGCCCCGCCGCGGTGATCCAGGTCGAATGGATCAGCGGGCTGAGGGTATGAGCGATAGGCTGGCCGGCCACCCCGGCGAGGCGCGACAGGGCGGTCATGACATCAGCACGCCCGCGCGGCGCAGTTCAGCCAGGACTGGAGATAACGGAAGGCCAAGGACGGTGAAATAGTCGCCCTCAACCCCCTCGAACAGTTGCGCGCCCATGCCTTCCAGCCGGTAAGATCCGACGCAGGACAACAGGCCCTCGCCCTCCGTCGCCAGATAGCTGTCCAGAAAGCTGTCGGAAAAATCGCGCATCGTCAGGGTCGCCGTATCCACGCCCGACCAGACGATCTGGCCGTTGCGGGCCAGGGCCGCGCCGGAATGCAGCTGATGCGACCGACCCCGCATCTGCGCCAACCGCGCCCGGGCTGCCTCCAGCGACTTCGCCTTGGATACCCGACCGCCGTCGAAGGCGAGGGTCTGGTCCGCGCCCAGCACCCAGGCGTCTTCATGATGGCGTGACACCGCCAGGGCCTTGGCCCGGGCCAATTCTACGGCCAGCTCGGCGGCGTCGTGATCAGTCAGTTGAGCCTTGATCGCGTCCTCGTCCACATCGGCGACATGGACGGTAAACGGCACCGCCGCCCCCTCCAGCATGGCCCGGCGGGCAGCACTCTTGGAGGCCAGGATCAGGCGTTCCGGGCGCTCAAGTAGCCTTAAGGACGATAGCGCATCAGAACGGCTCACCAGTTGGCTCCCGCCCGCTGGGTACGACGTTCATTCAGCACATTGATGATGGCCGCCGCCGTCTCCTCCACCGACCGCCGCGTCACGTCGATAACCGGCCAGCCGCGACGCTCGAAGGCCCGGCGGGCCTTGACCGTCTCGTCACGCACAGCCTCCTGATCGGTATAGGCGCTGGTGTGCGAGGCGTTCAGCCCATCGATGCGGTTGCGCCGGATCTGGACCAGCCGGTCGGGGGAGACTGTCAGACCGACAACGAGGGGGTTCTTCAGACCCACCAGCCGCTCGCCATCCTCCTGATTGGGCACTAGCGGTACATTGGCCGCGCGGATGCCGCGGTGCGCCAGATAGATGCAGGTCGGGGTCTTGGACGTCCGCGACACACCACACAGCACCACGTCGGCCCCCTCCAGCTGCTCCGTCGTGCCCTGGCCATCGTCATGCGCCATGGCGAAATCCAGGGCCGAGATGCGGTTGAAATAGTCAGTGTCCAAGGCGTGCTGCGCCCCCACCCGCGTCGACAGGGCCGCGCCCAGATAGCGGGACAGGGCCCCGACCAGAGGATCCAGCGCCGCAATCTGGGGCATGTCCAGCACACGGCACCCCTCCTCCAGCTGATCGCGCAGTTCGCGATCCACCAGGGTATGCAGAACCACCCCAGGGGCCGAGGCGATCTCGGCCAGGACCCGCTCCATCTGGCGGTCGGAACGGACCAGGGCATAGATGTGCTCGATCGGAATGACGCCATCGAACCGCGCCACCACCGCCTTGGCCATGGCGTTCAGGGTCTCACCGGTCGAATCCGAGACCAGATGCACATGGAAATAGGTCGCCAGACGCGAACGCCCGGCGGTGCGCGCCGCATTCATGCCTTTGCGCTCCTGACAGATGTCGATGATCGCAGATGGGGATGATCGCTCAAGATGATGCGGACTCCTGTGGACGAGCCGGGGCGCCGAACCGTGACGACCGGGGGTCCCATCCCTATAGCGCCCGCATCTTCACCCGGCGAGCGGGGACGACGGTGGACAGGAGCGACCCCCAGGGCGGGAACTGTCCGGAAGCTTGATCCTGTCCCCCGATCGACTGTGGAGTTCCTTAACAAGGTCTTAACGGCCCCCAGCTGGTCCCAGGCCCGGTAAGCCTCAGAAGGCCGTTCGTTAAGGTCTCGTTAGAACTTATCCCCGCTTCCCCCAGCCTGCCGATGCGCTGATCACCCGGACATGACGACCTTGGGACAAACGCTCCGAAAGCGGAGCGATGCTGGCGATTATCCACGCTGTCCCCGGCCCTACCTTCCTCCTCAATTCAATCTTCGATTCTTTGATTGAGAAGGAAGGGGGTGCGACATGGGCGGGCTTGAGCGGGGCGGTACCGAAGGCTAAGCCCAATCCAATGACCACGCACGCTGACACACCCCTGCTTCTCCGCGTTCTGGCCGGAGAGACGACTGACCGGCCTCCGGTGTGGTTCATGCGTCAGGCCGGGCGCTACTTGCCGGAATACCGGGCTCTGCGGGCCCAGGCACCCGACTTCATCGCCTTCTGCCTGAACCCGCAGATGGCGGCCGAGGCGACGCTGCAGCCGATGAAGCGGCTGGGCTTTGATGCGGCCATCGTCTTTGCGGACATTCTGCTGATCCCTCAGGCCCTGGGCCAGGACGTCTGGTTCGAGACTGGTGAGGGGCCTCGCCTGGGCGAAATGCCGTCGGTCGGCCATATGCGCGAAAAGGCCGAGGGCGCGGGCCGGTATCTTCACCAGGTGGGCCAGACCCTGTCCCTTGTCCGGGCCGAACTGGACCCGGAGCGGGCCCTGATCGGCTTTGCCGGCGCCCCCTGGACCGTCGCCACCTATATGCTGGACGGCCACCACAATACGATCGGCAAGGGCGAGCGCGCCACGGCCCGGAAATATGCCTATGAGGACCCGGCCCGCGTCGACGGAACGCTGGAGGTCCTGGTCGAGGCCACGGCCCATTATCTGAAGATGCAGGCCGATGCCGGGGCGCAGGTCCTGAAGATCTTCGAGAGCTGGGCCGAGGGTCTGCCGGACGATTTGTTCGAGCGCCTGGTCCTGCGACCGCATCAGGCGCTGGTGGCCCGTACCCGTGAACTGGGCGTCACCGTGCCCCTGATCGGCTTCCCGCGAGGCTCGGCCGCCCACGCCGAACGCTATGCCGCCGAGGTCGATGTTCAGGCCGTGGCGCTGGATACGGCTTGCCCTCTGGAGATCGGCAAGCGGGTTCAGACCATCAAGCCTATTCAGGGCGCGCTCGATCCCCTGCTACTGCGGGCCGGAGGCGAGGCACTGGATCGGCGCGTCGATCAGCTGATGGCCGCCTGGGGCGACGGGCCGTGGATCTTCAACCTGGGTCACGGGATCATGCCGGATGTGCCGGTCGCCCACGTCGAACAGGTCCTGCGCCGGATCGTTGCCCAGTGACGGACGCCAGCCAAACTCGCAGCGGACGGCGTATCGCCATCGTCCTGTTCAACCTCGGGGGGCCGGACGACCAGGCGTCGGTCAAGCCGTTCCTGTTCAACCTGTTCAACGATCCGGCCATCATCGGACTGCCGGGGCTGTTCCGCACGCCTCTGGCTCGGCTGATTTCCAGCCGACGCGAGACCAGTGCCCAGGCCAACTATGCCCTGATGGGGGGCGGTTCGCCCCTGCTACCTGAGACGCGGCGTCAGACGGAGGCTTTGCGCGCTGTCCTGACCGATCGCCTGCCGAGAGACGAGGTGCGGACCTTCATCGCCATGCGCTACTGGCATCCTCTGACCGAGGAGACGGCGGTGGATGTCGCCGCCTTTGGCCCCGACGAGATCGTTCTGCTGCCGCTCTATCCGCAGTTTTCGACGACGACGACGGAGTCCTCGCTGAAGCGCTGGCATGAGGTCTATGCCGGCCCGGGCCAGAGCCGCACCGTCTGCTGCTATCCGCAAGGGACAGGCTGGATCCAGGCCCAGGCTGAAGCCGTGCGCCAGAAGCTGGCCGAGGCCGGTGACGCCGCCGTGCGGGTGCTGTTCTCGGCCCACGGCATCCCCGAAATGCTGGTGACGAAAAAGGGCGACCCCTATCAGGAGCAGGTCGAGGCGACCTGTGCCGCCATCGCCGCCGCCGCCGGCCTGGCCCCCGACGCCTGGACCTTGTGCTATCAGAGCCGTGTGGGACCGATGAAATGGCTGGGCCCCGCGACGCCGGATGCCATCAGACAGGCCGCCCAGGATGGGGTGGGGGCGATCGTCGTGCCCGTCGCCTTCGTCTCCGAACACATCGAGACCCTGGTCGAACTGGACATCGAATACGGCGAGCTGGCGCATGAGCTGGGCGTCTCGCCCTATCTGAGGACGCCGGCAGTCGGTGTATCACCCCTGTTCATCGACACCCTGGCTGATGCCGTGATCGAGGCCCTGCCGCGACAGGGTGTGGCCCCGCATGGGCCGGGCTGCCAAGGGCGCTGGAAGGCCTGTCCCTATCAGTGTCAGCACAAGGCGGCGTGATGGACGTCGCCACCACCTTCGAGATCGTCCGTGGGCTGCATATCCTTGCGGTCATCGCCTGGATGGCCGGCCTGCTGTTCCTGCCGCGCCTCTATGCCTATGACGCCGAACAGGTGGACAAGGCCGAGCCGCTGCGCTCCGAGATGCGGGCGCTGCTCCGTCCCTGGCAGCGCCGCCTTCTAAAGATCATCCTCAACCCGGCCATGATCGCATCGTGGATCTTCGGCGTTTGGATGATCGAGATCCATGTCGTTCAGTTCGGCCAAGGCTGGAGGTTCCTGGCGCAGCCTTGGATGGCGACCAAGCTGTTAGGCGTGGTCCTGCTCAGCGGCTGGCACGGCTATCTGGCGGGTCAGTTCAAACGCATTCAGGCCGGAACCTCGACCCGCACGGGCCGCTTCTGGCGCATGACCAACGAAATTCCCTTTTTGCTGGCCATCGTCATGGTGTTTTCGGTGACGACGCAGTGGGTGTTCTGAAGCGCGGCGACGCTTGACCTGAGCGGCGTGGCGTGGTTTCGCTGGCCGCGAACCGTCCTCCGTCTTGGGGCGGTCCCTCTCTCTTTGCGACGCCCGCCGGTTCGACCGCGGGGGCCCGTCGTACTCCCCTGACCCTCGGGTCCGACATTTCCAGATTTTTCCCGCCCGCCCGACACCCTGTCCGGCGGCGATGACGCTGATGGCTTATCATGACCGACCAGACTGACACCCCCGCTGAAGCTGAAACCTCCGCCGACGATGCCGCGACCGAGGTCGAACATGGCGCACCGGCCGCCGCCGACCTGCCCATGGTCGATCAGGAAGCGGCGGAGGACGAGGATGACGAGGGCGGCGAATCCAGCGTGCCCAACGGTCGGATCACGCTGCAGGAACTGAACGACAAGACGCCCGCCGACCTGGTTGCCTTCGCCGAGGGTCTGGAGATCGAGAACGCCGGCAACCTGCGCAAGCAGGACCTGCTGTTCGCCATTCTGAAGACTCTGGCCGATGACGAGGTGGAGATCATCGCCTCGGGCGTTCTGGAAATCCTGCCTGACGGCTTCGGCTTCCTGCGCAGCCCGGACGTGAATTATCTTCCGGGTCCGGACGATGTCTATGTCTCGCCGTCGCAGATCCGCCGCTTTGGCCTGCGTAACGGCGACACGGTGCATGGAGCCGTTCGTGGCCCGCGTGAAGGCGAGCGCTATTTCGCCCTGCTGAAGGTCGACACCATCAACTTCGAAGACCCGGAGATGGTCTCGACCAAAGTGCTGTTCGACAACCTGACACCGCTCTATCCCGACGAGCGTCTGATCATGGAGATCCAGGACCCGACCCTGAAGGATCGCTCGGGCCGGGTCATCGATATCGTCGCTCCCCTGGGCAAGGGCCAGCGCTGCCTGATCGTCGCTCCGCCGCGGGTCGGCAAGACGGTCATGCTGCAGAACATCGCCAAGTCGATCGAGCGCAACCACCCCGAGGTCTTCCTGATCGTCCTCTTGATCGACGAACGGCCGGAAGAAGTCACCGACATGCAGCGTACGGTGAAGGGCGAGGTCGTGGCCTCCACCTTCGACGAGCCGGCCAGCCGCCACGTCGCCGTCGCCGAAATGGTGATCGAAAAGGCCAAGCGCCTGGTCGAGCACAAACGCGACGTCGTCATCCTGTTGGACTCGGTCACGCGCCTGGGCCGGGCCTATAACGCGACAGTACCCTCGTCGGGCAAGGTCCTGACCGGCGGTGTCGACGCCAATGCCTTGCAGCGGCCGAAGCGCTTCTTCGGCGCTGCGCGCAATGTGGAGCAAGGCGGCTCGCTGACCATCATCGCCACGGCCCTGATCGACACGGGCTCGCGCATGGACGAGGTGATCTTCGAAGAGTTCAAGGGCACCGGCAACTCGGAAATCGTGCTGGACCGCAAGGTTGCTGACAAGCGCATCTTCCCGGCCATCGACGTACTGAAGTCCGGCACCCGCAAGGAAGAGCTGATCACGCCAAAGGATCAGCTGGCCAAGACCTATGTTCTGCGCCGCATCCTGAACCCCATGGGTCCGCAGGACGCGATTGAATTCCTGCTCGACAAGCTGCGCCAGTCCAAGAACAACGCGGACTTCTTCCAGTCGATGAACACATAATTCTGGCCCTATCTCTCGCGCCGCGGGCGCTCTCTATATGAGGGGTCGTTCCTCAAGTAGCCTGACACCGCGTGTCAGGCGTTAGGAACATCAAGTATGTTGTTTCACGTGAAACGGATGGAGCGGAGCCATGAAGGTCACGGTAGAGGTGGATTGCACCCCGGCGGAGGCGCGCGCCTTTCTGGGCCTGCCGGACGTCGCGCCGCTCAACGACCACTTGGTCGCCGAGATGCAGCGCCGCATGGACGAGAACATCACAGCCATGCAGCCGGAAGAGTTGATGAAGACCTGGACCAGCTTTGGGCTTCAGGCGCAGGACCAGTTCCGCAAACTTATGGAAGCGGCGGTGCCCAAGGGGTGAGTCAACATTCCTCCCCCATCGGGGGAGGGGGACCGCGAAGCGGTGGATGGGGCCAACCTCAAACGCTGACGTCTGGACCTGCCCCCTCCACCATCCTTCGGACGGTCCCGCTCCCCCGATGGGGGAGGAGACAATGACTGCGACCCCCACCATCTTCGCCCTCGCCACCCCACCCGGCCGCGGGGCCATCGCCATTTTGCGTCTGTCCGGGGCCGGCACCGATGAGGCCCTGAGCGCGCTTGGCGCGGGCGACTTGAAACCTCGCATGGCGAGCCTACGGACGCTGCGCCACGGCGAGGCTGTCCTTGACCAGGCTCTTGTCCTGCGCTTTCCGGGCCCGAAATCCTATACCGGCGAAGACTGCGCCGAGCTCCACCTCCATGGCGGACGGGCGGTCGTGGAGGCCGTCAGTGCGGCCCTGATCGCGCTCGGCCTGCGCCCGGCCGAACCCGGCGAGTTCACCCGCCGCGCCTTCGAGAACAGTCGCATGGATCTGGCCCAGGCCGAGGCGGTGGCCGATCTGATCGACGCCGAGACGTCGGCCCAGGCCGCGCAGGCGCTGGGGCAGCTGGATGGGGCCCTGTCCCAGACCTACGCCGGCTTTCGCCGCGACCTGTTGAAGGCCTTGTCTCTCGTCGAGGCCGAGATCGATTTTCCGGACGAAGAGGTGCCCGACAATCTGGCCCGAACCGCCGGCCCTGTGCTGGACGCGCTGATCGCGGACCTCAAGGCAGCCCTGGCGGATGCCCGCCGCGGGGAGCGGGTCCGTGACGGCTATCGTATCGTCCTGATCGGCGAGACCAATGCCGGCAAGTCGTCGTTGTTCAACGCCCTGGTCGCGCGCGAGGCGGCGATCGTTACGCCTATCGCCGGCACGACCCGGGATGTGCTGGATGCCGAACTGGTCATCGGCGGCTATGCGGTGACCTTATCCGATACGGCGGGTCTGCGCGAAAGCGACGATCCAATCGAGGCCGAGGGCGTGCGGCGGGCACGAGCGCGCGCCGAGGCGGCGGACCTGCGTCTGTGGGTGCGCGGACCGGGTGATCCTGACGGCGTGGCGGCGACATTCGCCAAGGCCGACGACCTGACCGTCTTCACCAAGGCTGACCTCGGGGCGGTGCCGCCCGCGCACGTGTCTGCGATCAGCGTCAGCACCACGACCGGCGAGGGGCTTCAGGCCCTGCACGACTGGCTTTCATCTCGACTACAAGCGGATCTGTCGGGGGCCGACTTTCCGGCTGTCACGCGCGAGCGGCACCGGCTGCGTCTGGTTGAAGCCTTGAGCGCGGTCGAGGCTGGTCGGCGGGCGCTGGACATTTCCCCCGAAATGGCCGGCGATGACTTGCGGCGGGCCGCCGACGCCCTTGCCCGCGTCACCGGCGCCATCGGGGTCGAGGATGTGCTCGGGGAGGTCTTTGCCAGCTTCTGCATCGGCAAGTAACGCCGGTCTGTTTCACGTGAAACACGGTACGACCTTACCGGCATGACCTTGTGACGTCTGGCTTTTAGGCCCGGTCTGTCCTATGTCCCCACGCATGAACTCCACCCGTTTCGACGTCATTGTGATCGGCGGCGGCCACGCGGGATGCGAGGCTGCGGCGGCGTCCGCACGCGCGGGGGCCCGCACGCTGCTCCTCACCCAGAAGCTCGAAACCATCGGCGAGATGAGCTGCAATCCGGCCATAGGCGGTCTGGGCAAGGGGCACCTCGTTCGTGAGATCGACGCCATGGATGGCCTGATGGGTCGCTTGGGCGACCGTGCAGGCATCCAGTTTCGCCTGCTGAACCGCTCCAAGGGCGCGGCGGTCCAGGGCCCACGCAGCCAGATCGATCGCCGCCTGTACCGTGAGGCCATGCAGGCCGAACTGGCGCATACGCCCAATCTCACCTTGATGGCCGGGACCGCCGAAACGCTGATCATGGACGATTCTCGCGTCGTGGGCGTGACGACGGGGGAGGGGCTGGAACTTCGCGCCGCTGCCGTCGTGTTGACGACCGGCACCTTTCTGAACGGCGTGATCCACAAGGGCGACCAGCGTATTCCTGCGGGGCGCCACGGCGAGGCCCCGTCGACTGGCATGGCGGCGGACCTCTATGGCGCAGGCCTGACGATGGGTCGACTGAAGACCGGAACGCCTGCGCGTCTGGACGGGCGCACCATCGCCTGGGACCGGCTGGAGATGCAGGCGGCGGACGAAGAGCCCGTTCCTTTCAGCTTCCTGACCGACCGCATCGATGTGCCTCAGATCGCCTGCGGCATAACCCATACCAATGCCGAGACGCACCGGATCATTGCCGAGAATCTGGGCGAGAGCGCCGTCTATGGCGGCCATCTGTCCGGTCGCGGACCCCGTTACTGCCCCTCGATCGAGGACAAGGTGGTGCGTTTTGCAGACAAGACCTCGCACCAGATCTTCCTGGAACCGGAAGGTCTGGACGATCCCACCGTCTATCCCAATGGCATCTCGACCTCGGTGTCGGATGCGACCCAGTCGGCCTTCCTGCGCACCATTCCCGGTCTGGAAGCCGTGGAAGCATTCCGCTTCGGCTATGCCATCGAATACGACTATGTCGATCCGCGCGAACTGACCCCCGCGCTGGAGGTCAAGAAGCGGCCGGGCCTCTATCTGGCCGGTCAGATCAACGGCACGACCGGCTATGAAGAGGCGGGGGCGCAAGGGTTGATCGCCGGACTGAACGCCGCGCGTGCCGCCTCGGGGGCCGACCCCATCATCCTCGGCCGGGACCAGGCCTATATCGGCGTCATGATCGACGACCTGGTGACGCGCGGCGTGACCGAGCCCTATCGCATGTTCACCAGCCGGGCGGAGTACCGATTGACGCTGCGTGCCGACAACGCCGATCAGCGACTGACGCCCTTGGCGATAGCGGCGGGCATCGTCGCGAAGGACCGCCGAGCATCGTTTGAGGTCAAGGCGGCGCAGCTGGCCGAGGCGGCCGTTGTTTCACGTGAAACACAGTTTACGCCCAAGGAGGCGACGGCCTTGGGCATCCCGGTGAATGCGGACGGTCAGCGCCGAACGATGCGCGATCTTCTGGCCTATCCCGGCGTGAGTCTGGCCGACTTTGAAGCCACATATCCCCAGATCGCCACCTGGTCGACGGCCGTTCGGGATCAGGTCGAGATCGATGCGGGTTACGCCACCTATCTGGATCGTCAGGCGTCCGATGCCGAAGCGCTGCGCCGCGAGGAGGCCTTGGCCCTGCCCGTGGACCTCGACTATGCAGCCATCGGCGGCCTGTCGAACGAGGCACGGGAGAAACTGACCTTGGTCCAGCCTCGTACGCTCGGCCAGGCCGGCCGGATCGAAGGCATGACGCCGGGTGCCCTGACGGCGCTTCTGTCCCACGTTAAACGCAAGGTGGCTGCGTGAGACAGGATGTTCGTCTCCTCCCCATGCCATGGGGAGGTGTCGCGGCGCGTAGCGACGTGACGGAGGGGCGACCGGCCTACAGCCCCTCCACTGCTTCGCGGTCCCCCTTCCCATTTCATGAGGAGGAGATAGATCGATGACCCCGGCAGAGTTCCAAGCCCTCACCAACGCCACGCCCGCCCAAATGGGTGATCTCGAACGGTTCATCACCCGGCTGACCGAGGCGAATGCTGTGATGAACCTGATCGGACCCGACACCCTGCCCGATGTCTGGAACCGCCACATCTGGGATTCGGCTCAGTTGCTTGAGTATGCGCCCGGTGCCCAGACCTGGGCCGATCTGGGCGCTGGTGCGGGCTTTCCCGGCATTGTTCTGGCCATCATGCTGAAGACCCAGCCCAAGAGCCACGTCTGGCTGATCGACAGTTTGGGCAAGCGCTGCCGGTTCTTGCAGGAAGTCGTTGATGGCCTGTCCCTACGGGCCACCGTCTTGAACGGGCGGGCCGAAGACAATGCGGTCACCGTCGAGGTCGTGACGGCCCGCGCGGTGGCCCCGATGGAAAAGCTTCTGGGCTATGCACAGCCTTATCTACAGCGCGGTGCCACGGGCCTGTTCCTGAAGGGGGAAAAGGCCGAGGCTGAGGTAGCCGAGGCGCGCAAGGTCTGGCAGTTCAAAAGCAACCTCTCTGTCTCGCGCAGTGACCCGCGCGGCCGTATCGTATCTGTTCGGGGCATCAGCCGTGTCAAAACCTGGTAAGACCCGCATCCTGGCCGTCTCCAATCAGAAGGGGGGGGTCGGCAAGACGACAACCGCCATCAACCTAGGGACTGCCCTGGCGGCGATCGGCGAAAAGGTGCTGATCGTGGATATGGACCCTCAGGGCAATGCCTCCACGGGTCTCGGTGTTCCACGTGAAACACGGCGGGTGACCATCTATGACGTGGTGGTGGACGGGCGGTCGGTGGATGATGCTGCGGTTCAAACAAGTGTGCCGGGCCTCTGGATCATTCCAGCCGACGCCGACATGTCGGGCGTGGAGATCGAACTCAGCCAGGCGGACCGTCGATCCTTCCGGCTCAAGGATGCCTTGGCGGGGCAGGGTGCCGATGGCCATACGAAGTATGACTATGTCCTGATCGACTGCCCGCCGTCGCTCAACCTGCTGACGCTGAATGCCATGGCCGCCGCCGATGCGGTTCTGGTGCCGCTACAGTGCGAATTCTTTGCGCTGGAGGGTCTGACCCAGCTGATGAAGACCATCGACATGGTGCGCCAGAGCCTGAACCCCTCGCTGGAAATCCAGGGGCTGGTGCTGACCATGTATGATCGACGCAGTGCCCTGTCTGGCCAGGTCGCCAACGATGTGCGGGCCCATTTCGGCGACAAGGTCTATGACGCCATCATTCCGCGCAATGTGCGGGTGGCCGAGGCTCCGTCTTTCGGCAAGCCCGCCCTGATCTATGACCTGAAATGCGCCGGCAGCCAGGCCTACCTGCGCCTCGCGCGCGAGGTCGTGTCGCGCGAACGCAAGCGCCGCCTGCTGGCGGCCTGACCTTAACAGAACGGAATCAGCATCTTGACCGACGCCAAACGTGGCCCCCAACGGGGTCTGGGCCGGGGCCTTTCGGCCCTTCTGGGTGAACAGGTGAACGAGGCCCCGGTCGACGGCTCGCCCGTGCCCACCGGCGTGCAGATGGCCCCGATCGAGAGCCTGAAGCCCAATCCGGACCAGCCCCGCAAGGTCTTCGATGCAGGCGATCTGGAGGAACTTTCGGTTTCGATCCGCGACAAGGGTGTCCTTCAGCCCATCCTGGTGCGGTCGCAACCGGGCGAGGATGGCGTCTGGCAGATCATCGCGGGCGAACGCCGCTGGCGCGCCTCGCAGATGGCCCGTCTGACCCAGGTGCCGATCGTCGTGCGCGAGATGGACGACGTCGAGGTCTTCGAGGTCGCCATCATCGAGAACGTCCAGCGCGCCGACCTGAATCCGCTGGAAGAGGCGGACGCCTATACCCAACTGATGCAGCGGTTCGGCCGCACCCAAGACGCGGTCGCCGGCGTGGTCGGCAAGAGCCGCAGTCACGTTGCCAACACCCTGCGCCTGCTGCAACTGCCCGACGACGTCCTGCAGTATGTCCGCAGCGGTCAGATGAGCGCGGGCCACGCCAGGGCCCTGATCACTGCGCCTAATCCGGGAGCCTTGGCCGAGCAGGTCGTCAGGGACGGGCTGAACGTCCGCCAGGCCGAGGCTCTGGCCCGTCGCGCTGCAGACGGCCCCAAGCCGAAGAAGACCCGGCCCGGCGAAATCGACATGAGCGGCAACGCCGACATCGCGGCGCTGGAACAGGATCTGGCCGACGCCCTGGGCTTGAAGGTCAGCCTCGCCGACAAGGGCGGCAAGGGCGAGCTGACCCTGCGCTACGGCTCTCTGGAACAGCTGGACGACCTGTGCCGGCGTTTGATGCGGCTGTGACGGCGATGTCGTGCTAGGCTAACACCATGAACGATACACCTTCCAACCCGACCGCCGAAGCGATGAAGAAGGCCCTCGCGGCCAAGAAGGCGGGAAGCGCCGCGCCCTCGGCTGGCGGCTTCAAGCCCGGTCAGCATGCCGAGAAGAAGGTCGCCCAGCAGAATGCGGCGGCCAACAAGCCGGCGTTCCGCAAGGCTTCAAAGCGAGGCTAGAGGCCTCAAGTAGCGCGAAGCGCGTTAGGCCTAAACTTCAGAGCCCCAGCCGCCTCGCGCGGGCGGAAATCTCCAGGATCAGACGCTCGGCGATCAACTGGTCGGGCGAGCCGGTTGTCTTGGTGGCGATGTCGGCGGCGTTGACGCTGTCCAGCACGCGGTCGAGGTCTTCCAGCCGCCAGTTGCGGGCCTGGCGCAGCATTTCGGCCTCCTGTTTCCAGAAGACGCCAGCAGCCTTGGCGGCCTCCTTGGAGCCTGCGCCATTGGATTGCAGCACATTGATGCGGCGCAGCTTGCCCAGATGGATCGAGGCCTGGCGCACGGCCATGACGGGGGATTCTCCCTCGGCAAAGGCGCGGCGCAATCCGGCCTGGGCGGGGGCGGGGCGACCGCCGAAGGCTTGCAGGGCGGCGTCCTGAAGCGAGGCATCGGGCTCGACGCCCAGATGGGTCTCCAGCTCCTCGACATCGATGGTGCGGCCCGAGCCGGGGCCGATGTAGAGGGCCAGCCGCTCGATCTCCTGGCGCATCAGGCCGCGCTCGCGGGGCAGGCGGGAAACAAACCGGTCCAGGGCATCGCCGGTCAGGCCGACCTTGTCCGCCGCCAGGGCCTCGCGCGTCATGCGGGCGACGTCGCCCGTCTCGTCCTCATAGCAGGCGATGCCGACAGCTCCGCTGGAAGCCTCCGCTGCCTTGCGCAGGGCCGAGTCGCGGCCCAGGGCCCCGGCCTCGATGACCAGCATGGCGTCGGGATTGTATCCTCCGTCGGCATGGGCCTTGAGGGCGGCGGCCAGCATCTTGTCGATCGAGGCCTTCTCGGCCCCCAGGCGCACGCGGACCAGGCGGCGCCCACCGATCATACTCAGGGCCGTCAAAGCCTCTTCAAGGCGGGCCTCGTCACCGTCGATGTCGCTGTCGGTCAGCAGGGTGACGTTGAAGGGGTCGTTCAGATCCGGGGTTATCGCCTTGCACAGGATCTCGGCCCGTTCGGCCACGCCCGATCGGTCCTTCCCGTGGATGACGGCGGCGCGGACACCCTTGTCCGGAGCCTTCAGAAAGCGATCGACCTCGGGCCGTTTGGCCAGGATCACGGGGTAATCCTCACGGCTGTGCCGACAGCGTCCGCATCAAGTCCAGGCGGATCAGGCGGGCCAGTTCGGCGGCGGCGCGTTCCTCGCCGTCCTGCTGGGCGGCGATGGCCGCATAGGGCTGATCGGCGGCGGCATAGGTGGTGGTGACGGTCTCGACGCCCGTCACAGGCACCCCGCCATTCAGCGGCGTCAGGGTCCAGGCCCCACGCACGGTCAGCTCATAGCGGGTCGCGGTGTCGTCGATGCGGCGCCCCAGCGGGCGACGCGACTGTTCGATGGCCGTCTCCAGCCGGTACAGAGGCGCCGCGGCACCATTCCGGCCCAAGGCGTCCTCCAGCTGCTCTCGAACGCGATAGCCCAGCCGGTCGTCCTGGGTCGTCACGGCGATGCGCGACAGGCTGGAACCGACCGCACCCCCATCGCCATAAATCGGCGTAAAGCCGCAGCCAGAGACCAGAAGTCCCGCAACCGCGACAATCGTCAGGCCCAGCCCGCGCATCAGCCGACCACCAGATTGACGATGCGATCCTTGACCACCACGATCTTCCTCACCGTCTGACCCTCCAGCCGCGACTGCACCTCCGGATCGGCCATGACGATCGCCTCCACCTCGGCCGGGGCCAGCCCGCGAGCCACGCGGATTTCGCCGCGACGCTTGCCGTTGACCTGGATGGGCAGGGTGACCTCGTCGTCGGCCGCCAGAGCCGGATCATAGACCGGCCAGGGCGCGTCCAGGATCATCCCCTCTTCGCCCAGTCGCGTCCAGCCTTCCTCGGCCAGGTGTGGCGTGAACGGCGCGACCAGACCCAGCAGGGCCTTCAGCGCCTCACGCTTGGCCTCGCCCCCCGCCTTGGCGCTGTCGCGGATCGTGGCGACGAAGGCGTAGAGTTTGGCGATGGCGGAGTTGAAGCGGAAGCCGGTGATCCCTTCGGACACGGCCTTGATCGCCTTGTGCGTCTCGCGGACCAGGGCGGCATTGGCTTCGGCTTCCCCGGCAAAGGCGGGGTCATAGCCATCGACCTCGGCCCAGACGCGCTGGACGAAGCGGCTGGCCCCCTCGACGCCGCCGGGAGTCCACTGCACATCGCGCTCAGGCGGGCTGTCCGACAGGACGAACAGGCGGCCGGCGTCGACCCCGTAAGTGTCGACGATTTCCTGGGGCGCGACGACATTCTTTTTGGACTTCGACATCTTCTCGATGTCGCCGATGGTCAGGGCTTCGCCGGTCGAGAGCTGGCGGGCCGAGCGTTTGCCGGCATCATTGGTCAGCTCTACATCCGTAGGCTCGACCCAGGCCCCGTCGGCCCGGCGATAGGTCTCGTGGACGACCATGCCCTGGGTGAACAGTCCCGCGAACGGCTCTCTGACCGTCATCAGCCCGGCATCGCTGAGCGCACGACTGATGAAGCGGGCATAGAGCAGGTGCAGCACCGCATGCTCGACACCGCCGATATACTGATCGACCGGCAGCCAGTGATCGGCAGCGTTGGGCGAGATCGGCTCGGAGGCTGTCGGGTCGGTGAAGCGGGCGAAATACCAGCTGGAATCGACGAAGGTATCGAGGGTATCTGTCTCGCGCGTCGCATCAGTCCCGCAGCTGGGACATTTGACGTGCTTCCAGGTCGGATGGCGGTCCAGTGGATTGCCGGGCGTGTCGAAGGTGACGTCTTTCGGCAGTTCGACCGGCAGGTCCGCCGCAGGCACCGCGCCGCACTTCGGGCAGTGGACGATCGGGATCGGGCAACCCCAGTAGCGCTGACGGCTGACGCCCCAGTCGCGCAGGCGATACAGCGTCGCGCCCTTGCCCTGGTCCTGCGCCTCCAGCCGGGCAATCGCCTCGGCCTTGGCGGCATTGACGTCCAGTCCGTCCAGAAAGCCCGAGCGGAAGATGGTGCCGGGTCCTGTATAGGCCTCGTCCGTGACGCCGAAGTCGTCTCCCGCCCCGTCGGGCTTGACGACCGGCATGATGGGCAGACCGTATTTCGTTGCGAACTCGAAATCGCGCTGGTCGTGCGCGGGGCAACCGAAGATGGCCCCGGACCCATAGGTCGACAGCACGAAGTTGGCGGCCCAGACGCCGACGGTGCGCTCGGGATCGAGCGGATGCCGCACGCGAAGGCCCAGATCGACGCCCAGCTTCTCCGCCTTCTCGATGTCGGCTTCCGACGTCCCGGTCTGGGCGCAGGCCTTGATGAAGGCCGCCACGTCCGGTCGGTGTTCGGCGATGGCCTTGGTCAGAGGGTGATCCGGGGCGAGCGCCAGGAAGCTGGCCCCGAACAGGGTGTCGGGCCGGGTCGTATAGACCTCGATCGGATCGCGGGCGTGATTGGGCTGGCCGGCGTCTGATGTGGGCAGGAACTCCGGGGCCTGATCAATGGGCCACCAGACGGTCGCGCCCTGGCTCTTGCCGATCCAATTCTCCTGCATCAGCCGGACCTTGTCGGGCCAGCGGCCTTCCAGTTCCTTCAACCCCTCGATCAGATCGTCCGCATAGTCGGTGATGCGCAGGAACCACTGGCTCAGGGTGCGCTTTTCGACCACTGCGCCCGAGCGCCAGCCGCGACCGTCCACGACCTGCTCATTGGCCAGGACGGTGTTGTCGATCGGATCCCAGTTGACCACGGCCTCCTTGCGGTAGACCAGGCCGCGCTTGAACAGCTCCAGGAACCAGGCCTGCTGCTTTCCGTAATAGGCCGGGTCGCAGGTGGCGAACTCTCTGGACCAGTCCAGCGACAGGCCCAGCAGCTTCAGCTGGTCGCGCATGGTGGCGATGTTGGACCAGGTCCAGTCGCCGGGATGGATGCCCCGCTCGATGGCGGCGTTCTCGGCCGGCAGTCCGAAGGCGTCCCAGCCCATGGGGTGCAGGACGTCGAACCCCTGGGCCCGCTTGGAGCGCGCCACCACATCGCCCATCACATAGTTTCGGGCGTGACCCATGTGGATGTTGCCCGACGGATAGGGAAACATTTCCAGGACGTAGTATTTCGGCTTTCCCGTGCCTTGGGTCGGCGTGGAAAAGGCATCGGCCGCCGCCCAGCGGGCCTGCTGGCGGGGTTCGGCGGTCTTGGGGTCGTAGCGAGTGGCGGCCACGGGAATCCTTCGGTCGGTCTTCGGACTTAGCGCGTCCTGAAGGCGAGCCTGAAGGAGGCGGGTCTCGATAGCTTGGGTTTAGCGGGTGTTGGACAGGTTGAGCTGACGCGCCTTGGTCAGGATCGCGTTCTCCAGGTCCGTCTCGGTCTGGGCGGCGACCGGGGCGGCGGTCCATTGACCGGCGGCATCGCGGACTTCCTTGTTGACCGTGACGTTCAGGGCATCGGCGCGCAGGCGGGTGTCCAGAATGAAAACGGTGGCCTTGAACCGCTCGTTCGGTGTCTGGGGGTCGCTGTACCAGTCATAGTTCACGACGCCGCCCCAGGGATCGGCCCCGGCCAGCGGCATGAAGCTGAGCGTGTCGAGCGTGGCGCGCCACAGGAAGGCGTTCACGCCGATGCCGGGCTGGGCGTTCGCTGCGGCCCGGGTGGCATTGCCGCCCCCGAAGACGTCACCGATCGTGGGACCAAAGGGGCGATCCGCCGAACAGCCGCTCAGCACGATGCCGGAAGCGATCAAGGCAATCGTTGCGCCGCGAACCAGCACCATCAGACACTCCATCCTTATCAAAGGCGTGCGGCGGACCCATCCGCGCACGAGCCGGACCCGATCCTTGCGGGATCGAGGCCTGTCGCTGTGCTCTATAACACGGCGAAAAGGGGCGATGACAAGGCGAAGTCGCATCCCGCACGCGGATCGTGCCGCGCCCGGGCGTGACGCCAGCGCCACAGCGGCGCAGTGAGTCTTGTGGAACGGGCTGTCACACGCCACGTTCGGTTGACCGCGAGGGCGACAGGTGCCTAATCGCAGCAAGGATCGCGCAGAAAAATCCAGCGCGGCGTCAAGGGTAGGTCATGCGTGCAGGTGCCGTCATCGCTGGACTGGTCGGGGGGCTGATGCTCCTGGCGGTCGCTGACGTGGCCGCCGCGCAATCCAGCCGTCCCAGCGTCAACCTGACCGAGGCCCAGCGTGCCGCTGCGGTAACGCCTTCAGGCCAGTCGCGTCTGCGCTTTACGGAGCGCGGTCGCTGGGGTCTGGACCTCAATCTGAACCAGCCTGTCGGTCGCGAGCGCAATCTCGGCGACGTCGAGGCCGGGGCCTATTATCGGGTCAATCCGCGTCTGCGCGTCGGGGCCGCCGCCGGCCTGGCCGAGCCCGAGGTCGATCCGGCCCGCCAGCGCGACCCGGACCAGCGCGCCGCCCCGCGTTTCCGGCTGGAATCGATCTTCCGCTTCTAGACCGCTTCAGTCCGGGCCGAAGGCCGACTGTATCGCCGCAACCCCTGCCAGGCCGCAAGCTCCGGACCCGATGAGCGATCGCGCCTTGCCGCTGTCGATACCACCCAGGGCATAGGCCGGAACAAAACTCCTGGCGACGAACTGCGCCAAGCCATGCAATCCAAGCGGTGTCTTGCCGGACGAGGCCCCGCCGGCTCGGAAGATTGGCGAGACGACGATCGCATCCAATCCAGACGCCGCATCCAGCCCCTCCAGATTGTGCATAGCCCCGGCGATGCGCCAGTCGGGCCGCGCCGCCGACAAGGTGCCGACCTGATCCAGCGCCCGCTGCGGTAGATGCACCCCGTCGGCTCCGACACGCTCGGCCAGCTCGGCATCCAGCCCGATCAGCAACAGGCCATCCCGCTGCGCCGTCGCCTCGCGCAGCCGCCGGGCGGTGTCATGGGCGTCGGCTCGCCCGAAGTGCCTGAACACCACGCCGGACCCGGCTGGCAGTCGCGCCGCCGTCTCCCACGGGCGCGGTGTTCGATCTGGATCGGTGAAGAACAGCAGAGGCGGCAGGTTCAGTGCATTACCCGGACTGGGGCGACCATCGGCGCGGCTGACTTTGGCGGCCTCGCGCGCTAGGACGCTGGCGACATCCCACAGGGTTTCGGCGTCCGCACGGTTCATGGCCATCTCTTCCCCCCTTCCCGCAGCGTCGTCCAGCCCGATCGCGGCCCGGTTCGCCACCGTGCGGGCGGACATCTCGGCCGCCTGCATTATAGCGGGCCGTGACCCCCGCGATGTGACCCTGACCGCCGTGACCAAGACCCAGCCGCCAGAGGCCATCGACGCGGCCCTGGCCACCGGCCAGCGCGTGTTCGGAGAGAACCGCGTGCAGGAAGCGATGGCGCGCTGGACCGACCGTCGCCCGTTGCACCCCGACCTGCATCTACGCCTGATCGGACCGCTGCAGACCAACAAGGTTCGGGAAGCCCTGTCCCTGTTCGACGTGATCGAAACCCTGGACCGGCCAAAGTTGGCCCAGGCGTTGGCGACGGCGGGACAGGCGATGGGTCTGGCCCCCCGGGTTCTGGTTCAGGTCAATACGGGTGCGGAGGTGCAGAAGGCGGGGGTGGCGGTCGTGGATGCTCCGGCCCTGATCGAACAGGCCCGGACCCTGGGCCTGACCGTCGAGGGTCTGATGTGCATCCCGCCGGCCGACGAAGATCCGGCTCCGCATTTCGCCCTGCTGGCCCGGCTGGCGTGCGACCACGGGCTGGACGTTCTGTCGATGGGGATGAGCGGCGACTATCTGGCTGCCATCGCTTCCGGGGCGACGCATGTGCGGGTCGGATCGGCGCTTTTTGGCGCTCGCGACGCCTGAAACCGCGTCTAATCGCGCCCTGCCCTTGGCGAATGCCGCAACGCTCGCCATTGTTACAGTCATGGCCGCACCCAAGACGATCCTGATCATCGACGACGACGACGACCTGCGCGAGGCGCTGGCGGAGCAGCTGGCCCTGCACGAGGCGTTTCGCCCGATACAGGCCTCGACGGCCACGGACGGCGTGCGCATGGGCCGCGAGGTGCGGGCCGACCTGATTCTGCTGGACCTCGACCTGCCCGACATGGACGGCCGCGAGGCCTGTCGCCTGCTGCGCTCGGGCGGAGTGACGACGCCGATCATCATGCTGACGGCCCAGTCTTCGGATTCAGACACTGTCCTGGGGCTGGAGTCCGGGGCCAACGACTATGTGACCAAGCCTTTCCGGTTCGCCGTCCTGCTGGCCCGCATCCGCGCCCATCTGCGCAGTCACGAACAGTCCGAAGACGCTGTCTTCCGCATCGGCCCCTATGAGTTCCGCCCCGCCGCCAAGGTCCTGATCGACGACAAGGCCAAGAAGGTCCGGCTGACGGAGAAGGAAACCAATATCCTAAAGTATCTCTATCGTGCGGGCGGCAAGCCGGTGATGCGCGAGGAGCTGCTGACCGAGGTCTGGGGCTACAACGCCGGGGTCACGACCCACACGCTGGAAACCCACATCTATCGCCTGCGCCAGAAGATCGAGCCCGAGCCTGGCCAGGCGCGGCTGCTGCTGACAGATGCGGGCGGGTACCGACTACAGCCCTAGACGTCGAGATCCATCGTCACGGGCGCATGGTCGCTGGGCTGAATCCATTCGCGGACGGTATCGTGGATGCGGGCCGTGCCGGGCAGGACGGCGGGTGTCAGGCCGGGCGAGGTCCACAGATGGTCGAGGCGTAGCCCGCGGTTGGACTTGCGGAAATCGGCGGCGCGATAGCTCCACCAGCTGGCCAGCTTGGTGGGCTCCGGGATCTGGTCACGCACGACGTCGCAGAAGCCCCCGGCGGCCTGGAGACGGCGCAGCGTTTCGACTTCCAGCGGGGTGTGGCTGACGATCCTGGACATGTAGCGGTGGTTCCAGACGTCGTTCTCGCCCGGCGCGATGTTGAAGTCTCCGGCCAGAACCAGCGGTTGCTGCTTGTCGCGGCCCGCCATCTCGCGGGTCAGGCGCTCGTAATAGTCCATCTTGTGGTCGAACTTGGGATTCAGCGCCCGGTCGGGCACGTCGCCGCCGGCGGGAATGTAGAAGTTCTGCACCTCGACACCATCCACCATAACCCCGACGCAGCGGGCGTGTTTCTCGCGGCAGACGTCCAGGACGGGGGCCTCGGTGATCGGCTTGCGGCTGGCGATGGCGACGCCGTGCCAGCCCTTCTGACCGCCGATCTTGAGATGGGGCATGCCCATCGCCTCGAAGGCGGCGCGGGGAAACTGGTCCTCCAGGCATTTGATCTCCTGCAGGCACAGGACATCGGTGCCGCTCTCGGCGACGAACCGCGCGACCTGATCGATGCGCAGTCGAACGGAGTTGATGTTCCAGGTGGCGATACGAAGCATGGCGCGGTCTTAGCGGTGTCAGGCCGGGAGGGGTAGCACCAGAAAAAGAGGAGGGCGGTGGCCGCGCTCAGGCAGCGAGCCGCCGCGCGGCGAGCGTTGGCGCACGGAGGAAAGAAAAAACGCCCGGTCGTTTCCAACCGGGCGCTCAAAGGTGTCTCTCTCGCCGCCGGGAAGGGATGACAATCCCAAACGGTCAGATCGGCTCTCGCCGCTCTGTGTCCAGAAAGACACAGGACGTGGAAA
>NZ_JAEMRO010000109.1 GCF_016463295.1 Brevundimonas sp.
TCATCAACGCCCAGAACTGCGTCCACTGCAAAACCTGCGACATCAAGGATCCGTCCCAGAACATCGTCTGGACGACGCCGGAGGGCGGCGGCGGGCCGAACTATCCGAATATGTGATGCGGTCGGGATCGCGGGCCTTGCCATTGCCGCATAAGCCGGGAAGGGTCGGGCCCATGATCTCGATCTCTCTTCGCCTGCTCTCGACCGGTTGCGCCCTGGTCGCCTTGACGGTGGCGTCATCCGCTGTGGCTCAGGACGCGCCGGTGACCCAGGCTCCCGGTGCCGGGGTGCCGACCCAGGCCGATCCTGCGGTCCTGCCGCCCGCCATCGTCGTTGAGGCTCCGCCCATCGACAGGGACGAAACCCCGACCGCTCCCGCCATTCCGGCGGAATGGTCGCCCGTGCCGACGACGGCCGACGGACGGTCGGCCTATGGCCTGTATCTGACGGGTCGTCTGGCCAGCTTCCGGGGCGACCGCACGACGGGCGCGGCCCTGTTGGCCCAGGCGCAGTCTCTTGTCCCGGAGCAGCCTGTCCTGGCCGATGAAGCCTTTCGCGAGGGTCTGTTCGCGGGGGATCTGGACGAGGTCGCGCGCCTGACGCCGCTGGTCAGCCAGACCCCGCAACTGGCCGAGGCCGGTCGGTTCACCGATGTGGTCCAGTCGCTTCAGCGCGGCGACGCACGCCGGGCCCAGACCATCATCCAGCAGGGCGGGTTCACCGACTTCTTCGGCGTCGGCGTGCGTTTCCTGACGCCGATCGTCGCGGCGGGGGCGGGGGACTGGTTGACGGCTCTGGCCCCCGTCGTGGTCGCGCCTCAGGACCCCTCGGCCTTCATCCTGCGCCTGAACCGCGCGCAGTTGCTGGAGCGTCGTCGCCAGTTCGATGCGGCGGAGGTGGAGTACAAGGCGCTGCTCGAAACGCCCGTCGGCACGCGGTTCGCGGCCGAGGCTTATGGCGGCTTTCTGGAGCGTCGCCGTCGCAAGGCCGAAGCCGTCGTCGTTTATGACGCGGCTCTGGCCGCCGGACCGGCCGACCCCACGATCGTGGCGGCCCGTGCCCGCGCGTCGGGGCGCGGCCGCGCGCCGGAGCTGGCCAGTCTGAACGATCTGGCGGCCGACGCCCTGAACTTCATCGCGGGCGGCGCTCGGCAGGCCGAGGCCAGCGAGCTGGCCATCATCTATCTGAGGCTGGCGCAAAGCCTGCGTCCGGACAATCTGACCGCCTATGAACTGGGCGAGGCCTTGGCCAAGGCGGAACGCGAACTGCCAGCCCGTGAGGCCTTCGCAGCGGTGACCCCCGCCGATCCGCTGATCTATGCCGAGGCGCAATACGGGATCGGTGAGAGCTTCGTGCGCGACGAAATGCCGGAGGAAGCCCTGGCCGCCTTCCGCCGGGCCGATGCCGCAGCGCCCGATCAGCCGCGTATGGCGCTGGCGCTGTCGGGGCAGCTGCTGGGCATGGGCTTTGAGGAGGAGGCGCTGGGCGTCCTGAACCGGCCAGCAATCAATACGGCGGACCAGCATCCCATCATCCGCTTCCAGCGCGGCGCGGCGCTGGAACGTCTGGGTCGGCACGATGAGGCGGAGACCGAGCTCTTGGCCGCGCTTCAGGGCGCGCCGGACAACGCCACCATACTGAACTTCCTCGGCTATATGTGGGTCGACACCGGTCGCCGGGTGGATGAAGGGGCGGCCATGCTGGCCCGCGCCCATGCCGCCGCCCCCGAGGACGGTAACATCCAGGACTCCCTTGGCTGGGCCCAGTATCGTCAGGGCCAGTACGAGACGGCGGTCGCGACCTTGCAGGAAGCGGTCGAGAAGGAGCCGGGCAATGCCGAGATCAACGACCACCTGGGCGACGCCTACTGGCAGGTCGGACGCCAGCGCGAGGCCCAGTGGCAATGGACGCGCGTCCTGACGCTGGACCCCGACGCCGAACGCCGGGCCGAGGTCGAGCGCAAACTGGTCGAGGGTCTGTCAGGCGCGAACTCAACGCCCAGCCCGGCTTCGGCTCCCGCACAGACGGTCGTCGTCGGTGGCAGCTGACGTTCTGACGCCGGCGACGGCGATTGCGCCCGCCAAGATCAACCTGTTCCTGCATGTCGGGCCGGTGGACGAAGAGCGCTATCACCCGCTGACCAGTCTGGTCGCCTTCGCCGATATGGGCGACATCGTATCGATCGAGCGATCGGATCGGCTGTCGCTGACTGTCGGTGGTCCGTTCGGTGCTGGTCTGGCCGATGACCCTGACAACCTGATCCTGCGGGCGCTCAGAGCCCTGGGCGAGGCGACAGGCACGGGCGAGCCGCCGCTACGCGTTCATCTCGACAAGCGCCTGCCGATCGCGGCCGGTCTGGGCGGTGGGTCTTCGGATGCGGGGGCGGCGCTGAAGCTGGCGTGCAACCCGCTGGCGCTTAAACTCGACGACGCTGGCCTGGGCGACATCGCCGAGGCCGTCGGCGCGGACGGCCCTATGTGTCTGCATGCCCGCACGGCCTGGGCCGAGGGGCGCGGCGAGGTGTTGACGTTCGAGCCGAACCTACCGCCTTTGCATGCCTTGCTGGTCAACCCTGGCGTGCCGTCACCGACAGGCGCGGTCTACCGGGCCTACGATGCCGCGCCGCGGATACTGGAGCCGCGGCCCGCGCCACCTGTGGGGTGGACCGCTTCGGCCGTGATCGACTGGCTGGCCGAGCAGCGGAACGATCTGGAGGCCCCGGCCATCGCGCTTCAGCCCGCCATCGGTGCGGCGATGCAGGCGGTCGCCGTCCTGCCTGAAGTCCGGCTGACCCGCATGTCCGGATCCGGGGCCACGGTCTTCGCTCTGTTCGACACCCGCGAGGCGGCGGGGGTCGCGGCCCGCCGCCTGGCGAGCGAACACCCCGAATGGTGGATCGTCCCGACGACGCTGGCCGCCCCTTAACCGTCGGCAAACCCGCATGCGCTAGGGTTCAGGCATGAAAAGCCTGACCCCCGCCTGGATCGCCGCCTTCGAGGCCGTGCTGAACAAGGTCCCGGCGGAGGATCGCGCCCGGATCGTCGCTCTCGCCCCCGCCGCCGCTGAGGCCGCGACCGCCAGTGCGCCGCACTGGGATTTCGACCAGCCGGGGCATCGGGCAGAGAAGGCGCTGGCCGGCACCTTTGGTCCCGCCGTGACCGACGACCACCGCCGCGCCCTGATCGCGCACTGGGCACTGGAGATGCCGGGCCGGATCGCCACCGCGGACCTGCCGCAGGCGTCGCTGGAGCTCTATCCGGAATGGATCGGGCGGCTGGCCGACTTCCTGACCGCCGCCGCCGACCCCTATGACCGCGACTTCTGGGCCAAGGATGTGCGCATCTCGTTGGTGCTGTCCGTGCCGGGCGCGCGCACCCAGATGATCGACCTGTCTTCGCCCCTGGGGCCGGGGCAGGTGCTGCGTCACGCCCGGGAGGGCTGGGGCTGGTCCGTCATTCCGTCCTATATCGCCGCCCAGAGCTGGAAGCCCTGGCTGGAGGTCCATACCGAAAGCCGCGAACTGTCCGACTTCAACGAGCCGGGCTGGGACCGCGCCTGGGCGACGGCCGCCGAAATCTGCAAGCGCCGTCCGCAGATGGCGGGCATGCTGGGATCGTCATGGTTCTATGACCCGCCGCTGGAACAGATCAGCCCGCGCCTGGCCTATCTGCGGGTCAATCCGCTGAAGCATGGGGCCTTTCTGCTGCATCAGGGACCGGGCGAGATACACACCCAGCGGGCCGCGACCAGTTCGCCCACCCGCGCCGCCCTGATCGAAAAGGGCGAATACACCGCCCGCTCCTGGATCGTCGCCTGGCCCCGCGCGGCCCTGATCCGCTGGGCCGACAGTCGCGCGGCGGGGCCTGTAGCCTGACCCGTTTTCGCGTTCGGTCGCAGCGGCGCGGGCTTTAAACGCCCGCCGAAAACGTCTAGCGACAGCGGCATGACCCAAGCCACCAATGCGGCCTTCTACGACCGCGTCTCCGCCGAGCTTTCCGACATCGAGGCGCAAGGCCTGACCAAGCCCGAGCGTATCATCGCCTCACGCCAGGGCCCGGTCATCAAGGTCGGCGGACGTGAGGTCCTGAACTTCTGTGCCAACAACTATCTGGGCCTGGCCGGCGACGAGCGCGTCACCCAGGCGGGCATCAGGGCCCAGGAAAAATGGGGCGCGGGCACGGCCTCGGTCCGCTTCATCTGCGGCACGCTGGAAATCCACAAGGAGCTGGAGCGGGCGACGGCCGACTATCTCGGCTTTGAGGACACCATCCTGTTCGCCGCCGCCTTCGACGCCAATGGTGGCATCTTCGAACCGCTATTCGGGGCGGAGGACGCCATCGTCTCTGACGCCTTGAACCATGCCTCGATCATCGACGGTGTGCGGCTGTGCAAGGCCAAACGCTATCGCTTCGCCACCTCGGACATGGACGATCTGGAGGCCCAGCTGAAACAGGCCCGGGCCGATGGCGCGCGCAACATCGTCATCGCCACCGACGGCGCATTCTCGATGGACGGCTATATCGCCAGGCTGAAGGACATCCGCGCCCTGGCGGACACCTACGACGCCCTGATCATGGTCGACGACTGCCACGCCACGGGCTTCCTCGGTCCGCAAGGGCGCGGCTCCTATGCCTACCACGGGGTCGAGATCGACTTTCTCACCGGCACCTTCGGCAAGGCGCTGGGCGGGGCGATGGGTGGCTTCATCTGTGCCAGGGCGAACGTGGTGGCCCTGCTGAAACAGCGGGCGCGGCCGTACCTGTTCTCCAACGCCCTCAGCCCCGCCGTCTGCGGCTCGTCGCTGGAGGCCATCCGCATCGCCGCCGGTGCGGAAGGCGACGCCCTGCGTGAGCAGTTGATGGCCAATGCCGCCCGCTATCGCGCCGCGATGACCGAGGCCGGTTTCACGCTGCAACCCGGCGAGCATCCGATCATCCCGGTCATGCTGGGCGATGCCAAGCTGGCGCAGGACATGGCGGCGCGGCTGCTGGAGCTGGGCGTCTATGTGATCGGCTTCTCGTTCCCTGTGGTGCCGCGCGGCCAGGCCCGCATCCGCACCCAGATGTCGGCGGCGCATACCTTCGAACAGATCGATCAGGTAGTTAAGGCGTTCAAAGCGGCGGGTGAGGAACTCGGCGTTATCTAGGATTCGAATGACGTATGAAGCGCCTGAATAGTTTCACGATCTGGGTGTTCGTTGGGCTTTATGTGCTCTTCGTCGTGGCGACGCTTATCGATTCTCCGCCCGTGAGAGCAGTGGATTTTGTTGCCCTTATTATAATACCGGCTGTTGCTCTTTGGGGTATTTATTGGGTCAACCGATACGCTGGGCAGGGTCTGTTTGGCCTGATCAAGCGTTTCAGAAATCACGATAGAGGCAGCTGACTCAACGACTGCGCTTACGATCGTTTTTAGTGAAAGAACACAATCCATGACCGCCACCATGCAGGCCCTGGCCAAGACGCGTCCCGAAGTCGGGCTGGAACTGATCACGGCTCCGATCCCCGTCGCGGGCGACGAAGACGTTCTGATCAAGGTCCACAAGACCGCCGTCTGCGGCACAGACATCCATATCTGGAACTGGGACGAGTGGTCCCAGAAGAATGTGCCGGTGCCCATGATCACCGGCCACGAGTTCGCCGGCGAGATCGTCGCCATCGGCAAGGACGTGGATCGCAGGCTGAAGATCGGCCAGCGCGTCTCGGCAGAAGGTCACGTCATCGACCTGAATTCCGAGGCGGCCCGCGCCGGTCACTTCCACCTGGATCCCGACACCCGCGGCATCGGCGTCAATC
>NZ_JAEMRO010000110.1 GCF_016463295.1 Brevundimonas sp.
CCCCCGCCCTCGCCGCCGCCCTGCTGACCCTCGCCGCGGCCTCCACGGCGAAGGCCGAGGAAGGCATGTGGACCTTCGACAACTTCCCCATCGCGCGGGCCAACGCCACGCTGGGGACCAACATCGATCAGGCCTGGCTGGACCGGGTGCGGTTGAGTTCGGTCAAGTTCGGGGGCTGTTCGGCGGGCCTGGTCTCCGCCGAAGGACTGGTGATGACCAACAACCACTGCGTCGCCACCTGCGTGGCCAATCTGTCGACCCAGGCCGTCAACTATGCCGAAACCGGCTTTGCCCCGCGCAGCCGCGAGGAGGAGCTGAAATGCCCCGGCGGCACGGCCGAGATCCTGACGGAGATCACGGACATCACCGAGCGGATGCAGGCCGCCGGGGCCGGGCTGGAAGGCCAGGCCTTCACCCGCGCGCGCGACGCCGAAGCCGGACGGATCGAGCAGGAGGCCTGTGGCGACGCGACCGACAAACGCTGTCAGGTCGTCAGCCTGTATCGTGGCGGTCAGTTCAAGCTCTATACCTACAAGAAGTTTTCCGATGTGCGCCTGGCCTGGGCCCCGGAGGATCGGGCGGCGACCTTCGGCGGCGACCTGGACAACTTCAGCTTCCCCCGCTTCGCCATCGATGCGGCCTTCATCCGCCTGTATGAGAACGGCGCTCCGGTTGCGACGCCCACCCACTTCAAGTGGAATGCCGACAAGCCCGTCGAGGGCACGCCCGTCTTCGTGTCCGGCAGCCCCGGCGCGACCCAGCGTCTGCTGACCCAGGACCAGCTGTTCACGATCCGCGACGTGGTCCTGCCGATGGATCAGCTGCTGGCCAGCGAACTGCGCGGGCGACTGATCCGCTTCAGCCAGGAGAGCGACGAAAACGCCTTCATCGCCATGGACCCGATCGTGGGCCTGGAGAACACCTACAAGCGCGGCCTCGGCCGGATGCGGGCGCTAACCGACCCCGGCTTCATGCGCATGAAGGCCGAGGCGGAGGTCGACTTCCAGACGCGCATTCGCGGAGCGACGGCAACGCCCGCCGATCCGTGGACGACGCTGTCCTCGATCCAGCCGATCGCGCGCGAACTCTACCCCGCCATGGCCCTGCTGGAAGGCGGCACCGGCCTGGGCACCACGCCGGTGGCAGGCGGGTCGCAACTGTTCAACTGGGCCCGGACGCTGGTGCGCGGGGCGCAGGAACGGGAGAAGCCGTCGGCCGAACGCCTGCCGGAGTTTGCCGACAGCCGCCTGACCGCCGTCCAGTCCGGCCTGTTCGCCGAGCGCCCCGTCTATCCGGCGCTGGATCAGGTGCGGATGGAATGGTGGCTGTCCAAGACGCGCGAATGGCTGACCGTCGATGATCCGCGTATGGCGGTTCTGCTGGGCGATGAATCGCCCGAGGCGCGCTCCGCCCGTCTGGTCCAGGGCACGACCCTGGGCGATCCGGCCGTACGCCGAGCCCTGTGGGAGGGTGGCCTGGCCGCCATCCAGGCGTCGGAGGATCCAATGATCCAGTATCTGCTGACCTTGCAGGAGCCGACCCGCGCCATCCGCGCCGACTGGGAAGCCCGTGTCGATGCGCCGACCGCCCGCGCTTCGGAACAACTGGCCGCCCTGCGCTTCCAGGCCTACGGCGACAGCGTCTATCCGGATGCGACCGGGACGCTGCGCCTGACCTATGGCCAGATCGAGGGCACAGATGTACCCGGACAGCGGTTCGGGGCCTTCACGACCTTCAGCGGCCTGTGGGACCGGGCGACCGGCTCGGCCCCGTTCGATGTCGCGCCCAAGCTGCTGGCCGCGCGCGAGCGGATCGATGGGGATACGGTGCTGAACATGGCGGTCTCGTCCGACACCATCGGCGGCTCGTCGGGGTCACCGGTCGTCAATGAGGCGGGCGAGATCGTGGGGGCGAACTTCGACTCCACCGTCCTGACCCAGCGCAACGCCTACGGCTATGACCGCAACGTCAACCGCTCGGTCATCGTGACCACCGGGGCGGTGACGACGGCATTGCGGGACGTCTACGGGATGGAACGGCTGGTCGAGGAGTTGGGGGTTCGGTGACCCTTTTCCCTCCCTCAACGAGGGAGGGTGGCTGAGCCTAAGGCGAGGCCGGGTGGGAGGGGGCTCGGCGGCGTTTAGCACCGAGGCTGGCTTGCCCTGGCCCTCCCCACCCGGTCGCTGCGCGACCACCCTCCCCCGAGGGAGAGGGAGAATGCCTGAGTTAGCCTAGACCGCGCTCATCTTCTGCTGCGCCTTCGAGAAGTACTGCCAGCCGGTCCAAAGAGTGACGATGGCGGCAGCCCAGATCAGGACATAGGCGAAGACCTGGAAGTGGGGCTGCCACTCCAGCGGCAGTCCGAAGCCGTCCCACAGCAGGGCGACCTGGAGCGCGCCCAGGGCGATCATCTGCAAGACCGTCTTCCACTTGGCCAGCAGGGTGACCGGCAGCTTGACCTTGCCCGCCACGGTTTCGCGCAGGGCCGAGACGGCGAACTCGCGGAACAGGATCAGGCCGCAAGGGATGGCGATCTGCGGCAGAGCACCCCAGGCCAGGACGCCCAGAATGGCGCCAGTGACCAGCACCTTGTCGGCGATGGGATCCAGAATGGCCCCCCAGCGCGTGGTCGCATTCCACCGCCGTGCCAGAAAGCCGTCGATCCAGTCGCTGGACGCGGCCACCACAAAGATCACGAAAGCTGTGCGGCCGAACCGGAACTGGTCGTCAGGGCTCAGATACTCCGACAGGATCGGCACACCCTGCGGTGCGGCCCCGGCCAGGATCAGGAACATGATCACCCCGGCAAACAGCCTAAGGCCGGTGATGATGTTCGGAATGGGATTGGCAGGGTGACTGGGGGTCATTCGGAACGCTCCGACAGTGTATCGAGCAAAGACGCCAGCAAGGGATGCAGGGTCTCCGCAAAGGGATTGGCGACGGTCACCCCGCGATAGACGAAGCCGTCCTGCATGTCTTCGGAAAGAAGCAGGCGGCAACCGTTAGCAGCGGCAATGCTCAGGATCAGCGCGTCCCAGATCTGCTTGTCGTGTTCGGCAGCCAAGGCAACAGCATCGGTGAACGTCTGGGTCGTGTGGGGCGTCAGGCCATAGAAGTCACCCCAACGCATGACCACTGTCGCAGCCTCGGCGCGTTCCAGGCCCTTCTTGCGTCGCAGGACATTGTAGAGTTCGCCCGCCACCTGGGTTGGCAGGATGACGCTGTCGATGGACAGCAAGGTCACCAGATGTTCGGCGGCGGCGCGTCGCGGTTCATCACCGACACCCTCGACATAAGCTAACACGTTGGTGTCGAGCGCGACCTTCACTCGTAGCCATCATCGCGCGTGACGCGGCCAAGGTTCGATACCGGACGACCGGAAATTTCCTTGAGGTAGGCTTTGAGCCGCTGTCTGCGGGCTTCACGATCGGCTTCTTCCGCGCTCACGGGCACCATCCGGATCACCGGTTTACCCCGTGCGGTCACCACATAGGTCTCGCCATTGGCGACCTCGTTGAAGACGCGCGAGAACTCGCGATTGGCTTCGGTGGCGGTAATGGTGCGTTCCATAGGGCGGATAGTAGTGGATCACACTACTTTACACAAACGCCTGCCTGGCGATCAGTCCAATGCCTCGAACCGGCCCGGTCCACGCAGGGCCCGCAGGATGCCGTCGGCGATGCCGAAATGCAGGCCGCTGAGCGCCAGCTTGCCCGCCGCCTCGCGCTCGGCGATCCAGGGGAAGGTGCGCAGATTGTCGATCGACAGGCGCACGATGGCCTCTTCCGAGGCCTGTTCGACCTGATCCGGTTCAACCGCCTCGGCGACGCGGCGCACGACGGGCTCGCCCTGCGCGATCCAGGGCGCGACGAAGTCGCGGACGCTGTCGGGCGCGCCCGTGCGCATGGCCGCCACGCCGCCGCAATGGGCATGGCCCATGACCACGATGCGGGATACGCCCAGAACCTTGACCCCGAACTCCAGAGCGGCCGACACCCCGTGCAGCTGGCCGTCCGGCTCATAGGGCGGGACCAGGTTGGCGACGTTGCGCACCACGAACAGCTGACCCGGCGCAGCGTCGAAGATCAAAGCCGGATCGGCCCGGCTGTCGGAACAGGCCACGATCAGGGTGTGCGGCTTCTGCCCCGCCGCCAGAGCCTCATACTCGGCCTTGGCCTCGGGCCAGTGATCCTGGCGAAAGCGGCGATAGCCGGCGAGGAGAGTATCGGAAGATTCGTCGGTCATGAGGGCGGTATAGGCGATCAGCGACGCCCGCGGGAGAGGGATGTCGGGACTGTCGTCGCGCCGCTCTGTCATGGGACATCGGCCTGACTTGGATCGGTTGATGGCCCATGCGACGTGGCCGCTCCGGCCCGGATTGGCCACATTCACGTCTAGGCTCGCAAGGCCAAGGTTGTTCGGGGAGTTGCGTATGCGAGCGTTGGTTTTGGTGCTGGTTTTGACGACCGCGTTTCTGGGGTCGGCCTGTTCGGACAGGGCCGATGCCCAGGCGACGCAAACGCAGGCTGCCCCGGCCGACGGATCGCCCTATGTGCTGCAAGGCACCCAGGTCTGGGCCGTGCCCGATCCGGTTTCGGGTCGGGAGTACGAAATCTTCGTCAGCCTGCCCGCCAGCTATGCGACCAGTCCGAACCGTCGGTATCCGGTGCTCTATGTGACCGACGCTGACTACGCCTTTCCGATCATTCGCCAGATCGCGCGGCGTGTGAATCTGGAAGGCCCCGTCGTCGAGGAGTTCATCTTGATCGGTCTGTCCTATGCCAAGGGCGACAATCCGGTCGCCAGCCGCAACCGGGACTATACGCCGACGCCAAACGGCCCACGACGGGCCAGTTCGACCCTGCATGGCGGGGGAGCGGCCTATCAGACCTATCTGAAGACGCAGGTGCTGCCGTTCGTCGAGGATCGATTCCGGGCAGACCCGACGCAGCGGGTGTTGCTGGGGCATTCCTACGGCGGTTTGCTTGGCGCGCAAATCATGTTCACGGAGCCAGACCTGTTCAGGGGCTATGTGCTGGGCAGCCCATCCTTCTGGTTCGACAAGCGTCACATCATGACGATGGAGGCGGACTATGCTCGGACCCACCGGGACCTTCCGGCCGACGTCTTCATGTACATCGGCGCCTATGAGGTCCCCGGCGACAGCAGGCGAAACACCGAGGTGGACATGGTCGGCGACCTGCGGACCATGGAGCGGGTTCTGACGTCCCGGAACTATCCCGGCCTGCGGGTCCGCTCGACCGTGCTGGAGGACGAGGATCACCTGACGGTCGCCCCCGTCGGATTCACGCGGGCGCTGATGGCGGTGTTGCCGGCGCAGCCTTAAAGGCTGGGCTAGGACTTGCGCTTTCCGTCGATCAGCACCGCCTGCTGCCAGCGGCTGGGGGCCTTGTCGGTGCGGTGGATGCAGCCGGACCAGCAGCAGGGGCGCTTCTGGCCTTCGCGCAGTTCCTCGGTCGTGCGTTGAATACGACGCTGTCGGGTCGCGGGCTGTTTCCCGTCCTCGACCCAGCAGATGAACTCGTTGCGGCCCAGCGGGGTCAGCGCCTGCCAGAGGGCCAGAATCTCCGGGTCGGCCTGCACGGCGGCCTGAAGATCGGCCCCGGCGACATGGACGGTCCCCTGGGCGAAGTCGCTCATGCCGGTGTCTCCTGACGCCGCATCCTAGCCCCGCGTCTCCGGATGGAAGAAGCCGTAGATGCGCTCCGCCAGCGGCTGGTTGATCCCGTCCACCTTGACCAGATCGACCACCGAGG
>NZ_JAEMRO010000111.1 GCF_016463295.1 Brevundimonas sp.
GGCGGGCGCAGGGGTCATGGGGGGCGTTATAGCGCCCGCTGCGGCAAAGCCCACGGCTGCGTCACGGATTCTTGCCTTCCTGTCGGCCCAGGTCGCGGCCCAGACCCTGCGCTGGCGCATGTGGGCCCCGGTGGCATTCGGCGGCGGGTGCGCGGTTTATTTCGGCCTGAAGGTCGAGCCCCTGCTGTGGCCGCTTCTCCTGATCGCGGCGGTAGCCGTGGCCCTTTGGCTGGTCGCACGCTGGAAAGGCGTGGCGCGGCTGTGGACCCTGCCGCTGATGCTGGCGGCCTGCTTCGCCCTGGGTCTGGCGGTATCCAAGCTGCGGACCGACGCGGTGGCGGCCCCCATCGCCCCCGCCATGGCCGAGCCGACGGTGGTCGAGGGCTGGGTCATGGATGTCGACAGTCCGGGATCGGCCGGGCCCCGCGTCGTCATCGCCCCGGTGCGGGTGCGCGGGTTGACACCTGGGGAGACGCCCGAGCGGCTGCGCGCGACGGTGCGGGGGCCGATCCCCGAGCCGGGCACGGCGATCCGCCTGTTCGCCATCATCAATCCTCCGCCGGCCCCGGCCAGTCCGGGGGCCTACGACTTCGGCCGCAATGCCTATTTTCAGAGCCTGGGCGGCGTGGCGTTCGGCCTGGGCGAGCCGAGGGCGATCGATCTGGCCCCGCCGCCTTGGAGCCTGCGCGCCGCGATGGCGGTGAACGCCATGCGGTTCGATCTGGCGCGGCGGATCGTTGAGCGGCTGGGTCCGCGCACCGGGGGCGTGGCCGCGGCCATGACCACAGGACAGGAAGCCTGGCTGGATCCCGAAGAAGTCGAGATCATGCGGGATTCGGGGCTGGCGCACATCCTGTCGATCTCGGGCCTGCATATGGCCGTCGTGGGCGGGTTCGCCTTCTTTCTGGTGCGGTTTCTGGTGGCCTGCTGGCCGTGGCTGGCGCTGAGGGTCTCCGGCAAGAAGGTCGCGGCATGGGGCGGTCTGATCGCGGTCGGGACCTATCTGGTCGTGTCGGGCCATCCGCCACCGGCGGAGCGGGCGGCGATCACGGCCTCGATTGCCTTCATCGCCATCCTGCTCGACCGCCAGGCGATCACCATGCACGCCCTGGCGGTGGCGGCCTTCGTCGTCCTGCTGCTGCAGCCTGAGGCCATCGTCACGCCAGGGTTCCAGATGTCGTTCGCGGCCACGGCGGCCCTGGTGGCCCTGGTCGAAGCCTGGCCTCGGCGGCCGCGCGAGATTTCCGTCCCCTGGCCCATCCGGGTCGTTCAGCAGACGGGCGTCTGGCTGGCGGCGGCGGTTATGGCCAGCCTGGTCGCAGGCGCGGCGACCGGCCCGTTTGCCATGCAGCATTTCAACCGCACGGCCATGTACGGGCTGGTGGCCAATCTGGCGACGGCACCCCTGTCGGATTTTCTGATCATGCCCGCCTTGGCTCTGGGAGCCTTGCTGGAGCCAGTGGGACTGGGTGCTCCTTTCCTTTGGCTGGCCGGGCAGGGGATCGGGATTATGCTCGCGATTGGAGCGTGGACGGCCGGTCTGCCCGGTGCGGTTCGGACTGTGGCGAGTGCTCCGGACTACGTCCTGCCCATCGCCTTCCTCGGTGTGCTGTTCTGCTGTCTGTGGCGCGGACCGCTGCGCTGGTTGGGCCTGCCTCTGGCCATGGCCGTCATGGTCTGGCCGAGAGAGCCGACGCCAGACCTGTGGATCGGAGACGGCGGCACACAGGCGGCCTTTGTGCGAGAGGATCAGGCCGTTGTCACTCGCCCCGGTGTTCGCCAGTTCGCGGTGGATGTCTGGAGCCGCCGGCGCGGCGTAGAACCGGTCGAGCGGCAGGCCGAAGGCTGGACCTGCACGCGGTTTTCCTGTGCGCCGGACACACCCGAAGCCGGGCCGGTCGCCGTCTGGTGGGGCAAGAAGGCTCCGACAGTCGAGCAGTTGTCGGGGCTGTGTGTGACAGCAGAGGTTGTGTCAGTGCGGGCGTCCGTATCAGCCCTGCCAGCGGCGTGCGCTAACCGACTTTTTCTGGACGGCACAGACTATGCGCGGGGTGGGGCCGTCGAGCTGTGGCGGGACCCAGCCACAGCCAGTGGCTGGCGCGGAGTTTGGACATCAGACGTCCGGGGCGACCGGCCATGGAGCCGGTTCGGGGACGCGGATGCCGCAGACGCGGGCTAGTGGTACTGGCGCAGTAGGCCGACCAGCTTGCCCTGCACCTCGACCTGATCGGGGCCGAATATGCGGGTTTCATAGTTGCGGTTTGCCGGTTCCAGCGCGATGGATCCGCCCTTCTTGCGAAGGCGTTTCAGCGTGGCTTCCTCGCCCTCTACCAGGGCGACGACGATCTCGCCGGAGTTGGCGCTGTCGGACTTTTTGATGATGACCATGTCGCCGTTCAGGATTCCGGCCTCGATCATGGAATCGCCCTCGATCTCCAGAATGTAGTGCTCTCCGGCTCCCAGCATGGATTCCGGCACCGGATAGCGGGCGGTTTCGTGCTCAATGGCGGCGATGGGCGTACCGGCGGCGATCTTGCCCATCAGGGACAGTTCGCGGGTGTCGTTGGCGGGTTCGGCGGCAGAGGTGCGTCCGCCCTCGATCACGCCGGGGCGGAAGGGCGCGCGGGCGGCACGACCGCCGGTCGCTGCCTGATCCGGCAGTTTGGTCACTTCCAGCGCCCGCGCCCGGTGCGCCAGGCGGCGGATGAAGCCGCGTTCCTCCAGCGCCGTGATCAGGCGATGGATGCCCGACTTCGACGCCAGGTCCAGCGCCTCCTTCATTTCGTCGAAGGAGGGCGAGACGCCCGTCTCCTGAATCCGCTCATGGATGAACATCAGAAGTTCGTGCTGTTTGCGCGTGAGCATGGCGTCGAATCGTCCAGAACAAGGCGTGAACCGTTGCCGATGTTCTGTAAGTGTTCTTGCCTAATGTCAACTTAACGGCAGTTGGGAGATCGTCGGGTCTTCAACGGGCAAACCGAACCGCTCGCCGAGGTCGGCAGCGATGCTCGAGGCTGACTCTTTGAAGAAGACAATGGGCAAGCGCCGCTCTGACCCGTCGCTCAGATGAAAGACCGTGTAAGAAAGGCGTGGCCCTACGCAACCCGCTTGATCGACCCGGATCCGTTCAACCATCCTCATATCCAGAGGATTTTTCCATGCCTCGGAATAGAGTACGGTTTGCTCCAGATAAACCGGCGGCTTCCTCCGCTGGGCCATCCGGTAAAGTGACGCGGCTAGCATCACTGGCCCGACGGTCGCGGCAAGCAGAAGAAGCAATGGCGATCGGGTGGTGTCGGCGTTCTCGAGATAACCTGCGACGCCTCCGTCGAATGTGAGCGCCACGAACCATATGTGGGCACTTGCCCCTCCGAAGAACAGCAACGCCAACACTACGAGGAACCTGCTCCGCTCGGCGACAGGTGTAAGGGTCACGCCAGTAAGGCCCGCGTCGCCGCCTCAACATCGGCCTGACGCATCAGGCTTTCGCCCACCAGCGCAGCCTGCGCATGCGCCTCTGAGATCGTGGCCATGTCATCAGGCGTGAAGATGCCGCTTTCCGCGACCAGCAGGGCCCTGACAGGGCTGAGCATGGCCAGGCGGGCAGTTGTCTCCAGATCGACTTCGAAGGTACGCAGTGACCGGTTGTTGATGCCGACCAGATCGCCACCCAGCATGCAGGCGCGGGCCATTTCGGCCTCGTCATGAGTTTCGATCAGGGCGTCCATGCCGAACCGCTCGGCCTCGGCCAGAAGCTCGGCGGCCAGGGCGTCATCGATCATGGCCAGGATGATCAGGATGCAGTCGGCCCCCAGCGCCCGGCTCTCGGCCACCTGCCACGGATCGACCAGAAAGTCCTTGCGCAGGCAGGGCAGGGCGGTGGCGTCGCGCGCTTGGCCCAGGAAGGCGTCGTCGCCTTGAAAGCTGGGGCCGTCGGTCAGGACCGACAGGCAGCTGGCACCGCCGCGCTCATAGGCACGGGCGAGCGTCGGCGGGTCGAAGTCGGCGCGAATCAGCCCCTTGGACGGGCTGGCCTTCTTGATCTCGGCAATCAGGGCGGGCCGGCCGGTGTCCTCGGCATGCTGCTCCAGCGCAGCGCGAAAGCCACGCGGGGCTGAGGCGGCCGCAGCAAGGGCTTCGATGGCGGACTGGGACGTGCGGGCCTTGCGGTTGGAAACCTCTTCGCGCTTGTAGGCGGCGATCTGGCTGAGAATGTCCGTCATGCCGGGTCGTCCTCGATCGGGGTATTGGTGGCCGCGACCAGGGCCGCGAGGGCCTGTGCCGCATGGCCGTCGTCGATGACGCGGGCGGCCTGTTCCACGCCCTGAGCCAGGTCGTCGGCGCGCTCGCCCACCACCAGAGCGGCGGCCGCGTTGAGGAGGACGATGTCGCGGTAGGCCCCCCGCTCTCCGGCCAGCAGGGCGGTCAGGGCGGCGGCATTGGCCTCTGCATCGCCGCCGCGAATGTCGTCGATGGACGCCAGCGGCAGGCCTGCGTCCTGCGGCGTGACGGTGAAACGGCGGACCGTGCCGTCCTTCCATTCCGCCACCTCGGTCGGGCCGGTGGTGGTCAGTTCGTCCAGGCCTTGGCCGTGGACGGTCCAGGCGCGGGTGGCCCCCAGTCGGCCAAGAACTTCGGCCAGCGGCTCCAGCAGGCGAGGGTCATAGACGCCCATGACCTGGCGTTTGGCGCCCGCCGGATTGGACAGCGGTCCCAGCAGGTTGAAGACGGTGCGGAAACCGATCTCGGCCCGCACTGGCCCGACATGTCGCATGGCCCCGTGGTAGGTCGGGGCGAACAGGAAGGCGATCCCGGCGGCGTCGAGCGCCCGCAGTTGCTGGGCGGGTGTCGCGGCCAGGTTGACGCCCAGCACCGACAGCACATCGGACGAGCCGGATTTGGAGCTGAGCGCCCGATTGCCGTGCTTGGCGACCTTCAGGCCTGCACCCGCCAGCACCAGGGCGGCGGCGGTCGAGATGTTGAAGGTGTGTTGGCCGTCGCCACCCGTGCCGCAGGTGTCGATGACGTCGTAGGGATGCTCCAGCGTCAGGGCTGCGTCGCGCATGGCGGTGGCGAAGGCGGCGATCTCATCCACCGTCTCGCCCCGGATACGCAGGGCGGTCACGGCGGCGGCGACCTGGGCCGGAGTCGGCTCGCCGCGCAGGCAGGCCGCAAAGAAGGCATGGGCCTCTTCGCCGGACAGCACGCGGCCCTCGACCAGCCGCGCCAGCAGGGCCTTCACATCGTCGGCCATGCTCAGACCGTCGCCCGGCGCTTGACGTTGGCGAGGTCCAGGAAGTTGGCCAGCAGGTCATGGCCATGTTCTGTGGCGATAGATTCGGGGTGGAACTGCACGCCGTGGATCGGGCGCGTCCTGTGGGCCAGGCCCATGATTTCGCCGTCTGCGGTCCAGGCGGTGACCTCCAGCACATCGGGCAAGGTCTCGCGTTTGACCGCCAGCGAGTGGTAGCGCGTCGCCGTGAAGGGCGAGGGCAGGCCGGCGAAGACGCTCTTGCCCTCATGCAGAATGGGCGAGGTCTTGCCGTGCATCAGGGCCTTGGCGCGGATGACGTCGCCGCCGAACGCCTGACCCATCGCCTGGTGGCCCAGGCAGACGCCAAAGATCGGCATGTCCAGCGGCGCGGTGTCCAGAAGGGCCAGACAGACGCCAGCCTCGTTGGGGGTGCAGGGGCCCGGCGACAGCAGAAC
>NZ_JAEMRO010000112.1 GCF_016463295.1 Brevundimonas sp.
GCCGTCTGCTCGGCCGCCTTGCGCAGCAATCCGGCCATATCCAGCTCGTGGCTGACCAGACCGGCCACCTTGCGCAGGATCTCGATCTGCGCCTCCGTCGGGGCAGGACGTGGCGCGTGGTCCATCACGCCGATCGCCCCGACCGGCGCGCCCGCCGCATTCACGACCGTGACGCCGACATAGGATCTCAGGAACGGCTCGCCCGTCACCATCGGATGGTTCATGACGCGCGTGTCCGTCAGCCCGTCCTCAACGACGAACAAGCCTTGCGGGCCCATGCCCATCAACAGGTCCGTGATCGTCTGCTGGCGCGGTAGCCGCAGGTCCTTCTCGCCGACATTGACGCGGAACAGCGCCTGGTCGCCATCGATGACCGAGACCATCGCATAGGGCATGTCGAAGATGGCGCTGGCCATGCTCGTCAACCGATCGAGCGGTCGCTCCAGGTTCAGCGCCTCGGCTGTCTGTCTACGGAGCGTGGCACGCGAGCTGGGCATGATCGAACCCTGACACGCAAACGACGAAATATTGGTTAGCGACCGGGCGTTACGCCACGCTCCTCATTCCACTCCATCGCCTCATAGGCCAGGGCGTCCTCCGGCTCGTCCAGTTCCAGCTCGCTGATGGTCTGTCCCCGGACCGACACCCCCGCCGCATGCACGGTTTCGCGACTGCCCGAGACCAGAGGATGCCAGTCCGCCAGTCCCCGCCCCTCGTGGATGCGCCGGTATCCGCACGACTTGGGCATCCACTTCAGCGCCCCGACATTGCCGGGTGTCAGCTGGATACAGTCCGGCACCTGGGCCTTGCGGTTCGCATAGTCGGTGCAGGTGCAGCTGCCGGAATCGAACAGCTTGCAGTGGACCTTGGTCGGAAACACCTCGCCGGTGTCTTCGTCCTCGAACCGGATCAGGCAGCACAGCCCGCACCCGTCGCACAGGCTCTCCCACTCGGCGGGCGTCATCTGCGCCAGGGTCTTGGTCTGCCAGAAGGGCGTCATGCGCGCCGCTATAGGCTCTGGATCAGGTCCGCACCAAGGCTTTCCTGACCCGCTCCACCAAGGTTTCCGGCAGGAACGGCTTCACCACATAGCCGATACAGCCCCGCTCGCGCGCAGCAGCCACCGTCGACATCTCCCTGTCGGCGGTCATCATGACGACCGGCACCTTCACATACAGTCGTCGCATGTGATCCAGCAGGTCCAGGCCGCTCATGTTGGGCATGTGGATGTCCAGCAGCACCAGATCGAACCGCACCCGCTTCAGTAAGTCGAGAGCCGCTGTGCCAGACGCAACGGGCGCTACGGAATAGCCCGCACCGGTCAGAATCCGATCCGCCAAATCGCGGATCATGGCGTCATCCTCGACGATCAATATCGATCCAGGCATGCCGCCCTCTCCTCACTCAACTCAAGCGACACGACAATGATCCGGGTCATCTGGTGGTTTGCGGCGACATACGAACCTAAAGCGGCACCGTATGCAGGGCGCGATCCTGATCGGCGAAAAAGTCTTCGCCACAGGCCTCGGTCGGGATTTCGAACCAGAAGGTCGATCCTTGCCCCGGCGAACTCTGTACCCCCACCGATCCGTCCATCATCTCGATCAGGCGTCTGGAAATCGCCAGGCCCAGTCCGGTTCCACCATACTGTCGCGTAGTCGAGGTATCGGCCTGGCTGAAGCGCTGGAACAACCGGGCGCTCTGCTCGCCGGTCAGGCCGATGCCGGTGTCCTTGACCTCCACCCGCAGCCGCCCGGCGTCAAAGCGCATATCCAGCCGAATGCTGCCGGCTTCGGTGAACTTCACGGCATTCGACAGGAAGTTCAGCAGGATCTGCTTCAGCCTGCCTTCGTCGGCCATAACGCTTTGCGGAACGGCATCATCAACGCGGATCTGGATATCCAGACCCTTGGTGTCAGCCTGCGGCGTCACGATCGCCGCAGCATCGACCGCCAGTTGGCGCGGCTGCATGGGTGCAGGCTCCAGTACGACGCCGCCGGCCTCAAGCCTCGAGTAGTCCAGAATATCATTGATGACCGCCAGCAAGGCCTGACTGGACATCGCGATTCTGTCCGCGAACAGCCGCTCCGTTTCTCCCAGCGCCTCGGTCTGCTGCAGCAGGCCCGAATAGCCGATCACGCTGGTCAGCGGAGTCCTCAACTCATGGCTCATATTGGCCAGGAACTCCGACTTGGCTTCAGCTGCCGCTTCCGCGGCCTCCTTTGCACGTGTCAGCGCGTCTTCAAGCGCCTTGGCCGCAGTCACGTCGCGAACCGTGTCTTGGATCTCGACCGGTTCTCCCTGCGCATTCCACACCGCAGTCGGATGTGCCTCCAGCCAGACCCAGTCTCCAGCCTTGCTCAGACCGCGATAGCGTATATGCGGCGAAGGCGCTCGACTTCCAGCGGCCAGATAGGCCCGGTAGGCCAGCCTCAGCGCCTCCTGATCGTCTGGATGGATGATATCCCACGTCCTGGTGCCCAACAGTTCCTGCGGCATCCACCCCAGCACGCCCTGCAGCGCCGGCGACAGATAGGTGAAGGTGCCATCCAGCTCGAAGATGGCGATGATGTCGCTGGTGTGCTCGGCCAGGGCGCGGAACCGCTGCTCGCTGGCTGCAACCTCCAGGTGCTGGCGCTCGCTGTCGGTGATGTCCTGAAAGATGCCGAAAAGGGCCGTGATCTGCCCCGCCTCGTTCCTCTGCACCTGCCCCTGTGTGCGGACCCTGCGTTCGTCACCATCCGAACGGATCAGCCTCAGCGTCAGAGGTTGCGCCTCGCCGGACTCGAGGGCACGCGCCACCCAGTCCCGGATCAGGGGCCGATCATCAGGGTGATAGAAGTCCACCGCGTCGTCATAGGCTGGATCGAAACTTCCCGGCTCCACGCCGTGGATACGATAGACCTGCTCGGACCAGGTTACGCGCGGACCGTCCGCCACATCCAGCCGCCAGCTGCCCAGCTCGGCGACGCTCTCGGCCAGGCTCAGCACGCCAATCCGCGCCTCGTCCTCGCGTCGCTCGCGCGCCCGCTCGGCCAGGACCGATGCGACCGGCAAGGTGGTGAACACCAGTACAGCCAGGAAAAGCTGCTGGACCATTGCGCGCTGATCCAGCCCTCCATCCACCAGCGCCAGCGGTCCCGTTCCGGCGACCACAGCGGCCAGCGATGCCGCCGCCGAGATCAGCAGCGCGACCGAAGCCGACCCTGGCCCGCAACGGAATGCGATCAGGATTAGGACCGGCGGCACCAGAAACAGCAACGGAAAGCGCGTCTGGAGAAACACGATCGCCAGCGTCACCAAGAGCGTGCCTGCCAGCAGCGCGCGCCGCCCTGTCGTCGCGCAGCCATCTCGCCACGTCTGCGCCGATGCCGCCAGCAGGAGCGGCGGCGTGATCATCAGCAGCCCCAAGGCATCGGCGACGAACCACTGTACGAGGCTTGGCATCAGCGGCTCGCCGTAACCCATCGCCAGTGTACCTGCGGCGATGATGGACGAGGCGATCGGAGCTACACCACCCGCCAGCCAGCCGAACCGGAAAAGATCCTGAATGCGACCTAGATCGACCGACCGGTCGCCCCGGGTCAGCAACGCCGTCGCCAGTGCGACCTCGACGATATTGGCCAGGGCCAGACCGAAAGCGACGGGTGCAACGTCGCCCATCGTCAGGTTGATCCCGACGGCCCCGAGCATAGCGCCCCCCATCAGCGCCCCACGCTCCTGGCGGGGACGCAGGAGCACCATTGCCAGCAAGGCACCATTGGCCGGCCAGATCGCAGCCAGTCGCCCGGCCTCGCGAGCGAATGAAAGGCTCAGCAGGGCCAGGACGCCAAAGACAATGGCACCGACCGCCACTGCGATCAGACTTCTGGGTGATAAGCCTGAAAGTCTTCGGCGAAGTTCGACGGTCAAAGCTGTGCCTTCTGTTCAGTCGGCATGTTGCTGACCGGCCACGAAAAACCGGTTAACACAGCGGTGTCCTTCGCTGATCGCAATACCCCCGGCGCGGCGATGGCCTTGCTGCACTGCGCACTCTATACGCCCCACGCATGGCCCCCCGATCTTCTGCTCGCCCCCCTCTCGTCGCCCTCAAGTCCGTCCGCCTGCAGGATGGTCAACGCCCCCTGTTCGAGGGGGTCGATCTGGCCGTGGAGCCGCGCAGCCGTGCCGCTCTGGTTGGTCGCAACGGGGCCGGCAAGTCGACCCTGATGAAGATGGTCATGGGCCTGATCGAGGCCGATGAGGGCGATCGCTCGGTCCAGGCCGGCGTCCGCTTCGCCTATGTGCCCCAGGAGCCGGACATTCAGGGCGAGACGCTGCTGGACTATGCGTCCTCGGGCGGAGCCGAGCGCTGGACCGCCGAGAGCTGGCTGACCACTTTCGGCCTCAACCCCGAGAAGTCGACGCAAGGGTTGTCGGGCGGCGAGACCCGCCGCGCCGCCCTGGCCAAGGCCTTTGCCGAAGAGCCCGACCTGCTGCTGCTGGACGAGCCGACCAACCATCTGGACATCCTGGCCATCGAGCTGTTGGAAGAGGAACTGCTCTCCGCCCGGTTCGCCATCCTGGTGGTCAGCCACGACCGCGCCTTTCTGAACCGCGTCACCAATGTCGTCCACTGGCTGGAAGGGCGCCGCGTCCGCTCCCTGAACAAGGGCTTCGCCGCCTTCGACGAATGGTCCACCAAGGTCCAGGAGGAAGAGGCCCAGTCCCTGCAGCGTCTGACCAAGACGATCGAGCGCGAGACCGAGACCTTCTACCGCTCCATCACCGCCCGCCGCACCCGCAACGAGGGCCGCGCGCGCTCGCTGGATGCCCTGCGCGCCGACCGCGCCGAGCGGATGAAGGACAGCCCGCGCGAGCTGAACCTGGGTGTCGATTCCGGCGCCACCTCCGGCAAGCTGGTGGCCGAGCTGAAAGGGGTGTCCAAGACCTTCGGCGACCGTCCCGTCATCAAACCCTTCACCACCCGCGTCATCCGCGGCGACCGCCTGGCCATCGTCGGACCCAATGGCGCGGGCAAGACCACCCTGGTCAAGATCCTGCTGGGCGAGCTGGCGCCCGACGAAGGCACGGTGCGGCTCGGGGCCAATCTGGAGCCCGTCTATCTGGACCAGTCGCGCGAGGGCCTGCGCTCGGACATGACCCTGTGGGATTCCCTGACGCCCGGCGGGGGTGACAGCATTCTGGTGCGCGGCGTCCCCAAACATGTCGCCGCCTATGCCAAGGACTTCCTGTTCCAGGAGGGTCAGCTGCGCCAGCCGATCTCGACCCTGTCGGGGGGCGAACGCAACCGCCTGCTGCTGGCGCGCGCCCTGGCCAAGCCCGCCAACATGCTGGTCCTCGACGAGCCGACCAACGACCTGGACATGGACACGCTCGACAAGCTGGAAGAGCTGCTGGAAAGCTATGACGGCACGCTGATCCTGGTCAGCCACGACCGCGACTTCGTCGACCGCCTGGCCACCTCGACCATCGCCATGAACGGGCGCGGCGACATCGTTGAGACGCCCGGCGGCTGGACCGACTTCATCCGCCAGAACCCCGGCTTCCTGAAGCCCGGTGCCAACCCCCGCCCGCAGGACAAGGCCGCCGCCGATGATCGTGTCGCCGCCGACG
>NZ_JAEMRO010000035.1 GCF_016463295.1 Brevundimonas sp.
ACGGCGGCGGCAGTCGTGGCGCGGCTGTCGATCTCCAGCTGGAGGTCGGCCCCCAGACATTCGACGGCTTCCTCGCCGATCTTCAGCTTGTGCAGGTCCTGCAGATTGGGCAGGCCGTCCAGGAAGAGGATGCGTTTGATGAGCATGTCGGCGTGCTTCATCTCGCCGATCGACTCGTCATAGATGATCTGGCCGAGGTGTTTCAGGCCCCAGCTTTCGAACATGCGGGCATGCAGGAAATACTGGTTCACGGCGGTGAGTTCGTTGGTCAGCACCGCATTGAGGGTGCGGATGATCGCGGGATCGCCCTTCATGGCCTTGGTCTCTTTCGATGAGCGGGTGTGGAGCCGACGGCCCCGAACGCATCCCGCCTTAGCCAGACAGTTCTATCACAGGAAATGCCGCTGTGATCTTTTGCGATTACTTATCAGCACATTGATATTGCGAATGATTTTTCCGCGCAAAGCGGGGCCTTATCGCGTCGGCTATTCGGCCGCCATGGCGAAGGCCTGACGGGTTTCCTGAATCATCTCGCGCATTTCGCAGACGCATTTGGCGCACTGGGCCTGGCACTGATTGCGGGTGAAGATGTCGCGCGGCCGGCAGGCGCCCGCCTCGATGGCCAGGGCCACGTCACGCTTGCGAAGACCATTGCAGTTGCAGACGTACACGGCAGGCTCGACCCGGCTGGTGATGCGAATGGTTCGCTATAGCAGGCTCGTTAAGGCGAATGCAAGGCGTTCGCAGGAGTGGCGGGTTGACGCGGACTGGAGGGCAACGCACTTGCCGGGCATGGCCAAGCAATCCCTGATCCCCGAACGCCCGCCCTGTCGGCTGTATCTGATCACGCCGCCCGCGATCCCGGACATGGCGGCCTTTGTCGCAACCTTGGCCGAGGCCCTGGACGCCGGAGATGTCGCGGCCCTGCAGATCAGGCTGAAGGATGTGGATGATGCAGCGGTGCTGGCGGCGGTAGAGGCGATCCGGCCCGTGGCGCAGGCACGCGGCGTCGCGGTAATCCTGAACGATAGGCCCGACCTGGCGAAACGGTCAGGATGCGATGGGGTCCATCTGGGACAGTCCGACATGCCGCTGGCCGAAGCCCGGCGCGTCATGGGGCCTGATGCGATGATCGGCATCACCTGTCACGACAGCCGCGAACTGGCCATGGATGCGGCCGAGGCCGGGGCCGATTACGTCGCCTTCGGGGCCTTCTATCCGACGACGACCAAGGCGACGACGCACCGCCCCGATCCCGAAATCCTGATGATCTGGCAGGAGACGGTCGAGGTGCCTTGCGTCGCGATAGGCGGCATCACTGTCGAGACGGCGGGAGGGCTGGCGCGAGCGGGCGCGGATTTCGTCGCGGTCAGCGGCGCGGTGTGGGATCATGCCGACGGTGCTGCGGCGGCCGTACGCGCCTTCAACGCGGCGTTGCTCGCCGAGTCCTGACCTTCAGGGGATGTTAGGGGGTGCGCGGTAAGCAAGGCAGCCCTTTAGTCGCTTGCCGGACCCGCGTTCATGCCCCAGAGCCGCGTGCTCTTCTCGACCGACAGCCTGCCCGTCGATGTGGCTGGACCGGTCACGACGATGGCCAAGGCGCGTCAGGCGGCGAATCTGCGTCGGCGCAGACAGGCCCTGACCCCGGTGTTCACGGCCCTGGCCGTGACCGTCATGGTCGTCGTTTCCATAAGTTTTGCCCGTTCTGTCGGACTTGTCGCGCCGCTGTGGGGTGCCGCCGGTCTGGCCGTAGTCGTCTGGCTCAGGACGTCATCGGGCCGGATGTACGACTACAGCTTCGGGGCCATGATCGCCGTGGGTCTGGCCGCCGGGAACTTCCTGGTCGGCAACGACACACTGCACACGCTGATGTTCACCCTGGCCAATATGCTGGACATCGTCGTGGCCGTGCTGATGGCGCGTCGGTTCGCGCCGACACTGAACCTGGCGACGGTTACGGGAGCCACGCGCTTCCTGCTGGGGGCGGCTCTGATCGCGCCCATTCCGTCGGCGGTGTTCGCCAGCACCATGCTGTACTGGATGGACGGCACCAACCCCTTGCTGAGCGCCCAGACCTGGTGGTTCGGCCATGCACTGAGCATCGCCATCATCGGCAGCTTCGGCCTGTCGCTGACGAAGCGGGAGCTCGCCAGGCTGCGCGCGCCCGCCGTAGCGCTGGAGGCTGCGGTCCTGATGGCCCTGCTGACGGTCGGGGGCTGGGTCGTGTTCGTGCATCTGGATGTCCAGCTTTCGTTCCTGATCCTGCCGATCCTGCTGCTGATCGCGGTGCGCCTGCGCATGCTGGGGGTGACGGCGGCGCTGTTGATCGTGACCATTCTGGCGGTCGGCGGCAGCATGACCGGCCACGGGCCGTTCACCGGTGATTTCAGCCGCGCGGATCAGGCGCTGATGGGTCAGTTGCTTGTCATGCTGGGCTATCTGCCGGTCATGCTGGTCGCCGCCTTGCTGGAGGAGCGGGACCGTCTGTCGGACCGCGCCAAACTGGGTCAGGTGCGGGCCGAGAAGGCCTCGGCCGCCAAGTCGCGCCTGCTGGCCAATGTGGCGCACGAGATCAAGAGCCCGGTCGGAGGCATCATCGGCATCGGCGACCTGTGGCAGGGCGGGCAGCTGGGACCGGTCAACGAGACCCAGGCCGAGATGGCGGCCATGCTGGTGAAGACGGCACGGCAGGTGGAAAGTCTGGCCCACGATCTGCTCGACGTGGCCCGCGCCGAGTCCGGAGAGGTCAGCGTCGAGCTGCGACCCACGGATGTGCCCGGCGTACTGGAGGATGTGCGCCGCGCGACCGCCCTGCGGCCGGAGGCCGACACCCTGAAGCTGGAAGTCGTGACCGAGGGTGATGGACTGGTGGCCCTGGCGGATTCGCAGCGGCTCAATCAGGTGGTGACCAACCTGGCCAGCAATGCCGTGAAGTATGGAGCCAGCGGGGGCATCGTCACCTTCCGCGCCAGTCGTGTGCACGACGCCGTGCGGATAGAGGTGATCGACCTGGGGCCGGGCCTGTCAGCGGAGAAACAGGCGCAGCTTTTCGAGCCCTTCAATCGCCTGGGGCTGGACCGCTCGACGATCGAGGGTCATGGCATCGGCCTGGCCCTGGCCAAGCGGCTGGTCGAGCTTCAGGGGGGCAGTATCGGCGTGGTGTCGCAGCCGGGCGAGGGCGCGACCTTCTGGATCGAACTCCCCGCCGCCTGACGCCAGTCACCAGGCGTTGAGACGTTCCGCCGCGCGACCGAACGCTCATGGACATTGCGGTTCGACGGGTATAAAGCCGCAATTGTCGTAGGGTTATTTGAAAAGGCGATCACCGTGGAATTCGACGCGCTTCTGCTGTCGCGGATGCAGTTTGCCTTCACCATCGCGTTTCACATCCTGTTCCCGGCCTTCACAATCGGGCTGGCGGCGTTTCTGGCGGTGCTGGAGGGGCTGTGGCTCTGGACAAAGCGGGACGCGTTCAAGACCCTGTATCTGTTCTGGGTGAAGATCTTCGCCCTCAGCTTCGGCATGGGCGTCGTGTCGGGCGTGGTGCTGAGCTATCAGTTCGGTACAAACTGGTCGGAGTTCATTCGCCTCACCGGCGGGGTGATCGGGCCGCTGCTGGCGTTCGAGGTGCTGACGGCCTTCTTCCTGGAGGCGTCGTTCCTGGGCGTCATGCTGTTCGGCTGGAAAAAGGTCGGGCCCAGGCTGCACTTTACAGCCACCGTGCTGGTGGCGATCGGGACGACCATCTCCGCCTTCTGGATCCTGTCGGCCAACAGCTGGATGCAGACGCCGCAGGGCTTCGAGATCATGGCCGACGGCCGGTTCCAGGCTACGGACTTCTGGCAGGTGGTGTTTAACCCCAGCTTTCCGTCGCGGCTGGTGCACATGCTGCTGGCCGCCTTCATGACGACGGCTCTGGTCGTGGGCGCCGCCTCGGCCTGGCGGATCCTGAAGGAAAAGCGCGGCAGCACGACCTGGACCGAAAGCCGGATCGCCCTGGTCATGGCCATCGGCCTGGTGGCCGTGGTCGCGCCGTTGCAGCTGGTCGTCGGCCACTGGTCCGGCGAGGTGGCGCACAAGTATCAGCCGTCCAAGACCGCAGCTATCGAGGGCTATTGGGAAACGCGCTCCAACCAGCCGCTGCACCTGTTCGGCATTCCGGACCGCGAGGCGCAGAAGAATCACTTCGAGGTTTCGATCCCCGGCATCGGCAACATGATCCAGAATGTGCCCAAGGATGAGGTCATCCAGGGCCTGGACGCCTGGCCGCGCGAGGATCAGCCGCCGCCCTTCATCCCCTTCTTCGGCTTTCGCATCATGGTGGGTCTGGGCCTGCTGATGATCGCCCTGGGTGGCGTCGGGGCCGTGCTGATCTGGCGGAAGCGGCTGTTCGAGAGCCGGTGGTTCCTGAAGTTCTGCGTGGCCATGGGGCCGAGCGGCTTCATTGCGGTGCTGGCTGGCTGGATGGTCACCGAGGTCGGGCGCCAGCCCTGGGTCGTCTATGGCGTGCTGAAGACGCGTGACGCCGTCTCGCCCGTCACGGCCGCCGAGGTGGCGACCAGCCTGACGGTCTATGTTCTGGTCTATGCCCTGGTGTTCACGGCCGGTGCCCTGTTCATCCTGCGGCTGATGGCCGAGGGACCCAAGGCGGCGCTGGCCGAACCCGATCCGCGTCAGGACCGGGCCCCCGGTTCGGCCCTGGCCAAGGCCCCCGCCGATGCCGAGGGTGGCATTCCGGGAGACGAGGACTGATGGACCTGCCGCTGATCTGGGCCGGGGTGATCGCAACCGCCGTGCTGTTGTACGTCATGCTGGATGGGTTCGACCTGGGTGTCGGCATCCTGTTTCCCTTCGCCCGATCGCCGGGCGAGCGGGACGTGATGATGAACACCATTGCGCCGGTGTGGGACGGCAACGAGACCTGGCTGGTGCTGGGGGGCGGGGGGCTGCTGGCGGCTTTTCCACTGGCCTATTCCATCCTGATGCCGGCGCTCTATCTGCCGGTGCTGCTGATGCTGGCGGGCCTGATCCTGCGCGGCGTGGCGTTCGAGTTCCGGTTCCGGGCCAGGAAGCGCGGCCGCAAGTTCTGGACCCAGATGTTCGCCGGTGGGTCGATCCTGACGGCGGCGGCGCAAGGGCTGATCCTGGGCGGCTTCATCCAGGGCGTGACCGTGGAGAACGAACAGTTCGCCGGCGGGCCGTTCGACTGGTTCACCCCCTATACGCTGCTGGTCTCGGCCGGGATCGTGGCGGGTTATGCCCTGCTGGGCGCGACCTGGCTGATGCTGAAGACCAAGGACAATCTGCACGGCGACGCCAAGCGCTGGACGCTGATAAGCGCGGCGTGCACGGCCGGGCTGCTGGCCGCGGTCAGTGTCGCCACACTGTTCGTGCATCCACGCATTGCCTTGCGCTGGGGCTTCGACCTGACGCAGGGGTTTGGGGTCGACTGGGGCGTGCTGGGGCCCTTGTTGCCCGTGCCGTTGCTGGGTCTGGCGGGTCTGATCCTGCTGGTGGGATCGGCGCGCCGGTCGTCGCATGTGCGGCCCTTCATCGGGACGATCATGGTCTTCCTGTCCGGCTATCTCGGGCTGGCGGCCAGCTTCACGCCCTACATCGTGCCCTATGCCGTGGACTTCCGGCAGGCGGCGGCTCCCGACAATGCCCTCGGGCTGATGCTGGTCGGGACACTGACCATCGTGCCCGCCATCCTGGCCTATACAGCCTGGGTCTATTGGGTGTTCCGGGGCAAGATCGACGAGGATGCCGGCTATCATCATTGATCCCGTCCCCCCGCCTGAGCCGAACGAGCCGCCCGGCCCCCTATGGAAGCGGTTGGCCTGGTTTGTCGGCCTGTCGGTTGTGGCCGCCGGGGTCACGGCCGTGGTCGCCTATGCGCTGAGGGCCTTGCCGTTCATGGGCTGACGGGCGACATAGGCAGGATGAAAAGTATCGCTTTTGCCGCCCTCATCCTCGCTGCCTCGCCAGGCCTGATCCATGCCCAGACAGCGACCCAGACACCGGCACCTGCCACGGCGCGACCCACGGGATTGCCAGATATCACGGGCAGCCTGAACGGTGCCCCAGCTCAAGCCCAGCCCTCGACCACGGTCCGTCCCGGCGCGCTCGGCCCTGTTCCCAGTCGCTCGCCTGCCGCATCGACACCGACCGTGACCGCAGCGCCAAGGGCCGAGGGGGCACCGCCTCCGCCGCCGATCGTGACACCGGCTCCCGCCGTGGCATCGACCGCTGCCCGTCGGCCCGCCGCTACGCCTTCATCGGCAGCCGTTCCGCCAGCGGCATCTGCAACGGCAGAGACGAGCGCGCCTGCTCCGGCTCCGGCTCCGGCCGCGACGGTGCTGGATGCGGCGGCTATCGCCGCCCTGCCGTTCTCTATCGAATTGCCGCCCGGTTTCCGGATCGAGACGGGGCGGCCCGGTCCGAACTTCAAGATCTACACGGTCAAGCGGGGCGATAAGTCCTTCGCCATGATCTATGCCGGGCCATCGTCGCAGTTCCCCATCTATTCCGGCGAAATGGCCGAGGTCGGGGGCCGTGCCACCGTCGTGGCCAACCAGGGCGGCACGCGTCACGCCATGGAGCATCTGTTTCAGCGCGAGACCGCGCCGAAGGAAATCCACGTCTGGATCATGTCGCTGGAGGGAGCCGATCAGGCCCTGGCCGAGCGGATCGGCCAGACGGTGGATGTACGCTAGGCCGCAGACCGCCTGACCGGGGCATCCGTCGGGCCCAGCCGGACACCGCGCAACCCGGCGAACACCAGAACCTCCTGTCCCGGCGCCTCGGCCCAGCGACGCAGGACAGACTGATAGGGCTCGCGCCGCCAGTCGTGCGGGCGCGCCGGATCGGATTCGACGATCAGGCGTGCGCCGCCTTGCTCGCTGTGCAGGACGAAGCCGGCGACGGAGGGTTTCCACGCTTCGTCGAGCGCATCGGTCAGCAGCCACAGGCAGTTGAAGACGCGGCAATCATCCGGGCGGTCGGCATAGATGGCGCAGCCGCTGGTCTTGCCGAAATGGCGGCACCATCTGCCCGCGGGCTTGGCCAGGGCCGTCACTCCCATCAGCTTGCAGCACAGGCCGCAGTCGCCACAGGATTTGGCGATGGTCGCCGTGGTCACGTGGCTTTGGGCTCGGACCAGATGGCCAGCTCGTTGCCGGCTGGATCGCGGAAGTGGAAACGCTGTCCGCCGGGGAAGTCGAAGATCGGCTTGACGATGGTTCCGCCCGCTTCGGTCACGCGGGCCAGGGCCGCCTCCAGATCGGTGGCATAGAGGACGGGCAGGGGGGCTTTCAGAGATGCCTCATCCGCATCGAAGCCACCGTCCAGACCTTCGCTGAAGGCCGCATAGGTCGGACCGTAGTCCTGAAACGTCCAGCCGAAGGCCGCGCCATAGAAGGCCTTGACGGTGCCGGTGCTGTCGGCGGGGAGTTCGAGGTAGTCCAGTTTTCCATCGACACGCATGCGTGATCTCCCGCTTCACAATGAGGGCTTGCCACGACCAACACTTCTGCGCAAACCTGCAAATGGTTCGCAATTGCGGGAGTCGCTCATGATCATCCTGACTACCGGAGGCCCGGCACTGGCGAGGCTGATGGCGAGCGACATGCCCCGCCGCAGTCAGGCCAGCTCGACCGCAAGGGCCACGGCCTCGCCGCCGCCGATGCACAGCGACGCCACACCCCGCTTTCCGCCGCGTGTCTGAAGGGCCCCCAGCAGGGTGGCCAGGACGCGAGCGCCTGACGCACCAATCGGGTGACCCAGGGCCGTCGCGCCGCCGTTGACGTTCAGCTTGGCGTGGTCGATCCCCAGTTCCTGCATGGCGATCATGGGCACGACGGCGAAGGCTTCGTTGACCTCCCACAGATCGACGTCCTCGACCGACCAGCCGGCCTTCTTCAACGCCTTCTGGATGGCCGGGACGGGGGCGGTGGTGAACAGGCCGGGCTCATGGGCATGGGCCGAATGGCTGACGATGCGGGCGACGATCGGCAGGCCCAGCGCCTTGGCCACGCTCTCGCGCGTCATGACCAGGGCCGCAGCGCCGTCGGAGATCGATGCGGAGGAGGCGGCGGTGATGGTGCCGTCCTTGGCGAAGGCGGGCTTCAGGCCGGGGATCTTCTCCGGCATGGCCTTGCCGGGTTGTTCGTCCTCGCTGATCGTCTCGGTGCCCTTGCGGGTGGTGACGTCCACCGGCGTGATCTCGGCCTTGAAGGCCCCCGAGGCGATGGCGGCGCGGGCGCGGGTCAGGCTTTCGACCGCATAGGCGTCCTGGGCCTCGCGAGTGAACTGATAAGTCCGGGCGGTGTCCTCGGCGAAGGAGCCCATGGGCTTGCCGGGGGAATAGGCGTCCTCCAGCCCGTCCATCATCATGCTGTCGACGATGACGTCGTGGCCGATGCGGGCCCCGCCGCGGTGCTTGTTCATCAGATACGGCGCGCCGGTCATCGATTCCATGCCACCGGCCACGATGACATCGGCGCTGCCCGCCATCAGGCTGTCGGAGGCCATCATGACGGCCTGCAGGCCCGAGCCGCACATCTTGTTGACCGTGGTCGCCTCGACATGCTGGCCCAAGCCCGCGCCGAGGGCGGCCTGGCGTGCGGGGGCTTGCCCAAGACCGGCGGGCAGGACGCAGCCCATGTAGATCTGCTCGATCTTTTCAGGCGCGACACCGGAACGTTCGACGGCCGCCTTGACCGCCGCCGCCCCCAGGTCGGTCGCCTTGGTGGTGGCGAAGGCTCCCTGGAACCCCCCCATGGGCGTGCGGGCGAACGAGACGATGACGACGGGATCGGACATCAGGACAGTATCCATGGCTGGTGCGCCGCAGGGGCGATGATGGGGGCGAGATGGGCCATCGGGCCCGGGCAGGCAAGACGGACTAGCCTGCGCTCTCACTCGTCGATTGTCGCGGCAGCAGATCTCCGACGGTCGGACAGTCGGCGGTGCGGGTCAGCAGAAGATCGCGCGGCTTGACGATTTCGTTGCAGTGGCCACAGGCGATGCGGGGGGTCAGGTCGTGGCCGCAGGTCTTGTGGATCATGGCAAAGCCGGCGTCGGTGTTGCCGTACACATGCTTGTTCCCCCAACCGTGCAGGGTGACTAGCACGCCGTACAGATCCTTGCCCTTTGCGGTCAGGACATATTCGTTGCGGGGCGGACGTTCGGAATAGAGACGCGGCTCCAGCACGCCGTGCTGTACCAGCGATTTCAGCCTCGCGGCCAATACGTTGCGCGCGACGCCCAGACGATCCTGCCACTGTTCGAAACGGCTGATACCGTTGAAGGCGTCGCGGATGACCAGCAGTGTCCAGGGATCGCCGATGACCTCCAGTGTCGCGGCGATCGAACAGCTCTGGCGTGAATAGTCGGCGGTGCGTCCCATACGGACGAAAGTGACCCTGCGTCAGGGGATTTGCAAGAGGGTTGTCATTCGGAACGGACGGAGTAAGTTGCTTTTGGCTATGGACATATCGCACCACCTGCGCGACGCGTCCTGATCCCCTCGACCTCCGGGCGGAAGACCTCGCGTCGTCCGCCCGTCTTTTTTGCAGTGATCCCATGACCGAACAGACACTGGATCAGGCCCTGACCTTGACCGCCAACGGCGCGGGGGGGCTGACGGCCGATCTGACCACCGGTTTCTCCAACTCACCGCAGAGTTGGCCGGGCGAAAAGGGCGCGCCGTTCGGCGGGCTGATGAGCGCCCTGGCGGTGAAGGCTCCGCGACAGGCGCTGGAGATCGCCCAGCCGCTGCGGACGGTGTCGGTGCAGTTTCTTATCGGTGCGCGGTTCGAGCCCTTGACCCTGACCAGCGAGAAGCTGAGGGGCGGGCGATCGGCGGTCTACACCTCGGTCCGGGCCGGGCAGCAGGATCGGCTGGCGATGAGCGCCCAGGTGACCTTTGGCAGTGCAGGCGACGGGCCGGAGGTGCGTGCCGCCACCATCGTGCCGCCACCGCTGGAGGACCAACTTCTGACGCCGATGGGCGACGGGTTCGCACCGCATTTCCTGCGTCATGTGGAGCATAGGTTCGTCGGCGGCATCAAGCTGTTCGGTAAGAACATCACCGACCGGATGGGTGTGTGGATGCGGACCGTGGACGGCCGACCATTGGACGAGGCGCGGCTGGCCTTTCTGCTGGATGCGACCTTTCCGGTTTACTGGACCATGCTGCCGCCGCCGCCCGCCGTCTCGGCCACGGCAGATCTGCGCTACGATTTCTTCGGGCCGGTGCCCGAGAATGCGGCCCCGGACGGCTGGACCTATTTCGAGTTCGTTTCACGCGACAGCCACGCAGGCTGGACGGTGGAGGATGCGACCGCCTGGGCCCAGGACGGACGTCCGCTGGCTGTCGGGCGGCAGCTGCGCAAGGTGATGGCGACGCGGGCAGTCTAGCCTTTCAGCAAGGCTTCAAGATGCGACAACCAGCGGCGGCCCAGGCGCAGGGCTTCGCCCGGAGAGCTGGTCTGGACCGGCAGGGTCGCGTCCCACAGCGCCAGTTCGAACTCCGGGTGACGCGCGTCCCCGAACAGCAGCCGCAGGGTGACCTGTTCCGCATCGGGGGCAAGGATGTCGAGAGATTTGCGGGTCTCGCCGCGTCGGACGCGGGCCACCACATGCCCATCGACGATAATCTCGCCGCCCTCGATTTCGTGGAAGTCGTAGACTAGGCCCGAGCCGCCGCGATTCCACAGGACGCTGACCTGCGCCCCGTCAAAATCCAGGCCGGCGGCCCGGCCCTCGGCCGGAGAATAGGCCTCCGCCTCGGGCGGTGAGTTCAGCGACTTGAACAGCGCCCGCTTCATGCGGCGCATAGGCTCCATCCACCAGGCGAGGATCAGCGCACCGGTCGTCAAGGCCGCCGCCGCCAGCGCCACCAGAAGCACCAGGCGCAGGGCCTCGGCCATGCTCAGTCCTCCAGTTCGACGACGACGGGGACATGGTCGCTGGGCTTGTCCATGTCGCGGGCGTCACGGTGGGTCTCAATCCCCTGAAACCGGTCGGCGGCCTGAGGCGAGAGCAGGTGGAAGTCGATGCGGATGCCGTTGTCGCGCTGCCAGGCCCCGGCCTGATAGTCCCAGAAGGTGAAGGTGCCGGGCGGCTGCCTGCCCAGTTCGCCGGCCTCGGACAGACCCAGATGCTTCAGGGCGCGGAAGGCGGCGCGGCTCTGGGGCTGGAACAGGGCGTCGTTTACCCAGGCTGACGGCGTCTTCGCATCGTCGGGTGTCGGGATGACGTTGTAGTCACCGCACAGGACGAAGGCCTCCTCCTGGGCCAGCAGGTTGCGAGCGTGGGCATGGAGGCGGTCCATCCAGGACAGCTTGTAAGCAAACTTCTCGGTGCCGATCGGATTGCCGTTGGGCAGGTAAAGACCGCCGACGCGGACCGGGCGGGGAGCCTCGATCAGGGCCTCGATATAGCGGGCCTGTTCGAAGTCGGCCTCGACGCCGGAGGTGTCGGTGCCCGGTAGGCCACGGCGGATGTCCGAGACCGGGTATTTCGAGAGCAGGGCGACGCCGTTGTAGCTCTTCTGGCCGTGGACCTGGACGTTGTAGCCGAGGGACTCAAAGGCCTCGCGAGGGAATTTCTCGTCCTGGCATTTGATCTCCTGCATGCACACCACGTCGGGCGTGGCGGCCTCGAGCCAAGCCAGCACGGTCGGGAGCCGAGCTTTGACGGAGTTGACGTTCCAGGTCGCGATGCGCATCCGCCCTGATTACGTCGCATCGGGGCGTTCTGTGAAGCCGCATAAGAAAACGCCCCCCGGAGCGAACTCCGGGGGGCGCTGCGATAGAAGCTGAGACTACTATTCCGTCGCGGCGGCGGGAGCCGTAGTCGTCAGGGTGCAGCCGGTTCCGATCGCACGGGCCTGAGCTGTGGCGCAGGCGTAGACTTGTTGGGTCACGCCTTCAGCATTGACGCGCGCGATGTAACCGTCGCCGGCACCGCACTTGGCCTCATAAAAGCGACCGTTGGCATTCTGGCCCATCAAACGGACGGCCTGCACGTCGCAAGAGGCGGCATCGGTGCCCGTCAGCTTGCCCCTGAAACTGGCGACCTGCTCATCGGTGGTGGTGAACTTGCAGGCACCGTTGGCAGCCACGACCTGCAGGCAATCCTGCAGTTGCCAGCCACTGGCCGTCTTCTCCAGCCAATAGCCGTCCTGACCTGAACAACCCACTTCATAAATCATGTTGTCGTCCGAGCTCTTGCCGATCGCCACGGCCTGATCGACCGTGCAGCTGACGCCGGCGTCCCTGGCCCATCCGCCGATGATCGCCAGACCGTTGTCGTTGGCAGGAAGGGCGCACTGTTGGCCGACGTCGGCGGCGGGGTTGCGCGCGCGGGCGGTCGCGGCGGTACCGGCAAGTTCGAGGCAATCGACCGCGAGCGGCGGTGTCGATCCCACAATGATGTAGCCGGGCGCATTGGCGCAGGCGACTTCGTAAATCCCTTGCTGCTGGGCATCGCGCCCCAGCATCACCGCCTCGGTGGCCTGACAGGTCTTGCCGGCTGCCGTCGCCAGACCTTGGGCTGCGGCTACCACTTGTTCGGCGCTGGGCGCAGCGGCTGCAGCGGCTGGCTGGCTCCTGTCGCCACGACGTACGCCGCGGACGCCGGTGGTGCGCTCCTGCTCGCGATCATTGCGGTCACCCCCGATCCGACCGGGCAGTACGCGTTCACCGCTGATGACGCCGGAGGCGCGCCGCGACTCGTTGCGTTCGTTGGGTCGTTCTTGGGCGAAGGTGGGCTGGGCCAGCATGGCGACGGCCATGGCGCAGCCGATGAGGCCAAGCGTTTTCTTCTTCAGCACGATAAAACTCCGGAATGACGTCTCCGTACCACCCTTGGCTAGGCATGCGGCGTCGGTCAAGTGACACGCACTGATACGGCTAGACCAATCGCGCCCGCGGGCCTATCAGATGAAGGTTGCGATTGGAGACGCACTTGGCCGATGGGCTGATGACCTCAGATGCGAAGGATGGCGTCCGTGACGAGCGCGGCCTGACGTATCCGTTTGCCGATCTGCCGGCACCGGGTGATGCCGTGGCCGTGGCACCCGGCGTGCAGTGGATGCGGCTGCCGATGCCGATCGCGCTGAACCACATCAATGTCTTTGCGATCGAGGATGGCGAGGGCTGGGCCCTGGTCGATACGGGGCTGGGGATCGAAGAGACGCGCGGGCTGTGGGACCAGATCCTCGCCGGACCGCTGGGCGGACATCCGGTCACGCGCGTGATCTGCACCCATATGCATCCGGATCATATTGGGCTGGCGGGCTGGCTGTGCGAGCGGTTCGATGCGCCGCTGCTGATGACGCGGCTGGAGTATGTGACGGCGCGAATGCTGGTGTCGGATACGGGCAAGGCGGCTCCAAGGGCGGGCGAGACCTTCTATCGCGCGGCCGGTTGGGATGAGGCGCAGATCGAGACCTATCGGCGCGAGTTCGGGCGGTTCGGCATGGCGGTGTCGCCGATGCCGGCAGGCTATGTGCGGATCAGCGAGGGTGACCGGATCAGAATCGGCGGCCATGACTGGCGTGTAGTGGTCGGCGAAGGCCATAGCCCCGAGCATGCCTGTTTGTGGCGCGAGAGCGACGACGTGGTGCTGGGGGGGGACCAAATCCTGCCGCGCATATCCTCCAATGTTTCGGTGTGGCCGACGGAGCCCGAGGCCGATCCGTTGGGGGACTGGCTGGTATCGCTTGAGCGGATGAAGACGGTGCTGCCGGAGAGCGCGCTGATCCTGCCGTCGCATGGGGAGCCGTTCTATGGGGTTCACACGCGGCTGGATGCCCTGATCCGGGGGCATGAGGCGTCGCTGAAACGTCTGGAGCGGTCGTTGAAGGAGCCCAAACGGGCGGTAGACGTGTTCGGCAGCCTGTTTGCCAGACCGGTCGGCGACGGCGTACGCGGCATGGCCACGGGCGAGGCGATCGCGCATCTGAATTATCTGGCCCGCCAGGGTCGAGCCACGCGGACCCGCGATGCCGACGGCGTCGACTGGTGGACCGCCACCCCTATCGAGGAGGCCTGAGCCATGACCGACCATATCCGTACCGACCTGAGCGACGGCGTCCTGAGCGTCACCTTCGCTCGACCCGAGAAGAAAAACGCCATCACCCAGGCGATGTATTCGGCCCTGGCCGAGGCGACGCAGAGGGCGCAGAGCGATGACGCGGTGCGGGTTCTGCTGTTCCGGGCCGAGGGCGACAGCTTTTCGGCCGGCAATGACATCGCCGACTTCATCGCCATTGGATCGCAGGCGGGTGAGCCGCTGGATATGCCGGTGTTCCAGTTCCTCAAGGCGCTGGCTGATCTGGACAAGCCGGCGGTGGCGGCGGTGCGGGGACGGGCCGTGGGGATCGGGCTGACGTTGCTGCTCCACTGCGACATGGTGGTGGTGGCAGAGGATGCCCTGCTGTCGGCACCGTTCATCAATCTGGCGCTGGCTCCGGAGGCGGCGTCCAGCCTGTTGCTGCCGCAGGTGCTGGGGCATCAGCGGGCCTTCGAGATCTTTGCCCTGGGCGAGCCGATCGACGGGCGCACGGCGGTGGCCTGGGGTCTGGCCAATCGGGCGGTGGCGAGCGACCAGGTCGAGGCGACGGCGCTGGACCTGGCGGGCCGACTGGCGGCGCGAGCCCCCAACTCGCTGCGCAAGACCAAGCGGCTGATGCGGGACGCCGAACATCTGTGGGCCCTGATGCAGCGCGAGGGCGAGGCCTTCGGCAGCCAGATGAAGAGCCCCGAGGCGATGGAGGCCTTCATGGCTTTCAGCCAGAAGCGGGCCCCGGATTTCAGCAAGGTCGGCTGATTGGCCATTGCGCAGTGGGGCGCGGGGCTTTAGGCGCCACGCCCATGTTCGACACGCCGTCAGCCCCTGTTCGTATCGAGACCGAGACACCTGCGGACGCCGCGGCGGTCGAGGCTCTGGTGCTGGCCGCCTTCGGCCCGGGCCGGTTTGCCAAGACGGCGGAGCGGCTGCGGGAGCGGGCGTCGGTGGTTGCGGGCTTTGTGGCGCGGGAGGACGGCGCGGTCATAGGCTCGGTCAGGCTGTGGGCCATCACCATAGGAGACGCCAGGGCGCTGTTCCTGGGGCCGATCGCGGTGGAGGCGGGCAACCGGCGCGGGGGGCTGGGGGCCGAACTGGTGCAGGCGTGCCTAGCCTTTGCGGAGACCGACGACGTGGCCGGGCTGCTGCTGGTCGGGGATGCGCCATATTTCGAACGGTTCGGGTTCCGGAAGGCCGAGGGCGTCGTCATGCCCGGGCCGGTCGATGGGCGGCGGCTGCTGTGGTGGGGACCAGCGGATGTTTCCGGGATCGTGCGGGCCGACTGAAAACAGAGTCCGCTGAGTCCACTCAGTCCACCTGGTGCCGTTTCCGACTTCGATATGGGCGGGGCATCGTCGCCAGACTGGCATGCGGACACGTCAGATACGGTCGCAGGGCTTTCGGCGCGGGTGCATCGGGCCTAGATCGGTACCATGCCGACCTCATCCGACAATCCGACCGGACTGGCCGCCGTCGCGGCGGCAGCGAAGCAGGCACCCGGGCGGGGCATTCCGCCGGTGCATCTGTGGCACCCCGAGCATTGCGGCGACATCGACATCGTCATCCAGAGGGATGGCCTGTGGATGCACGAGGGCTCGCCCATCGGGCGGGCAGAGTTGGTGCGCCTGTTCTCGACCATCCTGCGCAAGGATGCGGACGGCTATGTGCTGGTCACGCCGGGCGAGAAGCTGTCGATCACGGTCGAGGATCTGCCGTTTCGGGCGGTGGCGGTGGAGATCGGGACCGATCGCCTGACCTTCACCACCGATGTCGGCGACGAGGTCGAGGCGGGGCCAGAGCACGCAATAGTGGTCGAGACCGATCCGGAGACGGGCGAGCCCGCGCCGCGCGTGCATGTGCGGGCCGATCTGTGGGCGCGGATCGCACGGTCGGTCTTCTACGAACTGGTCGAGGCGGCCGAGGTCGAGGACGGGCAGTGGGTCGTGCGGGCGCAGGGGCGGGCCTTTGTGCTGGGTCCCGTGAGCGCCGAATGAGCAGAGAGGCGCTGAAGGCCGAATTGAAGGCGCGGTTGCTGCCGGTCGAAAGCTGGTCGATCGAGAATGGGCCAGCGCGGTCCGACTTCGACCTGAACCCGGATGCAGAGCGCGAAGAGCGCACTTTGCGGGCAGCGGCCGTCTTGATCCCCATCATCGCACATGAAGGTGGGGCGACGGTGCTGATGACGCGGCGGTCCGACACCCTGGCCAGCCATACCGGGCAGATCGCCTTTCCGGGCGGGCGGCTGGACCCCGGCGAGACGGCAGTCGAAGCGGCCCTGCGCGAAGCGTGGGAAGAGGTGGCGCTGGCCCCCGATGCGGTCGAGATACTGGGGCTGGGCGATGCCTATGAGACGGGGACGGGGTTTCTGGTCACCCCGGTGATCGGCTGGCTGAGCCATGCGCCCGAGACCACGCCGTCGCCGGACGAGGTGGCCGAGGTGTTCGAGGTGCCGTGGGATTTCCTGATCGACGGGGCCAATCACCGGCGCGACTACTATGATCCGGAGACGGGGCCGAGGCGGTGGTACTGGGCCGTGCCGTTCGGGGAACGCTACATCTGGGGCGTGACGGCGGGGATCGTGCGCGCGCTGAGGATGCGGCTGTATGGCGAGGAGGCGGCGTGAGCGTGCGTCTGACCGGACAGGACTGGCTGAGCGATCCGGCCACGCGGGCGGTGATCGCGGCGCTGGAGGCGGCGGGCGGGCCGGGCTGTGCGCGGTTCGTGGGCGGCTGCGTGCGAAATGCCCTGATGGGGCAAGGCATCGACGATGTGGACATCGCCACGACGCTGAAACCCGAGGAAACCAAGGCGGCGATCGAGACGGCGGGGCTGAAGGCCGTGCCGACCGGCATGGCGCATGGGACGGTGACGGCGGTCTCGGCGCGCAAACCCTATGAGATCACGACCCTAAGGCAGGATGTCTCCACCGATGGGCGCAATGCCACCGTGGCCTTCACCGACGACTGGGCCGAGGATGCGGCGCGGCGCGATTTCCGGCTGAATGCGCTGTATGCCGATGCGTCCGGAGAGGTGTTCGATCCGACGGGGCATGGGGTGTCGGACGCGGCGGAGGGGCGGATCGTCTTTGTCGGCGAGCCCGAGACGCGAATCCGCGAGGATTATCTGCGGATCCTGAGATTCTTCCGCTTCTACGCCTGGTATGGGCGGGGCGAGCCGGATGCGGAGGCGATGGCGGCCTGCGCGGCGCTGGCCGAGGGGATGAAGCGGCTGTCGGCCGAGCGGGTGTCCAAGGAGATGCTGAAGCTGCTGGCCGCGCCGGACCCGCGCGGCGCGGTGGTGGCGATGCGCGAGGCCGGGGTGCTGGCGCAGGTGCTGCCCGAGGCGACCGACTTTCCCGAGTCCGGGGCGACGTTCGAGGCGATGGTGGAGCGGTCGCCGGAAGCCGGGATGCGGCTGATGGCGTTGCTGCCGCCCGATCAGGATGTGGTGAAGGCGGTGGCGGTGCGGCTGCGGCTGTCCAATGCGGTGCGGGACCGGCTGACGGCGGCGGTGCGGGCGTGGGCGGTGGTCGATCTGGAGATGACGGATCAGGCGGCGCGGGCGGCGATCTATCGCCAGGGGCGGCCGGGGTTCAAGGATGCGGTCGTGCGGCGCTGGGCGGAAGCGGCGGATGGTGCAGACGCCGGTGCGCGGCGGTTGCTGGCGCTGGCCGACGGCTGGACCGTGCCGCGGCTGCCTGTCGGAGGACGGGAGCTGGCGCAACAGGGGCTGGAGCCGGGGCCGGAGACGGGCCGGGTGCTGAAGGCGTTCGAGGACGGCTGGATTGCTGACGATTTTCCGACGGAGGGGCATGAGGCGCGGCTGAAGGCGCTGATCACTGCGCCAAAGTGAAGGTCGTGACGACCGGGGCGTGGTCCGAGCCATTGGGCAGGCCCAGGCGGCGACGGGTGAAGGTCAGGTCGGGCGAGCGATAGACCTGGTCGATGGTCATGCCGAAAACGGGGGGCAGGGCCGTGGGCCAGGTGCCCAGAATGCCGGGGGCCGGGTGCAAGCCGACCTCGTCGCGGACCTGACGGCCGATGCGGGCGGACGAGACGCTGTTGAAATCGCCCGCGACGATCATGGGGCCGGTGGTGGTGCGGCGAAGGTCGGCCAGGTTCTCGGTCTGGATGACCTGGCCGTGCTGATATTCATAGGGCCAGGGGCGGGTCAGGTGGACGCCGACGATGTTGATGGGCCCCAGCGGCGTGTCGGCCACGGCGGCGACATCGTGCAGCAGGTCGGGGAAGGTCGGCACCTGCGTCAGGGGATAGCGCGAGGCGATGATGGAGCGCGACGGCCCGCGCATCTGGGCCGGCAGGGTGGCGTCGACGCGATGCGGATAGTCGCCCAGCAGGGCCTCGATGCCGTCGGCGGTCTGGAGGCTGAGTTCGACCAGGACGATGATGTCGGGATCGGCCTGATCGATCGAGCGGCGCATGCGGTCGATATCGGTGTTCAGATAGTGGACGTTGGCGGAATAGAGGGTCAGTTCGGGTGCGCCGGGCCGGGCCGGGGGCTGGACCGGAAACCACTGGGGCCAGACGGCGACCAGAAGGGTGACGGCGACGATCAGGCCGAAGGCGGTGGCCCGCCACAGGCGGGCGACGGCGACGAGGGCGATCAGCAGAACCGTGGCCGTCAGGGCCGGGGCGGTGAACTGGGCCAGGATGTCGATCCAGCGGTGGCCCGAGCCGGACAGGGCCGCCACCGCCAGGGTCAGCGGGGCGAACAGGCTGAGGCCGATCAGGACTTCGGCAATGCGCCAGGCCAGGCCGCCCCGTGCGAAAGGCGGGCGAGCGGGCAGGTCCGGTTGAACGGGTGACGTCATCGGGCGTTGGAAGCTTTGCGGCAGGAGACGAATGAATGGCCAAGCGGACCATCGGCGATATCGAGAAGATCTGGGCCAATGTCGAGGGCATCAAGAAGCTGTCGGACCGGGCGGTCGGCATCGGGCCGTTCGGCATCGGGCTGGACGGGCTGCTGACCTGGATCCCGATCGTCGGCATCGTCTATACGGTGGGGGCGGGGGGATGGCTGCTGACCCAGGCGTTCCGGGCCAAGGCGTCGCCGATCACCCTGCTGAAGATGTTCGGCTATCTGGGCGTCGATACGGCGACGGGCGAGGTGCCGATCCTGGGCGATGCGGTCGACTTCTTCTTCCAGGGCCATTTGCTGGCCGCCAAGGCCCTGCAGGCCGAGATGGAACAGACCCACTGGGTCGAGGCCCGCGAGGCGGATGCCAAGGCCTCAGGCGAGCATGAGCGGCACATGGAGGTCGTGGCGCGCGATCCGCAGTTGAAGCGGGTGGTGTACCTGCACGATTGAGGGGGCGGTTTTGGTCGGGTGATTTAAAGTCTGCAATCGACCCAAAGCGGGCCTCCCGCTAGATCAGCTCTTTACCGCTTCCCAACGTGCGACAGGCTCGTGGCAAGTTATTGCATCGAAGGTTCCATCGTCGGAGACGATTCGGTAGTGGCGATAGGGCCTGTCTGACCACCACAGCCGCCCTAGATAGGAGGACAGCCAACTGGAGTTGGTCACTTCCATCAAAGGCCAGAGGTAGCGGGAGTACGTCGGGTGCGTGAGTCTAGGGTAGTCGGCAGAGACCGTCGTAGAAGGCGCAGCAATTTCACTGAAACAGCCAAAGGCTTCAGCCTGAAACTCGATCAGCAGATCACGGTCGCCCTCGTAGAAGGAGTAGACCACGCGCACACTGACGTGTTCGGGAGCGCCTTCAACTTCAATGCCGCATGGGGTTTGTGGTAGGTCTGGGAGCGGAATCCAAGGAGTGATTTCGTTGTCCATGCGGTCTGACCTAGCCGAAGGTGGCGCCAGAGCCAATGTCGGCCTCCCACCCATAGCGGAACTTCGCGACAGCCGTTCCTGGATTGCGCTCGTACGCTCGTCGACATACACGTAACGCACACGAACCGTATATTTCAGGACCGCCCATGGGTATCGTCAACATCGAGGATGAGCTGCATGAGCAGTTGCGGCGGGCCAGTCGGGTGTCGTGCCGGTCGATCAATGGGCAGGCGGCGTTCTGGATCCGGATCGGCATGCTGTGCGAGATGAATCCCGGTGTGAGCTATCAGGATCTGGTGGCGCGTGAGCTGAAGGCGGCGGGGGTGGATGCGCCTGCTACGGAGACCATCGCGGCGTGACCAAGACGCCGGCGGAAGTCGAACTGATGGCCGAGGCCGGGCGGTTGCTGGCGCGGGTCTTCACCCATCTGGACAGCCTCACGATGGCGGGGATGAGCACGCTGGAGATCAACGACCGGGTCGAGGCCTACATCACCGATGAGCTGAAGGCGCGGCCGGCGAGCAAGGGGCAGTATGACTATGGCTTCGTGCTGAACAGCTCGATCAATGCCGTGGTCTGTCACGGCGTGCCCTCGGCGGACGAGGTTCTGAGGGACGGGGACATCGTCAACCTGGACATCACGCTGGAGAAGGACGGCTTCATCGCCGATTCCAGCAAGACCTATCTGATCGGGGCGGTGTCGCCTGCGGCCCGGCGGCTGGTGCAGACGACATACGAGGCGATGTGGCGGGGCATTCTGGCGGTGAAGCCCGGTGCGCGTCTGGGCGACATCGGCCATGCGATCGAGCGGCATGCGCGGCGGGCGGGCTATTCCATCGTGCGCGAATACTGTGGCCACGGCATCGGGCGCGAGATGCACGAGGCCCCGCAGGTGCTGCATTTCGGCAAGCCGGGGACAGGGCTGGTGCTGAAGGAAGGCATGACCTTCACCATCGAACCGATGCTGAACCAGGGCAGGCGGATGGTCGAGACCCTGGAAGACGGCTGGACCGTGGTCACGGCCGACGGGAAGCTGTCGGCCCAGTTCGAGCATACGGTAGCGGTGACCAGGGACGGCGTCCGGGTCCTGACCCTGCGTCCCGACGAGGTGCGGGGCGGGATGCGCCGGGCGGCGTGAAGCAGCGCCCATCGGCTGAGAGTTCAGCGATTGTCCGCACGAACAGATTCGCCAACTTACTGATCTGGAAGCCCTATCGGGCGCGACCAGCGTCCTGAGCCCGCCATAGGAAGCGGCTGACGCAGACTGATCTCCGACATTCCCCCGGAGATTATTCGCATGAGCGCCGACCGAACCGCCCGACTGGAGCTGCCGTATCTGGCGGCCGGGCAGATGCAGAAACATGTCACCCTGAACGAAGCGCTGACGCGGCTGGATGCCCTGGTCCAGACCCTGATCGTCAGCCGGACGACAGTGGCCCAGCCAAGCGCACCGGAGGAGGGTGCGCTGTATGTGCTGCCCGCCGCGCGGACGGGGGAGGACTGGGGCACCCGGGCGGTGGGGACGCTGGTCCGGGCCGACATGGGCGGCTGGGTCGAGGTGCCGGTGCAGGACGGGCTGATCGCCCTGGTCGAGGATGCGGGCGAGCTGATCGTGCGGTCGGGCAGCGACTGGGTGGCGCTGGGCGCGCGGCTGGGCGTCTTGCAGGGACTGAGCCGACTGGGGCTGAACACCACGGCCGATGCGACCAACCCCTTTGCCGCGCGGGTGAACAAGGCGCTGTGGACTGCGCGGGAGAGCGGGGCGGGGGGCGATGGCGATCTGAGGCTGACGTTCAACAAGGAGGCGGCGAGCGATGTGCTGTCGCTGCTGTTCCAGAGCGGATTTTCCGGCCGGGCCGAGCTGGGGCTGATCGGGGGTGACGACCTGACGCTGAAGGTCAGCGCGGACGGGACGACCTGGCACGAGGCGCTGAGCGTGGACCGCGCGACGGGACGCGTGACCTTTGCCCGAGGTGCGGGACGGCGCGTGTTGACGGTGTTCAACGCCAGCGGCAGCTATGTCGTGCCGGCGTGGGCTCGCAGCGTGGAGGCCGTCGTGGTCGCGGGCGGCGGGGGCGGTGGCGC
>NZ_JAEMRO010000004.1 GCF_016463295.1 Brevundimonas sp.
TCGTGGGTCTGGGTCTTGGGGTCGGGCTCTTGATCGCTCATCACGCGCGCTCCTTAGTATCTCCGACAAAGCGCGATGACAGGGTGACGGTTCCCGTCAGGCGGCGACCTTGCGCCGGATCCGAGCGATGCGGCGCAGGCGGCGCCAGAACCGGCCGCGATCCGGCTCGGGGTACGGCTGCAGATTCTCGACGAACTGTTCGGCCGAGGCGCGCCAGCTGAACTTCTCGGCATAGGCGCGCACGGCCTTGCGGTCGCATTTCAGGGCTTCGAGGCAGGCGGTCCGCAGATCGTCGTCGATGACCCCGGCGTTGGAGCCCGGAATGATGTCGATCGGCCCATGCGCCGGATAGGCCGCGACCGGCGTGCCGGTCCCCATGGCCTCCAGGATCACCAGGCCGAAAGTGTCGGTCCAACTGGGGAAGACGAAGACGTCCGCGTCGCGGAAGCACCGCGCCAGATCCTCCCCAAACTTGGCCCCCAGAAACTTGGCCTGCGGGTACTTTTCCTGCAGCTCGGCCCGAGCGGGCCCGTCGCCGACGATGATCTTGGTCCCCGGCAGGTCGGTGGACAGAAACGCCTCGATATTCTTCTCGACGGCCACGCGCCCGACGTTGAGCCAGAAGGGCCGCGGCCAGTCCTTGCCACCCAACTCGGCATAGATGGGCTCAAGATCGGGATTGAACTGTTCGGTATCCACGCCCCGCGTCCAGGGCGAGACGTTGCGGAACCCGTGCGAAACCAGTTCGTCACGCAGCGTCGGCGTCGCCACCATCAGCCGTCCCGACGGCTTGTGGAACCACTTCATGTAGGCATAGCCGACCTGGACCGGAATCGGGAACCGGGCAGAGACATATTCGGGGAACTTGGTGTGATAGCTGGTCGTGAACGGCAGCTTCCATTCCACGCAGATGCGGCGCGTGGCGATGCCGATGGGACCCTCGGTGGCGATATGCACGGCCTCGGGCTCGAAGGCGCGCAGGCGTTCGCGGATCTCTTCTTCAGCACCCAGAGCCAGGCGTATTTCCGGGTAAGTCGGGCAGGGAATGGTCTTGAACTGGCTGGGTTCGATGACCTCGACCTCATGGCCCATGGCGCGGCACTCCGCGATGGTCCGGGTCAGGGTACGGACGACGCCGTTGACCTGGGGCTCCCAGGCGTCGGTGGCCAGAACGATGCGCATGTGGGCCGGTTGGCTCCGCCGTTGATCGGTCGCCACCTCTAGCGCCTGATTGAGCCTTTGGCGAGACTTCGCCTGAGAGGGCGCTAAAGCCACGCCTCGCAGCGTCAATGACGCGCCACCTTCCCCCGCGTGAGGGGAAGGGATATGTGCGCAGCCATGCACGCACACGTCATTCCGCCCGCCGCGCTGTCGCAGGACTGGGATAGTCTGGACCACGGCAAGTTCGCCGACGAGCGCCGGGCCGTGGCCGACAATCTGGCCCGTTTGCCGCTGGACGCCGCTGAGCGTGCCGCCGTCCTGGCCAGCGCCACGGGCCTAGTCGAACAGGCCCGCGCCAGCGTCAAGAAACAGGGCGTGGTCGAGAGCTTCCTGCAGGAGTTTTCGCTGGGCACCCGAGAGGGTCTGGCCCTGATGTGCCTGGCCGAGGCCCTGCTGCGCACGCCGGACGAAGACACCCGCGACCGCCTGATCGCCGAGAAGATCGGCTCAGCCGACTGGGCCAGTCATCTGGGGCAGTCCGACAGCCTGTTCGTCAACGCCTCGACCTGGGGCCTGATGCTGACGGGCAAGCTGGTGGATGCCGACGATCAGGCCAAGACCGACCTGCCGGGTTTCCTCAAGCGTGTCGCCGGTCGCCTGGGTGAACCGGTGATCCGTCAGGCCGTGGCCGCCGCCGTCCGCATCATGGGCGAACAGTTTGTGGTCGGCCGCACTATCGAGGCGGCCCTGAAGCGGTCGAACCGCGAGGGCTGGCTGTGCTCTTTCGACATGCTGGGCGAAGGGGCGCGGACAGCTGCCGACGCCGAACGCTATGAGCGCATCTATGCGGATGCCATCACCGCCGTCGGCAAGACCGCAAAGGGCCAGGGGCCGGAGGTCGGCCACGGCGTCTCGGTCAAGCTGTCGGCCCTGTCGCCGCGCTATGAAGCGACGCATGAGGCGCGCGTCTGGGAAGAGCTCTATCCACGCGTCCTCCGGCTGGCGAAGATCGCCGCCGCCGCCGACATCAACTTCACCATGGATGCGGAAGAGGCCGATCGCCTGGCCTTGTCGTTGAAGCTGCTCGACCGGCTGGCGCGAGAGCCGGAACTGGGGGCGTGGACCGGGCTGGGCCTGGCCGTTCAGGCCTATCAGAAGCGCTGCCCCGAAGTCATCGCCCGCGTGGCCGAGCTGGCGCGCACCTCCGGCCGTCGCCTGATGGTGCGTCTGGTCAAGGGCGCCTATTGGGACACCGAGATCAAGCGTGCCCAGGTCGCGGGTCGCACCGACTATCCGGTCTTCACGACCAAGGCGGCGACCGATCTGAACTATCTGGTCTGTGCCCGGATGATGATCGAGGCCTCGCCGCACATCTACAGCCAGTTCGCCACCCACAACGCCCATTCGCTGGCCGCCGTGCACAAGATGGCGGCCGACCGGGGCGTCAAGATCGAGTTCCAGCGCCTGCATGGCATGGGCGAGGCCCTGTACGACGCCGCCATCGCCACCTTCGGAGCCGTCACGGTGCGGGCCTATGCGCCTGTTGGCGGCCATGAGGACCTGCTGCCCTATCTGGTCCGTCGTCTGCTGGAGAATGGAGCCAACTCCAGCTTCGTGCACGCCCTGCTGGACGAGCGGGTGCCCGCCGGTGCCGTCGCCGCCGACCCCATCGACGCCGTCGAGGCCCACCCCGACCGCCACGCCAAGATTCCGACCCCCAAGGACATGTACATGGACCGCCAGAACTCGCTGGGCCGCGATTACAGCCAGGCCGCCGACCGCGACCGCCACGCCGCTGCGCTGGAGAAGGTCGACCGCGAGCGCTTCACCTCCGGCCCGATCATCGGCGGCAAACTGCTGGCAGGCACGGATGCGCAGGACGTGACCAACCCGTTTGACCGCAGCCAGGTGCTGGGCCATGTGTCGGAGGCGACCGCCGCCGATATCGACGCCGCCGCCCAGGCCGCCGCCGAGGCGCAAGTGGCCTGGGACCGTCTGGGCGGTGCGGGCCGCGCGCCCGTCCTGCGCGCCATGGCCGATGCGCTGGAGGCCGATATGGACCGTCTGGTCGCGCTTCTGTCGCGCGAGGCGGGCAAGACCCTGACCGACGGCGTCGCCGAGGTGCGCGAGGCCGCCGACTTCTGCCGCTACTACGCCATGCTGGCCGAGCGCGACTTCGGCGGGCGCGCCGAACTGAAGGGACCCGTCGGCGAGATCAACCAGCTGGTCCTGCACGGACGTGGCGTCTTCGCCTGCATCAGCCCCTGGAACTTCCCGCTCGCCATCTTCACCGGCCAGATCGCCGCCGCCTTGGCCGCCGGCAATGCCGTCCTGGCCAAGCCCGCCGAACAGACGCCGCTGATCGCCGCCGAAGCCGTGCGCCTGTTCCAGAAGGCGGGCCTGAACCCCGATCTGCTGGCCCTGGTGCCCGGGCGCGGCGAGACGGTGGGCGCAACCTTGGTTTCGCACCCGCTGGTCGATGGAGTGGCCTTCACCGGGGGCACCGACACCGCCTATGCCATCAACCGGTCGATCGCGGCCCGGCCCGGCGCGATCATTCCCTTCATTGCCGAGACCGGCGGTCTGAACGGCATGTTCGTGGACACCACGGCGCTGCGCGAACAGGTGATCGACGACGTCATCAACTCCGCCTTCGGCTCGGCGGGCCAGCGCTGCTCGGCCCTGCGCATCCTCTATGCGCCGAAGGATTCGGCCGACAGCCTGATCGAGGGTCTGAAGGGGGCCTTGGCTGCCCAGGTCGTCGGCGACCCGACCGACCCGGCCACCGACATCGGCCCGGTCATCGACTCCGAAAGCCGCGCCGCGCTGGAAGCCCACATCGGCCGTCTGGGCAAGGAGGCGAAGATCATCGCCCGTGCCACCCTGCCCGCCGGTGCCGACAAGGGTGACCTGTTCGCGCCCACCATCGCCGAAATCCCCACCCCCGACTTTCTGGAGCGCGAGGTCTTCGGCCCCGTCCTGCACATCTATCGCTATGAGCCCAAGGACCTGAAGGCCGTCGCGGGCAAGCTGGCCGCGCGCGGCTATGGCCTGACGTTGGGCGTGCACAGCCGGATCGAGGCCTTTGCCGAGGAGGTCATCCGCTTGGTCCCGGCCGGTAATGTCTATATCAACCGCGGCGTGACGGGTGCCGTCGTCGGCGTTCAGCCGTTCGGCGGTGAAGGCCTGTCCGGCACAGGCCCCAAGGCCGGCGGCCCCAACAGCCTGATCCGCTATGCGGCGGAGAAAGCGATCTCGAACAACATTTCCGCCCAGGGCGGTGATCCGGCACTGTTGAATCTTTAGCGACCCGAAAGCGGGACGTCAGGTTTCGACATCCACCACAGACTTCACGCTTATTGGGCCTGGGGCTAAGAATGGTTGGCTTTCCGAGGGAGTTCGCCATGCGTCATCTGTTGCTCGTCGCCGTCCTGGCGGTCGTCGCCACCGCCTGCACCGCCGCCGAGAGCGAGGCTCCGCAAGGCGCGGCCTCGGCCAGCGAAGCGGCCTATGGCAGTGCCGAGGCCGCCACACCCGCGCCATCCCCCGGCCAGGCCGCGCCGCCCCTGTCGGCCTATGTCGACAAATATCCGTTCGACGCTGTCGACGGCGTGCGCTTCGTCGATCACTCCCTGGTCCGCGCGGCCATCGAGCGATCGGGTGCTCCTCAGGAGGCGCTGGACTACATTCGCAACGACAATACGGTCGTGGTCCCGATCATTGAGGTGGATGGACGCCTGATGTCGCGCGGCTTCGAGGCCGCCAGCGGCGGGGACGTCAACTGGGGCGTCCTGATCTCTCTGGACGGCCAGCGCGGTGCCGTCTGCTATTCGACCGGCGTCGAGAAATACACCCGCGGTGCGGACTGGTTCATCGACGGCGAAAAGGCCTTCACCCTCTACGACATGTGCCCCAGCGACGCCGAAGACCTCGCCGGACTGGGCACCTGGCCGATCGGTAGCATTCCGGGCTAACGCGCAGCCTCAGGCCTCCACGTCCACGGTGCCATAGGCTGGATCAATCCCGTCGCGATGCTCCAACCTCAGAAAATAGGAGCCAGGGTGCAGCATGAGGCTCGCGGTTGACTGACCGGGCTTCAGCAGAAATTGGTCCGCCGGAACGCCCGCGGGGCCTTCGCTGACCCGCAAGGCTTGAAGCAAGGCCAATCCGTCGAAGCGGGGAACGGCAACCTCTACAGCCCGACGAAGTGGATCGGCCGCCAACCAACCCGGACGTCCAGCGACCTCCGGCCGACGAGGGTGGAACACCGACAGATCGCTCTGTCCGGTGAAATGCCGACTGGCAAACGCGACACCATCCTTTGAGACCACTATCGAGTCTTCTGGCTCGAACCGGTCCAGTACGGCCGCCACGTGTGGCGCGTCGTTTGCCGGGTCCAGCGCCAGCCAGTTGTAGGCTTGTTCGATGGTCAATGGGTCTATCCCCGAGGCCGCCTTCAGCCGCGCCGCAAACCAGGTTCCGAAGCGATTGGGCTTCTCCATCGCATGATCATAGCCGACGTAAACCAGCACCTTGGCGTCCGGATTTGGGGCCAGGACATTGGCTATCAGATTGTCTGCTTGCGCCTGTTCGCGCATCGCGATCCGGGCTTCGGCACCGGCGTCATCGGGTGCCCGCTGCATCCAGTTGAACTCGTAATCCCTGAAGCGGTAGCCCAACCGCGCCGCCTCTCGAATGGTTTCGGCAAAGACCGGGTCCTGCGTGTACCAGCCGAAGTCGCGCGTGAAGGCCATACCGTCGCGATACAGGCTGACAGACGGGGCTGGCCCATCCTGAGGCGGCGTAAATGCCTCGGCTGCGAACCAGTCAAAGCCTAGAGGTCGGAGAGCCCGGACAACGCGTGCAGCGAAGGCGCGATGGGCCGAGACATTGTGTGCTTCATTCAGAATGACGACCTGTGTTCCTCGCGCTGCTTCGACGACAGCTTCGATTGCATCTCGGCTTTCGGCACCTTCGAGAGTCGGGCGTTCATCGCCTGCGCGCGGAGAGCGTTCGTACAGCCCCACTGCAGTTCGCTCGTCACCCAGGAAAGCGGCGTACTGGCTCAGCGCCCCCCGAGCATCGGCATCACCGGCCTCAACCTTGGACTTGAGCTCGAGATAGTAGGGAAGGTACCGCCCCTCCAAATGGAGTCGCTGTTCTGAGGTAAGAGGTATTTGAGCCCATGCGGGGACAGTGCTCGCCAGCCCTGCTGCGGCCGTCGTCAGCCCAAATCCGCGTCGTGTCAGCATGTGTGATCCCCGTGTCGACAAAGATCATCCCGCAACCTTGGCCAGACTGTGTCCCGGCACCTCCGGTTCGACTCTAGCTCGGCCAGCCTCCCGCTCGGCTCAGTGCGCTGGGAGCCGGCCGGCCGATCTTGTCGCCGATCCAGCGGGCGGTGGCGATGAGAGCGTCGAGGTCGTAGCCGGTGGAGAAGCCAGCCCGCTCCAGCATGTAAACAAGGTCCTCGGTGGCGATGTTGCCGGTGGCCCCCGGCGCGAAGGGGCAGCCGCCGATGCCGCCGACCGACGCATCCAGAACATCGATACCCGCTTCGACACCCGCATAGGCATTGGCCAGGCCGGTGTTGCGGGTGTCGTGGAAATGCAGGCGCAGGGTCGCGTCGAGGGCGGACTTGCGGACGGCCTCGACCATGCGGGTCACGGCCCAGGGATTGCCCACGCCGATGGTGTCGGCCAGGGCGATTTCGGCGACGCCCAATTCCGCGATCCGACCCACAAGATCGGCCACCTGACCCACCGAAACCTCGCCGTCGAAGGGGCAGCCCCAGACGCAGGACAGGGTCGCCGACAGGGACGGCGTTTCACCTGCTGCGCCGTCGGCATTGGCCCGGCCAGCCACGATATCAGCCAGCATCTGCACCTGCTGATCGACTGACAGCCCCTGGTTTTTCAGGCCAAAGCCGTCGGTGGCGCTCATGGCCACGTTCACTTCGTCCACCGCCGTACCAAGGGCGCGGTCATAGCCCTTGGCGTTCAGCCCCAGGCCTATGCGGCTGCGTCCGGCCTCGTGAGGCAGGGCAGCCATGACTTCCTCGGCCCCGGCCATCTGGGGCACATACTTCGGATGGACGAAGCTGACGGCCTCGATGCGCCGCGCCCCTGCGGCCTCCAGTCGGCGCACCAGATCGGCACGGACGGCGGGCTCCAACACGGCTCTTTCGTTCTGCAGTCCGTCGCGGGGGCCGACCTCGACGATGGTGATGGGGCGGCTCACCGGGCAGGCTCGGGCGTCGGGGTGGGCGTTGCGGGTACGGGGGCCGGGACAGGCGTCGGAGCGGACGCGGGGGCCTGTCCCGGCGCGGGCACGATGACCACGGGCGGCTCATCCGGGCCGGGCGCGGGCGTCAGGGCCGTCCCGGGCGGATCCTCGGTGATCAGGGCGGGATCGACCCCGTCCTCGGTGGTCGTTTCAACCTCCAGCGGCGTGGGGCGGGATCGCCGCAGCGTTGGGCGCGCCAGTTCCGGCGGCGCATAGACGGTCAGGGTCACGTCGTCGCCCTGCGAATAGTTGTGGCCCCGCACCACGCCGACCTCGCGCCCGGTCACGCCCAGGGCGGCGCTGGCGACGCGGAAGGCATCGGCGTCGGCCGCCTCGACGATGACGGGCCGCCCTTCGGCGAGGGCCTTCGCGGCCCCGGCGGCATCGGTCAGTTCCGTATCCTTGCCCGTCAGAAAGACGAAGCTGGGCTCATGAAAGCCCGTGATGGCCACCGGCCCGTTGCGTCCCTGACTGGGCAGCAGTTCGGCCTTGGCCAGAACCTCGACCAGTTGCGGCGCGATGGCCAGCGGCTTGAGCTGGCGGATGGTCCCAGCCAGCCCTGCATGGGCCACCAGGCCTAGGGTGATCGAGATCAGCACCGCCGTCACTGCCGCACGGTGCATCAGCAGGAAGGCCCCGATAAGGGCCGCCAGTGCCGCGAAGACAATGGTCAGGGTCGCCCAGGTCTGGGCCGTCGACCGCCCGAACTCGGTCAGGCCATAGACGGTGATCAGGACGACGATCAGGCCGGCGAACAATGCCAGACCCGCCCCGACGAGGCGCGAGACCTTGCCGATCGGCTGGGTCAGGGCCGCGGCGGCCAGCAGGGCGATCGCGCCGAAGGTCGGCAGTGTGTAGTGCGCCAGCTTGGTCGGCGTCAGCTCGAAGATCAGCCAGGCCGGAACCAGCCAGCAGACCAGAAACCGCACCGCAGGCTCGGCCCGTCGATGCCAGCCGGTCGAGATCGCGGCAGGTAGAACCAGTGTCGCCGGGAACAGCAGCACCGGGGCCAGCAGCAGGAAGTAGCCCGGCCAGGCCCCGTGGCTTTCGTGCCCGCCCGCGATCTTGGGGGCCAGGTCGCCCATGATGGCCTCGCGCCAGAAGCCGCCGTCGGTGGCGATGGTGATGGCGATGGCCCACGGCCCGACCAGCAACGCGACCAGGGGCAGGCCCCAGCCCCATCCCAGACTGCGCAGCCATCTGAAATCGCGATCCCAGATCGACAGGGTCAGCATGGCGGGCGCGATCACGATCAGCCCGACCGGCCCCTTGACCAGAATGGAAAGGCCCAGCCCGAACCAGAACATCAGCTTGTGCGGTCTGAGCGGCGTCTCGCCCGCCCGCCTTGCCAGATAGACCCGTGCCAGACCCGCCATCGACAGGGTTACGGCGGCGCACAGCATGGCATCGGTCTTGGCGATCCCCGCCTCGGTCGACAGCAGGAAACTGGCCCCCAGCATGGCCCCGGCGAGGAAGCCCGCGCGCTGACCGAACATCGCCGCTCCCGCCCAGGCACAGGCCGCCGCGGCCAGCATGGCCGCCAGCAGGGAGGGGATGCGATAGGACGAGATATCGCGCGCCTCGATGCCCGAGGTCGCCGCCACCGCGACCGCCTGCATCCAGTAGATGCCGACCGGCTTCTTCCAGCGCGGCTCGTCCTGGAAGCGGATGTCGACATAATCGCCGCTCTGCAGCATCTGCGACGTGGCCTGGGCATAGCGGCTTTCGTCACGATCCAGCGGCGGCAGCAGCATCATCACGGGCAGGCCGGCGAACAGGGCCACCACGGCCGCAAGCAGCGGTCCGCGCCAGCCGGCGATGTAGCGATCGAGATCGGGACGCGTCATGATGAACGTCCTTACACGGGCATTGAGCCTTCGTCATGCGTCCGGCTTCACGACCAGCTTGAGCCTATGTTCGGCCCTCCCCCCTGCGACCGAAGTCGGCTAGAGACGGTTCCATGAGCGAAGCCCTGCCCGACATTTCCGTCGTCGTCCCCGTGCATAACGAGCAGGGCGCGGCCGCGCCGCTGGCGCGCGAGATTGCCGCCGCCTTTCAGGGTCGCTCTTACGAGATGGTCTTCGTCGATGATGCCTCGCGTGACGAGACCCTGGCCGAACTGCGCAGCCTGATGGCCGATTTGCCGACCTTGCGGGTGCTCAGCCACGCGACCAATGCGGGCCAGAGCCGGGCGGTCCGCACCGGCGTCCTGGCCGCCCGCGCGCCCATCGTGGTCACCCTGGACGGCGACGGCCAGAACCCGCCGGCCGATGCGCCACGGCTGGCCGATCTGCTGGCGTCATCGCCCGCGACGGTGGGGCTCGTCGGCGGCGTGCGGTCCAAGCGCCAGGATACCGAAGCCAAGCGCTGGGCCTCGCGCTGGGCCAACCGCATCCGCAAGAAGCTGCTGGCCGATGATGCCGACGATACCGGCTGCGGGCTGAAGGCCTTTCGCCGCGACGTCTTTCTGCGGCTTCCCTATTTCGATCACATCCACCGCTATCTGCCGGCCCTGATGATCCGCGAGGGTTATCAGAACCTGTATCTGGACGTGGACCACCGTCACCGTGAGGTCGGGCAGTCGAAATACACCAACTGGGGACGGTTGATGGCTTCGGTCTCGGACCTGATGGGTGTCGTCTGGCTGAAGTCGCGTTCGCGCCAACCGGGATCGATCTCGGAGTTTTGAGGCCGATGGTGAAGGGCGTCGCCTTGCGTTAAGCAGGACCTCTGGATGCGGTGCTCGCGTCCATGCTCGGGGAGCCTGTCATGCTGATCGCCCTGCCGCTGCTGGTCATTCCGGTGGTGCTCTACAACATCGTGGTCCTGAGCGGACTTGTGGGCGATGACGGCGCGGGCGTCGGCGCCGACGCCATCCTGCGCGATCCGATCTTCTCCATCCCCATGGCGTCTGGCGCGGACTGGAGCGTGGGGGCAGGCGACCTGATCCTGCTGCTGTCGCTGGTGCTGCTGTTCTTCGAGCTGTTGAAGTCCACGTCCAGCCAGCGGATTGCCATCGTCAATCACGCCCTGTCGATGATCCTGCTGGTCGTCTGCCTGGTCGAGTTCCTGCTGCTGCGCGGGTTCGCAACCTCGACCTTCTTCCTGATCGGAACGATGGTGCTGCTGGACGTGCTGGCCGGCTTCATCGTGACCATCATCTCGTCACGCAAGGACCTGGACTTCGGCGCGGGACGCTAGTTTCGATCGGTCGCCCTCAAGCAGCCGAGCGGCGACAGGGCAAGGTCAGGAAAACCCGACGAACAGCACGGCGACCACGGTCACGTCGAAGGCGCGGGCGAGGAAGGTGAGCATGGCGAGTGTCCGGCAGATGGGCGATCAGCCCCTTCACCAGCAAGGACCGTGCCGCGATCAGATGTCGGTGTCTGTCGCCTTGCCCGGCTGGGGCCGTCGCTCTGCCGGTCCCGAATATTCCGCGCCCAGATAGGTATTGCGTGCCGCGCCCAGCACAGGCGGGCCACCCTTCAGCCCACGCTTCTGACCCGACTGACCCAGCAATTGGGCGGCAAAGGCGGCCGGCGAGGCATCGATGGGCGGTGTCGGGGCAGGTCTTGCCGGGCTGATCTCGTGATCCGTGACGGGTTCGACCGGCACGGTCTCGCGTCGCGCCTGAAGGGCTTCGGCCCGGCGTTCATCACCCCGACGCTGAGTAGAGCGACGTTCGCGCGGCTGAACCGCAGAGATGGGGCGAACGTCGTCACTCATGCCTCAGCTGTCCTTGTTTGACGGGGTGCCCGACCCCGCCTTGGCCAGACGATCCAGCTGATCGCGCATCTCCTCCATCTGGCGCTGCATCATGGCCAGGGGATCGGTGACAGGCGGCGGAGTTTCGGATGTGGCCGGGGCCTTGGGCATGACCGCACCGAAACCGGGCCACATCTTCATGGCCTCGCTGAACATGGCCATGTTGCGCTTGACCGCCTCATCCATCAGGCCTGCGCCCGGCGTCGCCCCGAAGGCCTTGGAGAACTGGCCCCGGATCTGCTCCTGCTGGCGGGTGAAGCTGTCCAGCGACATCTCCAGATAGCTGGGCAGCACGCCCTGCATCTGGCCGCCGTAGAAACCGATCAGCTGGCGCAGGAACTGGACGGGCAGCAGGGCCTCGCCCCGGCTTTCCTCCTCGAAAATGATCTGGGTCAGGATTTGACGGGTCAGGTCGTCCTCGGTCTTGGCGTCATAGACCACGAACTCGACGCCGTCGCGGACCATTTTCGCCAGATCTTCCAGCGTCACATAGGCCGAGGTCGCGGTGTTATAGAGCCGACGGTTGGCGTACTTCTTGATGATGACGGTGCCGTTCTTGTCGGTCCCGGATTTCTTGTCGGCCACGCTGCGTTCCCTGACATTTTATTGTTCTGGCGCGCACTATCCCGCAGCGCGAAGGCCAGCGCAAATCACCTGACCAAATCGTGTGCAGGTGCGATCAGGTGCCCAAGGCGGCGGGGGCCAGGACGACACCCACCAGAACCGCCGCCCAGTGTGTCATCGCACCCGTGACGACGAAGCCGTGCCAGATCGCCCGACGGAACTTCACCTTGGGACTGATGAAGACGAAGACGCCCGCCGTGTAGATCAGACCACCGGCAACCAGCAGGCCCAGGGCGATGGGATGGACCGTCTCCATCATGGGTTTCAGCGCCAGAACCGCGACCCAGCCGAAACCCACGTAAACCGCGCTCCACACCGCATCCGACAGCCGCGGCAGGGCCAGTTTCGCGAACACGCCCCCGAAAGCGATGGCCCAGACCAGAATCGAAAATCCGATCGACCAGGCCCCCTCGAACCTCTGCGTCGTGAAGGGGGTATAGCTGCCCGCGATCATCAGAAAGATCGCCGCCTCGTCCAGCCTGCGCAGGATCGGCCGCGCTGCGCAGGGCCGGATCTGGTTGTAGACGGTGGAGATCGACAGCATGGCAATCAGGCAAAGCGCATAGATCGCCGTCGCCACCGTGGCTCCGATGCCGGAATAGACCGCCGCCAGCACCGCCAGCACGATGCCTCCGATACCGGCCAGGACCAGACCCACCACATGCACCCAGAGGTCCGCCGACTTTTCGCCAGGCGTCCTGTAATGCTCGATCATGTCGAGTTCGTCGGGTGTGCACACCCGGGTGAACAGTCGTTTCAGTCTCATCAGCATGGCTCCTTCAAGCCACGGGGTGACAGGTTCGTTCCCTGACACTGTCACGACATGGTGACTGCACGCTGAACAGGCGGGGTCGCAGGTGACGAAGGCGCTGCGATGCGGCACAAGCGCCACACGTCTTTTCTCCCCGAAAGGAAAACTCATGACCGACGTCGTCATCGTCTCCGCCGCCCGCACGCCCGTGGGATCCTTCCTGGGCGGGCTGTCCAGCCTGCCGGCCTCCAAACTGGGCGAGATCGCCATCAAGGCCGCGCTGGATCGCGCCGGGGTATCGGGCGATGAGGTCGACGAAGTGATCCTTGGCCATGTGCTCCAGGCCGCCGCCGGTCAGGGCCCCGCGCGTCAGGCCGCCGTCGGCGCGGGCGTGCGCAAGGAAGCCGCGGCCTGGAGCCTGAACCAGATCTGCGGCTCGGGGCTGCGCGCCGTTGCCATCGCGGCCCAGCAGATAGCGCTTGGCGATGCGAAGATCGTGGTCGCCGGGGGTCAGGAAAGCATGAGCCAGGCCCCGCATGCCCAGGCGCTGCGGACCGGGCACAAGATGGGCGACGTCAGCCTGATCGACACCATGATCAGCGACGGGCTGTGGGATGCCTTCAACGGCTATCACATGGGCCAGACGGCCGAGAACATCGCCGACACATGGTCGATCAGCCGAGAGGCCCAGGACGATTTCGCCCTGGCCAGCCAGCACAAGGCCGAGGCGGCCCAGACCGCAGGCAAGTTCGATGCCGAGATCGTGCCGGTCGTCATCCCCGGCCGCAAGGGTGACGTCACCGTCGACAAGGACGAGTACATCCGCCACGGCGCGACCATCGACGCCATGCAGAAGTTGAAGCCCGCCTTCACCAAGGAGGGCAGCGTCACCGCCGCCAACGCCTCCGGCCTGAACGACGGCGCGGCGGCCCTGGTGCTGATGAGCGCCGATGAGGCCAAGGCGCGCGGGCTGGAGCCGCTGGCCCGCATCGTCAGCCACGCTACCGCCGGGGTCGATCCCTCGATCATGGGCACCGGACCCATCCCGGCGTCGAAGAAGGCGTTGGAGAAGGCAGGCTGGACAGTCGCCGATCTGGATCTGATCGAATCCAACGAAGCCTTCGCCGCCCAGAGCCTGTGCGTCGTCAAGGAACTGGGGCTCGACCCGGCCAGGGTAAACGTGAACGGCGGAGCCATCGCCATCGGCCACCCCATCGGTGCCTCCGGTGCGCGCATCCTGACCACCCTGCTGCACGAGATGAAGCGGTCGGGGGCCAGGAAGGGCCTGGCTACCCTGTGCATCGGCGGCGGCATGGGCGTGGCCATGTGCGTGGCGCGCGACTGACGTCAGGCTTGAAAAGCGAACGCAGGGACCGGACTGATCGCCCGTCCCTGCCTCGACATAGTGCTAACGCCGCGCCTTCTTGCGTTGACCGGCCTTGCCCTTGGGACGGCTCAGGCGAACGACCTTGCGGGCCTGCTCTTCCGCCGTGGTGCGCACGGTCGGGATGGAGCGGGGCGCCAGGCCGTAGAGCGACGCCATCGGGGCGTCCTCGACGGCGGCGATGTCGTGCTCGCCATAGCCGTTGAAGCCCGTCGACATGGCCACGCCATAGGCGCCCAGCATGCCGATCTCGATGAAGTCGCCTTCCTGCACGTCGGCCGGTAGCCAGAACGGGCCCGGCATGTGATCGATGCTGTCGCAGGTCGGGCCGTAGAAGCGGAAGGGCTTCAGCTCGTTGGCACTGTCACCGTCCCGGACCAGCTTGGTCGGGAAGGGCCAGCGCGAATGGGTCGCGTCGAACAGCGAGCCGTAGGAGCCGTCGTTCAGATACAGGGCGTCGCCCTTGCGCAGGTCGACCCGGCACAGGACCGAGGAGGACTCGGCGACCAGCGCCCGGCCGGGCTCGCACCACAACTCGGTCGTTTCCGACACCGGCATCTCGTTGAAGCCGCGATGGATGGCGTCGGCATATTCCTGCATGTCCGGCGGGACCATGCCCGGATAGACGGAGGGGAAGCCGCCGCCGACATCGACGATGTCCACGAACACACCGGCGCGGGTGATGGCACGGCCGACCTGGGCCATGGCGGCCTCATAGGCGGACGGACGCATGCACTGCGAACCGACGTGGAAGCAGACACCCATCAGGCCATCCGTCACCGCCTGGCGCGTGGCCAGCAGCAGCGAGGGTGCCTGATCCGGCGAGATGCCGAATTTGCCCGACAGCGAATAGGCCGCGCCGTCCGCCGAGACCGCCATACGGACCAGCAGGTTCAGGTCGGTCGCCCCGCCCGTCGCATCGATGATCTTGGCCAGCTCGTCATGGCTGTCCAGCGAGAAGGTGCGGACGCCATATTCGAAATAGGCCTTGGTGATCGCGCCGCGGCTCTTGACCGGATGCATGAAGGCCAGGCGAGCGTCGGCGCTGACCGAACGGACCAGCTCGATCTCGGCAATGGAGGCGACGTCGAAGGCTGTGACGCCGGACTCGACCAGGGTCTCGACGACCCAGCGCGAGGGGTTGGCCTTCACAGCGTAGAAGACGTCGGCCTTTAGATTATCCTGGAACCAGCGCGCCGCTACGGAAACCGAACGCGGCCGCACGAGGGCGACGGGACGTTCAGGGGACCGCTCACGGACCAGGTCCAGGGGAAATTGGTACGTGCGCAATTCACGTAACCCCCTGCTAATTGTTAAACCCAGACCGGCGTTAGCGGCGCAGACAGGACCTACGGGGTCCGCCGGAGCAGGCGATATGGGGATAAGTCGCCGTCATGTAAAGCGGTTTTTTGAAGGCAGGGCCTGCTCGCGGCAGGGATCTGGCTGCGCCATGCCGTTGCAGAGGTGCCGCAGGGACCGTTCCGCTGGACGCCTTCGCTCCGGACATGCCATTAAGACTTGCCTCGCACCCGGTTTTCGGGCGATGCGGCGCGCCCTGTTCAATGGCCTCCAGCGAGATCCATGACCGCATCCACCGCCGTCGCATCCGTCAGGGATGTGTCCAAGACATTCGGTGCCCGCAAGGCCCTCAACGGCGTGTCCGTCGAGGTCGCCGCCGGCGAGATGGTGGCCCTGATCGGGCCGTCCGGCTCGGGCAAATCGACCCTGCTGCGCTCCATCACGGGGCTGCAGTCGATCGACAATGGACCGGGCGTAATCGAGGTCTTCGGCACCGTGGTGCAAAAGAACGGCTCCACCACCGGTGCCGTCCGCGCCGCGCGTCAAAAGCTGGGCATGATCTTCCAGCAGTTCAATCTGGTCGGGCGGCTGTCGCTGTTTTCCAACGTCATGCTGGGGGCCCTGGGACGCGTGCCCGGCTGGCGCGGTCTGGCCGGGGCCTGGCCGTCGGAGGACAAGACCCGGGCCATGGCGGCCCTGCACCGCGTCGGCGTGGCCGACTATGCCGCCCAGCGCGCCAACACCCTGTCGGGGGGGCAGCAGCAGCGTGGAGCCATCGCCCGCGCCATCGTTCAGGGAGCCAAGGCGATCCTGGCCGACGAGCCCGTCGCCTCCCTCGATCCCGTCTCGGCCCGTAAGGTCATGGAACTGCTGGTCGAGCTGAATCAGCGCGACGGCCTGGGCGTCATCGTCACCCTGCACCAGGTCGATTACGCCATCCGCTACTGCAACCGCGTCGTGGCGCTGAAGGCCGGGTCGATCGTCTATGACGGCCCATCCAGCGGCCTGGACACCAAGACCCTTATCGACATCTACGGTCCCGAGTTCGAGGATGCGTTCTGGGAGGCCAAGGCATGAGCCGACTTCATCGCCTTGCCGCCGGCATCCTGGCCGGTGCCGCCCTGATCCTGTCGGGAGGGATGCCTGCCGCGGCCCAGACCGAACAGTCGCGTCAGCCCGACAAGCTGGTCTTCTCGATCCTGTCGGCCGAGGGTCAGGCCAATTCCGGCCCGCTCTGGCAACCCCTGCTGGACGATCTGGAGCGCGCCATCGGCGTGCCAGTCGAGCCGGTGTTCGGCTCCAACTATTCCGTCCTGGTCGAGGCGATGCGCGCCGATCAGGCCCAGATCGGCTGGTTCTCGGCCCTGCCGGCCGTCCAGGCCATCGACCGTGCCGGGGCCGAGGTCGTGGCCCGCACCGTCGATGTCGAGGGCAAGGATTCCTACGTCTCGTCCCTGATCGTGAAGCGTGGCTCGGGCATCACCCTCGACGACGTGGCGGCGTGCGGCAAGAAATACACCTTCGGCATCGGCGACGCCCAGTCGACGTCCGGCACCCTGGCCCCGCTGACGTATTTCTTCAGTCCACGGAACATCGACCCGACCACCTGTTTCTCGACCGTGCGATCGGCCAGCCACCAGGGCAACTCTTTCGCGGTCGCCAACGGACAGGTGGACATCGCGACGTCCAACTCGGTCAACACCGTTTTCCTGACGCGCCAGAATCCCGAGGTCGCCCGTCAGATCGAAGTCATCTGGGAATCGCCGCCCATTCCGGAGTCCGGCATCCTGGTGCGTGGCAGCCTGCCCGCCGAACTGAAGGCCCGCATCCGCGAGTTCTTCGTCAACTACGGCCAGGGCTTCGGCCCTGACGCGGACCGCCAGAAGGCGGTCATGGACCGGCTGAACTATTCCCAGTTCCGCGCCGCCGACAACAGCTACCTGAACCCCATCCGCGTGATGAAGGCCGATCAGGCGCGACGTGAAAACCGTCCGTCCGACGTCGCGCCTCCGGTCGTCAGCCCCTGGCAGAGGATCAAACAGGTCGGTCCGTTTGCTCTGATTGGCCTGCTGGTGCTGGCTGCCATCGTGATGAACCTGCGCCGGAAGAAGGCTCCAGCCGCCTTGGCCGAAGGTCAGATTCCGTCTCCGCCCGAGAAATCCGCCGCCGCCTGGTCGCTGGACATCCTGCTATGGGGCGGGTTCGCGATCATTCTGATCGCCGCCTTCGGAACGGTGGGCCTGCCCAATATCGGCAACCTGTTCTCCAATCCGGAGCGCATGCAGACCTATGGCCGCGACTTCCTGAACCCGGACTTCAGCGAGTGGCGTCAGCTGGTCGGCCTGATGTGGCTGACGGTCCAGATCGCTCTGTGGGGTACGTTCCTGGCCGTCTTTCTGGCCGTGCCGCTCAGCCTGATGGCCTCGCGCAACCTGTCACCGGCCTGGCTGGTCTGGCCGGTGCGCCGGGTCATGGACATCATGCGCTCCATCCCTGACCTGGTCATCGCGACACTCTTCATCGTGGCGGTCGGCCTCGGCCCGCTTGCAGGGGTTCTTGCCATTGCCCTGAACACCGCTGGCGTCCTGGCCAAACTGTTCTCCGAAGCCGTGGAGTCCATCGATCAGGGCCCCATCGACGGCGTCAAGGCGACGGGGGCCGGTCGCCTGCATGAGATCACCTGGGGCGTCATCCCGCAGGTGGCCCCGCTGTGGACCAGTTTCGCTCTGTATCGTTTCGAATCGAACAGCCGCGCCGCCACCATCCTGGGTCTGATCGGCGCAGGCGGTATCGGCCAGGCTCTGTTCGAGAACCTTCAGGCCTTCGAATATCGGACCGTTTCGACCATCGCCATCATCATCATCGTGGCGGTCACCCTGATCGACATGCTGTCCCAGGCGATGCGCAAGCGGCTGCTGTAGGCCTGCGTTCTCCATGACCGACCGCGTCGTCCGCCACTCCCGCCGGGGGCTGATCATCCCCTTCCTGATCGTCGGGCTGGCTCTGGCGGTCTGGAGCGGGTGGTGGCTGTATCTGTCGGATCAGGTACGGACGCGGCTGGAGGCGCAGGAGGCGGCCCTGCGCAGCGACGGCTGGGTCATCACGCATGACGGCACGGACATCAGCGGCTATCCGTTCCGCGTTCGGGTCGCCCTTCCCCAGGCCGACATTCTGGCCCCGTCCGGCCACGGCATCGCCGCGCCGGAGCTGGTGGCCGAGGCCAATGCCTGGAACCCCGACCACTGGGTCATGATCGCGCCCGACGGCCTGACCCTGACCCGCGCGGCCAAGGGTCGGGTGAAAATCGACGGCGACGGCCTGCGGCTCAGCGTCAGCGACCTGCGCGCCCGCTTCCCTGACCTGCGGGTCGAGATGATCCGCCCGACCTTCACCGCCCAACCCGGTGCCGAACCCTTCCCCATCGCCTCGGCCCGCCACATCCAGCTGGAGACCCGTCCGGCCCAGGCCCCGAAGGCAGGTGACGATTCTGTCGATGTGCTGTTCCGTCTGGTCGAGGCCAAGGGCCGTCCCGGCGGTCCGGTCGAGGGCGCGACGCGCCAGGGCGAGCTGAGCCTCGATCTGGAAACCACCATCGTCGGGGCCAGCCACCTGCGCGCCATCGACGGCCGGGGCGTGTTCGCCGCCTTCACTGACGCCGGGGGCCGGTTCGCGCCCGTGCGGGGCGAGATCCGCGCCGGTGACAGCCGCGCCCGCCTGTCCAGCGCGACCCTGTCCGCCGATGCCAACGGCCGCCTGACCGGCACCCTGGCCGTGGTCGCCGAACGGCCCATGCAGGCCATCGCCGGTCTGGCAGGCTCCCGGACCGGGACCGTCAACCGTCCCGCCGCAGCGGGTGCCGCAGTCGCTGCCGGAGCCGAGCAGGCAACCCGAGGCGAGGAACCAGTCGAGCTGACCATCGACTTCCGCGATGGCCGCACATGGTTGGGTCCGTTCGCCCTTGCGCCCGCGCCCAAGCTGTTTTGATGCGCCCCGAATGCTGACGGAGCCGCAAACCGACGCCGCTCTTCTGGCACTGGACCAGGCGGTGGCCGAGGCCGTGCGCGATCGCCTGGCCGCTCCGGCACACGCCCATCCGGACGCCCAGGCCATCACTCTGCGCCAGACACTGGCCGGTCTGACGGCCGCCCAGAGCGCCACCGTCCGTGCCATCCTGGGCCGCATCGACGCCGCGCAGGGCCTGCCGCTGGTCGTCTGGGGCCCCTCGGCTCAGGTTCTGGCCGCTGACCGGTTCGGCCTGTGCGCCCGCGTCGCCGCCGAGCCGGATCAGGCCCTGGCCGCCGTCCGTTCCGGCTCCCGCGCCCTGCTGGACCTCACCCCCGACAAGGCCTGGTGGGGGCGCCTTCTGGCTGAGCCGGCCCTGCGCATCGTCGGTGCCCTGCCGGACGACAGGAACGGCATGCCCCGCGCCGTGATGGTTCAGCAGACCCCGCCCGGCCCGACCGGCGACGACCGCACCTTCTGGGTCACCGACAGCCCCGCTGCTGATACCCGCATCGTCGAGGCCCTGTCGGCCTCGGGCCTTGCCGCGACACCGCTGATCGCGGCGGGCGGGTTGAAGCTGTTCACCCTGGCGGGCTATGTGCAGGCTGAAGACGTCCGGTTGATTGATGCGCCGGGCACGCTGAACGGCATCATCGGTGCCGCCCCCCTGTTCTGATTTCTCGAGGATCGCATGACAAACAGCCCTGCTCCAAAGCCCGGCATCCTCGACATCGCCCCCTATGTCGGCGGCAAGTCCGCCATCGCCGGCGTCGCCGAGCCGATGAAGCTGTCGTCCAACGAGAACGCCCTGGGGGCCGGCGAGAAGGCCCGCGCCGCCTATGAGGCCGCGCTGAAGAACATCCATCTATATCCCGATGGCCGCGCCGGAAAGCTGCGCGATGCGGTCGCCGAGCATCATGGTCTGGAGCCTGAGCGTCTGATCTTCGGCAATGGTTCGGACGAGGTCTTCGCCCTGCTGAACCAGACCTATCTGACCGCTGGAGACAATATCGTCAGCGGCCAGTACGGCTTCCTGGCTTATCGGATCAGCGCCCTGGCCAACCAGGCCGAGGTCAAGCTGGCCCCCGAGCCCGAGTTCAAGGCAACGCCCGAGGCCCTGCTGGCCCAGGTCGATGACCGCACCCGCATTGTCTATGTCTCCAGCCCGGCCAATCCGACCGGCAGCTACAACACCGCCGAGGAAATCCGCCGCCTGCACGAAGGTCTGCCCGCCGACGTGATCCTGGTCGTGGACGAGGCCTATGCCGAGTTCGTGACCGCGCCGGACTGGGAAACCAGCTTCGGCCTTGCCCGCGACGCCGCCAACATCGTCGTCACCCGCACCTTCTCCAAGATCCACGGCCTGGGCGGCCTGCGCATCGGCTTCGGCTATGCGCCGCTGGCCATCTGCGAGGCGATCGACCGCATCCGCCTGCCGTTCAACGTTTCGGTGCCCGGCCTGGACGCCGCCACCGCCGCCATCGGCGACGAGGCGCACCAGCAGGCCTCGCGCGATCTGGTCGAGGCCTGGCGCCCCCGCCTGACCCAGGCCATCAAGGGCTTCGGCTTCGAGGTCTTCCCCTCCGCCGGCAACTTCGTTCTGGTCCGCTTCAAGGATGCTGCCCAGGCCGCAGCGGCCAACGACTATCTGAACAGCAAGGGCATCATCGTCCGCGCCGTCGGAGGATATGGCCTGCCCGACTGCTTGCGCATCACCATCGGCACCGAGGACCAGAACCGGGCGGTCATCGATGCGCTGAGCGAATTCGCGGCGGGCTGAACCGGAGACTACCGCCGGACCGGCTGCATCCCGTGGCCATCGGGCGTCGTGTCGTTGACAGTACCTGTCGTCGAGGCGGGCCAGTGCGCCTGAATGATCCCCATCATGCCCTGGCCGTATTGCGGTGAGGCGAAGTCGCGTCCCAGGTCGGTCAGGATGGTCAGCCAACCGCCAGTGACCGCGCCGGCATCCCTCATTCTGGCCAGGGCGTCCTGCTCAGCCAGGCTGGCGTTAGAGCCCGAAACGTCGCTGATGACATAGACCTTGTAGCCGTCGCGCAGGAGGTCCAGCGTCGTATGCAGGGTGCAGTTGTCGATCGATATGCCACCGATCACGATGGTCTTGCGCCCTGTCGATGCCAGCCAGGCTTTCACCTCCGGCGTGTAGCCCGACACCTGCGTGCGATTGAAGCGATGCACGTCATGCGTCACATGCTCGGTGATCTCCGGCAGGAACGTGCCGTAATAGTCGTTCTCCTCGCCCAGCACGATCGTCGGCGTACGGAACAGGGTGTTGAACTTGGCGAAGGCGGTGATGTTGTTGCGGAACTGAGGTCCCGGAATGGTCGTGATCAGATTGTCCAGCCCGGTGACGTAATCGACATAGATCAGGACCGTGTCGGACACCTCGGGCTGCGCCAAGGCCGCCGGACGGGGCGCTTGTGCATGAGCCAGATCGGGTGCAACCATCTGGATGGAGACTGTGGCGGCGACGGCCAGGGCAAATGAACGCATCATCGAGGTTTTCCTCCGAGCTTGCCCGCGTGGCCGGGCGCTCGACATTCGCCCAGCCGCGTCCGGCGGTCGCGCCCGTCCATGCTGTCGAACAGCCCGCACTTGCGGTTCCTCTGGATGGCGTCACCCTGACGCGGCTGGATAGACCCAAGGGTCCGGTCGATATTCAGTCGGGCGAGACCCTGACCGTGGTGGTGCGGATCAATCGCGTGGCTCGCGCGCTGCGCACCGGTTCGCCGAACGGGTCGTGTCTGGAGCAGTGTTTCGCGCCGGATTTCATCCTGATGGTCGGACCCGGCGGCCAGTGTAAACTCGCGGCACATGCCGATCAGGACCTGCTGGTCGTGCGCGCGACCATGACGGCAATCGAACGGCTGACGGGCCAGCCATTCCGGATGCCCGGCCATCTGGAGCAGCCTTTGGCTGACCGATTCCTGACCGATCTTGTCGAGCGCGTCTTCTCCGGCGATGCGATCCTTGCCGAGGCTTTGCTGAGGCCCCTCTTCATGGAGGTGGCCATGGCTTCGACACCTGTACGAAGCCTGCAGGTCAAAGGGGGTTTGAGCCTCCGGCAACTGTCTCGGCTGAAGGACCACGTTGAAACCCGCCTTTCGCAGCCCTTGCCCAATACAGAACTGGCGCAGTTGGTGCAGTTATCGCCATTTCATTTTTCCCGTGCGTTCCGGAACTCGATGGGTGCCGCCCCTGCCGCCTGGATCCGCATGCGCCGCCTCTCGGTCGCCCAGAAGCTGCTGACTGATCCGAAACGTTCCATCATCGATGTGGCGGCAGCTGTCGGATACGAGAGCCCGAGCCGCTTCGCCACGGCCTTCCGCGGCTTCACCGGCTTGAGTCCATCGGCCTGGCGCCGTGCGGCGGGATGATCAGTCCCGCTTGAACACCCGGCTCGCCGCCCAGCCCGTGAAGGCGGCCAGCAGCACGCACAAAATCCCGTAGGTCCACGGCCGGTTCTGCGAGAATTCGTAAATGTCCCGCTCGATGCCGACCTTTTCTACGGTCAGCTCCAGTTCGGTCGCGCTGACGGGCTGGCCGTCCTGGAACAGCCAGACTTCGGCCTCGTACTGGCCTGTGGGGGCGACGGCCGGCAGCTCAATCTGGGCGCGGAACAGGCCGCGGTCCACGAACGTGACCCCGGTCGGATCGGTATTGTACAGCGCTGCATCCTCGCGCAAGCGGATCACCGCGCGGCGCCAGTCCAGATAGTCCTCGCCCAGGCGGCTGACGACCACGTCGCGTACGCCATAGCGGGTGACAGTCCGGCTCTCCTCCGGCGCATTGATACGCAGGTGATCCAGGCCGATGCCCTCGCGGCGCAGCTGGCCAAAGTCGGCGATGTCGGACAGGGGGCGGCTGGTCGCCGTCATGTAGAAGCCGGGCGCGCCCTCGAACAGTACAGGCCGGCTGTTCAGCCAGACGCCCGTGTTGCGGGTCTTCTTGACCAGACGCACCGGGCCGTCAGGGCCGCGCACCACCACCACGACATCGGCGGGCGTGTCCGTCGGATTGAACACCGCGCCGTAGAGGACGATCGACGCCCCCCGGAAGCTGGAGTCGACCCGCACCTCGGCATTGGTCAGGGCGGCGGCGACGCGGACCTGCTGGGTCGTAGCGACCGACGGCTCTGCCGTGGGCGCAGCTGCTTCGACGGCGGGCGGGGGTGGCGGCAGTTGCATCATCACTCCCTCCTCAGTTCACGCCAGGGGCGAAGGCGAACAGGTCGCTGGGCCGCACGAACAGCTCCAGCCCCATCTGGATCCCGACCAGTAGGACGATCAGCCCCAGCACAGCCCGCAGCTCCTCGGCCCGGAACTTGCCCGACCAGCGCGCGCCATACTGGGCCCCGACGACCCCGCCCAGCAACAGTATGGTCGACAGCACCACATCCACCGTCTGGTTCCGTCCGGCCTGAAGCACGGTGGTCATGGCGGTCGTCACGATGATCTGGAACAGGCTGGTCCCCACCACCACACTGGCCCGCATGCGCAGGACGTACAGCATGGCCGGCACCAGGATGAAGCCGCCGCCCACGCCCATGATGGCCGAGAGGATGCCAACCAGCAGACCCAGACCCAGCGGCGGAATGGCACTGATGTAGAGGCCCGATCGCGGGAACCGCATCTTCAGCGGCAGGCCGTACAACCACAGCGGACGCCGCCGTTCCTTGTGCGGCACCACCTCGCCCCGCACGCGGCGCAGGATGGCCCCAAGGCTTTCGTACAGCATCATCAGCCCGATGGCACCAAGGAACAGCAAATAGGACAGGGCGACCGCCAGATCCGCCTGACCCAGCAGGCGCAGGTAGCGGAACAGCTCGACCCCCAGAAGCGCCCCCAAGACGCCGCCGACCGCCATCACGCTGCCAATCTTGAAGTCGATGGCCTTCTTGCCGGCGTAGTTGATCACGCCCGAGGTCGAGGAGGCGACGACGTGGCTGGCCTGGCTGGCAACGGCCACGGCGGGAGGGATGCCCAGGAAGATCAGGATGGGGGCCATCAGGAAGCCCCCGCCGATGCCGAACAGCCCGGACACGAAACCGACCATCGCCCCCAGCAGAACCAGGAACGGCCAGTTCACCGAAACCTCGGCGATCGGCAGATAGATATCCAAAGGACGCGCCTTCGGCTGGAACGGAAATCAAACGCCCGAAAGCGACGGTGAAGGTCTCAAACGCATAGACGCGTCAGATGTTTACCGCCACCCGTCGCGCCCGGAATAACTGCCGCCAGGATTACCCGAGGGGTTCGACCTGGAACCGTTCGGCCTCCGCACGGGCCTGGCCGCGAACCTCGGTCGGCACTGTCGCCTTCAGACGCTCGACCGAGGCCTGAGCATCGCCGTCACCGGAGCGGGCCGCGATCAGATACCATTTATAGGCTTCCGACAGGTCCTGGCCGATGCCGTTCTCGCCGGTCTCGTACAGTTTGGCGACATTGTACTGGCTGTCGACCAGACCCTGATCGGCCGCGCGACGCAGCCAGGTCAGGGCCGAGGGGCCGTCCTGCGTGCCGCCGAAGCCTTCGAACAGATACATGCCATAGGCGTGCATGCCCCGGGCATCGCCACCCTCGGCCGCGCGCTTGGCCCAGAGCCGTGCCTGAACCGGATCGATGTCCAGTCCCTTGTCGCCGTCCTGATAGAGCCCCGCCAGATGCAGCTGGGCTTGGCCAAAGCCGAGGTCCGCCGCCTGCTTCAGGGTGTCGACACCGGTCGCATCGTCGGCATCCAGCTTGGCGATCGCCTCTTCATAGAGGGTTTCGCCCCGGGCCAGATCGGCCTCTGACGGTGCCGCCGGCGTCATCGCCAGGGCGGCCGTCGGCGTCACGGTTTCGGCACCGCCGGTGAATCGGTCCAGACCGGGAATGGCTATGCCGTTGCCCGTCATCTGACCATAGGCGACCACGCCCGCCACGGTCAGGGTCGCGGCCAGGGCCGAGGCCCCCAGCGCCTTGCGCACCGTGCCGCCCGACTGCTTGTCCATCCGCTCCTGAAGCCTGGACTTGCCGCCGCGCTTCAGTCCGAAGGCGGAACGCGGGGCCTCGACGTCGGTCGGAGCCATCGCCGCACGAGCCGCATCTATGGTCTGGCGCGTGTCGGACGACCGGACCGTCCGGTCGCTGACGAAGTCGGTGCCGGCGTCGAAATCCGTGCCGAAGTCGTCGACGTCGTCGTCCAGAATATCGGGCGCGGTCGCGGCCAGAGCGTCCGATACATCGGCCCCACCAAAGCCTTGGCCGAACGGTGTGGACGTCGGTCGAGGCGCAGGCGTGCTTTCGAAGGTCGGCACCACCGGTGGCTCGGCATCGACAGGCTGATCGACCTCGGTCTCCAGAGCCTCGTCGCGGTCCTGCGACAAGGGCCCGTGCAGAACGGCGTCCAGAAGGTCGTCGGACACCATGGCGGCCGATGTCCCGGTCGTCGGCGCGACAGGATCGTCGGATTCAGACTCGGCGGCGATCGATGCCGGGGTTTCGGCCTCAACGACTTCATCGGCCCATGCGGTCTGGGCGGTCTGCGCCGCCGGGGTCGCGTCCTCGAACATCGGATCCGCAAAGGGCGATTCGACGCCACCGAAGTCCGCCTTGCCGAAATCAGAATCAGGGAAGGCCGCGTCGGGGAAGCTGGCACCTGGATAGGCCGCCGTGCGCCAGTCGGGCTCCGCCTGATAGACCGGGGCTGCGACCGCCAGCTTGGGCTCGACACGGCGCAGCAGGGTGTCGCGCGCCTCGCTCAGCAAGGCCGCGGTACGCTCTTCGGACTGGCGCATGCGCTCGGCCAGTTCGCCGGAGGCGCGGTCATAGCGCTGCTCGATCCGACCCGAACTTTCGCTCAGCCGTTGGCCGATGTCGTCCAGGGCCTGGGCCGAGCGGCGCTCGGACTGGGCGATACGCTCGCTGAGGCGGTCGGAGATGCGCGTGATCTCGCTTCCGAGGGTTTCCAGGGCCAGCGCATGACGATCGTCCGAAGCTGTCAGGCGGCGCTCGACCCGCTGGTCCAGCGACTGCGTCAGGGTCTGGGTCAGGGCATGCGACAGCTCGCCCATATCCGCCTCGACCTTGCGCGTCGCGGCCAGGCTGGCGGCCTCGACGATCCGGTCCAGACGACAGGCTCCCTCGGCCTCGACGGCCTCGACCCGACCGTTCAGGTTCTGGGCGATCTTCAGGACTTCACGGCCCATGGCCTCGACGGCGCGGGCGGCGCGTTCTTCGGAGGCCTTGACCTGATCGCCGATGGCCTGGACGGCGCGCTCGATCCGGTCGATCCGGCCCTCGGTCTCGGCGGTGTCGAGACGCCGCATCATCTCCGAACGGCTGGCCTCGACCTGACGGGTCAGGGTTTCGGCCAGCTTCTCGAAGCGGGCGGCCTCGCGCGCGCCTTCCGGCTCGACCCGCCCCTCAGCCGCACGCATGCGCTGGTCCAGCCCGGCGAAGGAGCGTTCCAGCCCGCGCAGAGCCTCGGTCGTGCGCGCCTGCGCCTCGTCCAGCCGCGCGCCGACCTGGGCCAGCAGATCGGTTCCGACACCGGGACCGGCGGCCTTCTCGATGGCCTCCATGCGCCGACGCAGATCTTCGGTACCCGCACGCTGACGCTCCTCGATGTCGTAGAGTCGGCCCGTGATCGCTCCGACAGACGCCTCGATCTTGCCGAAGGCATCGGCGGTCTGGGGGCCGACTTCCTGTTCGAACTTGCGCAGACGGCGGTGACCCTCGCGCAACTCCTCGGCGATGTCGTCGATGCGGCGGGCATAGGTCTTGCCCGTCGCGTCCTGCCCGTCGAGACGGCGCACCAGACCGCTGACCGCCTGATCTACCCCCTGAATGGCCACGGTGGAGCGCCGCTCGGCCGCTTCCAGACGCGCGGCAATGGCGTCGATGGACGCTCCCAGACGCTGCCAGCCCTCGTCGCCCGAACCATAGGCGTCATCCAGGCGGCGGCTGCGCCCACGGCGCTCATAGGTGTCGGAAACATGGGGACGGCGGGCCAGCGGCACGACGCCGTCATCGTCGTCGCCGTCCTCCAGGATCATGGTGTTCAACCATTCGCCCAGAGTCATGCCCGAGCGACGCGCCAGGTCCTTGGCGATCTCACGGGCCTTGGGTTCGATCCCCTTCACGCTCCAAGGCGCCGCTGCGCTCACTGATTCGTCTCCCCACCTTCACGCCGAACGCTAATCGTCCAGATCGTGGGTGTAAATGCGTGGTTAACCGCTAGATGTTGCGTCGTCACCAACTTCCTGTGGACACCGCCGCACGCAGACGATTTCTCGCGCTGATGCGGTTAATGCGCCGTAAAGATTAACGGCCCGGCAAGGAGTTGTGCTCTTGCGCCCGGCAAGCCCACAGGCCACTTCGCCCCCATGCCTCTGAGCGTCACCCTTGTCCTGATCGTCGCCGCCGTGGCCCTGACGGTCTTTGCCGGCTGGCGTGGGGCGCGGCCATGGGATCCCCGCAAGGGGGTGCGCATGATCCCCTGGCGGATCATCATGCTGCTGTCGGCCACCGCTGTCTTCATCTTGGCGATCCATCTGGCCGCCCTGATGGGTATGCCGATGAGGACCTATTGAGGGATTGACTGCGCGGAACCATCACCGGGGCTGAACCCTTCTCCTGTCCATCCCCGAACGATCAGGAGCCCCGCCATGAGCGACAAGACCCTCACCGCCGCCGAAGCCGAAACCGAGTTCTGGAAACACCTGAAATCGTCCAACACCGGCATGCTGGGGCTGGACCGTCCCGGCTATCACAGCCAGCCGATGACCGCCTTCCGCGACGAGGAGACCAGCACCATCTGGTTCTTCACCCGCAACGACACCGATCTGGCACGCGACGTTTCGGGTGGAGCCCAGGACGCCATGTTTACCTATGGCTCCAAGGATCAGGAAGTCTGGGCCTGCTTCCACGGCAAGCTGTCGATCGACCACGACCAGGGCGTCATCGACCGCAACTGGAACCCGATCGTCGCGGCCTGGTACCCCAAGGGCAAGGACGACCCGCACCTGACCCTGCTGCGCTTCGACGGCGACGACGGCCGTGTCTGGGTCTCCAAGAAGGGTCCCGTCGCCTTCTTCTACGAAGTCGCCAAGGCCAATCTGACCAAGACCACTCCGGATGCCGGTGGTGTCGCGGACGTCAATCTGCGCTGATTAGTTGTCGGGGGCTGGTCTCGACTAGCCCCCGAAACACCAGGCCAGAACGGCCTTCTGGGCATGGATGCGGTTCTCCGCCTCGTCCCAGACCAGCGAGCGCGGGCCGTCGATGACGGCGTCCGACACCTCTTCGCCCCGGTGCGCGGGCAGGCAGTGGAGGAACACGGCGTCCGGCGCGGCGGCGTTCATCAGGGCATCATCGACCGTATAGCCGTCGAATGCCTCCAGGCGGTCCTCATAATCGCCGTCGCCCATCGACACCCAGGTGTCGGTCACGACCACATCGGCCCCTTTCACGGCCTCGCGCGGATCGCTGGTCAGGGTCACATGCGCCCCGCCTTTAGCCAGGTCGTGCAGGTCGGGATGATAGTCCGCCGGACACGCGACCTGGAGATGGAAGTCCAGCTTGGCCGCCGCATGCATGAAGCTGTGGCAGACGTTGTTGCCGTCCCCGACCCAGGCGACCGTCTTGCCCGCGATCGGGCCGCGATGTTCCTCGATCGTCAGTATGTCGGCCAGGATCTGGCAGGGGTGCGACCGGTCGGTCAGGCCGTTGATCACCGGCACGGTCGAGACCCGCGCGAACCGCTCGACATCCTCATGATCGTTGGCGCGGATCATGACCGCATCGACCATGCGCGATAGCACCTTGGCCGTATCCTCGACCGGCTCGCCCCGGCCCAGCTGCATGTCTCCCGCATTGGCGATGATCGACGATCCCCCCAGCTGGCGGATGGCGGCATCGAAGCTGAAGCGCGTGCGGGTGGAGTTCTTCTCGAAGATCATCGCCAGGACACGGTCCTTGGCCGGCGCATCAGCATCGACGCGCCCCTTGGGCCAGCCTTGACGCGCAGCCTTGCGCGCATGGGCGTCATCCAGGATGGCGCGCAGGTCCTCGGCGGACAGGCGGTGGATGTCGAGGAAGTGGCGCACCATGATGAACTCCTCCCGCCCTCGGGCGGTTTGGCGCGTTCATGCTGTCAGACTGGGGGAATGGCAAGCCGGAGATGCGTGGTCATGGCGCTCGTCGAGCCGCGTTCTGGACACTGACGCTCGCCGATGTTTAGTTTTCCTCCTGTTGTGAATGCAGGGGTTCATCCATGACCTTTCATAGCTCACCGGAACGATCGACCTTGGGTCGTGGCGTCGCCATCGGTTTGGTGACCTTCGGCCTCATGGCGTGTGGCTCTGAGTCACGCGCAAATCCCGAAACGGCGGCGGACAGCGGCGCGACAGCATCCAGCGCACAGGATCGACCGGCGGTCCCTCCGAGCGAGATGACGGGTATCATGACGGCCGCCGGTTTCGACCGACCGCAAGGCGACAACCAGTGGCGCTACAGCGAGGACGATTGCGACGCCGTCTATGCCGAAATCGAACAGTATCGGGATTTGAACAGTGACGGTCGACCCGACGCCTTGGTCAAGAGCGACAGCGACGACTGCTATGGCATGAACCAGCGCCGCATCACTGTGCTGACTCAGCAGAGCGGCGAGTGGCGGACCATCGCCGACTTCAGGGAAACCTTCGGACACTACGCATTTCATGCTCGCCCGGGGCTGGCATGGCCCGACATCGAAATGGTCAACGGCATGGACGAAGACGCGGGTTGCATCGAATTCCTGCGATGGAATGGCCGCGAATACGTCCTGGGCGGGACCAGCGACAAGGGGCAGATATGCACTCTGACCGACGAGGGACGCCAGGCTGCGGCGTCAACCGCCTCGACCGCATCATCGCCCGGCGGTGCTCTGACCTTTCCGCCGTTAGAGAAGGGCTATTACGCCATCGGCCAGACCTGTGCCCAAGCGATCGCGAATGGCGGCGACATGATCAGCTATTTCGACGAGCGCACGCTGGCCTCGTTCGACGGGGCCATCACCATCGACGGCTTCGAGGCGCTGGGCGGCAACCGCTATCGGGTCAAGGCCTCTAGCCGCAACGAGCTGGATCAGGTTGACCGCGCGGACTTCGACATCGTCGTCAACGGGCGCGGCAGCTTCTCGACCGTCGAATACGGCGATCGCTACACCCACTGCCCGACCGGACAGGTGCCCTCTTCGGTCAGGCAAGACTTGGGAGGCGGTTGAGATCCCGCCTCAGACCGCCATCTTGCCGCGCGCGACCTCGCAGGCCTTCTCGAACCGCTCGACCGCCTCGCGCGCCTCGTCCAGCGTCAGGTTCAGCGGCGGCAGGATGCGGACCAGATTGTCGCCGCCACCGGCCACCAGCAGCTGCGCCTCATCTCTGGCCCAGCCCATGAAGTCACGGTTGTTGGGGATCAGCTTGACCCCCATCAGCAGGCCCTTGCCCCGCACCTCGACGATGACGTCGGGATAGCGGTCCTTCAGCCCGTTCAGCTGCTGTTTCAGATAGCCGGCGATCTCGTTGACGTTGGCCAAGGTCTCTGGCTTCGAGACCTCGCCGAACGCGGCCAGTCCGACGGCCATGGCCAGCGGATTGCCGCCGAAGGTCGAGCCATGCACCCCGGCGACCATGCCGCTGGCCGCCTCGGTCGTCGCCAGACAGGCTCCGATGGGGAAGCCGCCGCCCAGCGCCTTGGCGATGGCCATGATGTCGGGCGTCATGCCGCCCCACTCATGCGCCCACAGCTTGCCGGTCCGGCCCATGCCGCACTGGACCTCGTCGAAGATGATCAACACCCCGTGCTCGTCGCAGAGATCACGCAGGCCCCGCAGGCAGACTTCCGGAATGGCCCGGCAACCGCCCTCGCCCTGCACCGGCTCCACGATGATGGCGGCCGTCGTCGGATTGGCGATGGCGGCCTTGATCGCGTCGTGATCACCGAACTTCAGCTGATGGAAGCCCTCCATCGGCGGGCCGAAACCGTTGGTATAGGTGGGGTTGGCGGCGGCATTGATGGCGCCGTAGGTCCGGCCGTGGAAACTGCCGTCGAAGCCGTAGATGTCGATCCGCTCGGCATTGCCCTTGGCCGAGTGATATTTGCGCGCCGTCTTGATCGCGCACTCGACCGCCTCGGTGCCTGAGTTGGTGAAGAAGACCACATCGGCGAACGATTTTTCGCACAGAGCGTCAGCCAAGGCTTCCTGACCGGGAATGCGGAAGATGTTCGAGACGTGCCACAGCTTTTCGGCTTGGTCCTTGACCGCCTGAATCAGGACGGGGTGGGCGTGGCCCAGGGCATTGGTCGAAATGCCCATGACGCAGTCCAGATACTCGGTCCCGTCCTTGGCCCACAGACGTGCGCCCTGACCGCGATCCACCTCCAGCGGCGCACGGTTGTAGACACCCATCAGATGTTCGGTGGACACAGGTCGATCTCCAGAAACGAAACGGCGCTCGACGCGAATGGCGACAGGGCTGCCAGAAACAAGGGATCAGGCCTTGTCGAACGCAGGACCGGCATAGTCAACACCGGCCGCAGGGTCTGTCAGGGCTGCGCGGTCGCCGCATCCGGATCGACGCCGCCCGCCGGCAGCATAGCCCATTCGCCGCGCCAGTCGTAGGACAGCTCGACACAGTGGCGGTAGGTGCCGTCGGTCCAGCGCCCGACCGCATGCAGGGTCAGGGGCCGCCCCAGACGTACCCGCCCCAGCACCAGCCAAGCCTCGTCGGCACTGGGACACAGGGCGCGACTGAGGCCGCGTCCGCCACCTTCAGGACTGATCGTATAGACGCTGGTCTCGCGCGAGCCGTCAGGCAGGGCACGGCGCACCGCATCCGGGCCGCCGCGCCGGATGTCGGCCGAGCCGCGGTTGGAGGTGGAGATGATCCGGCGCACGCTGATCGCGCCGAACAGGCCGCGGTCCGCCTCCAGCGTCACGCCGCGCGTCAGGGCCTGGGTCACGCGATTGGACGCATCGAACGCGAGGTAGCGTGTCTCGGCCATCGCCGGTCCGGCGACGGAGACGAAGGCCAGAAGCGGGATCAGAAGGCGTTTCATGAGGCTTGATCGCTGACCTGTAAGGCTAAATCGCGGCAGGAGAATCCTCCCTCCCTCGCAGAGGGAGGGATGTCGGCGCGAAGCGATGACAGGGTGGGAGGGGCTAGGCGACACGAGCACCGAAGATGCCTTGCCTTAGCCCTCCCCACCCGGTCGCTGCGCGACCACCCTCCCCCGCAGGGGGAGGGAAAACAGCCAGCGCCCGCCGCCTAGTCCAGCGTGCGCTTGATCTCTTCGACCGTGAAGCACTCGATGTAGTCGCCGGCCTTGATGTCTTGGAAGCCCTGGAAGTGCATGCCGCACTCCTGGCCCGACGGGACCTCGTTGACCTCGTCCTTGAAGCGTTTGAGCGTCGTGAGCGTGCCCAGTTCCAGAACCACGACGTCGTCGCGGATGATCCGGACCTTGGCCCCCTTGCGGACCACGCCCTCGGACACCCGGCAGCCGGCGATCTTGCCGGTCTTGGAGATGTCGAAGACCTGCAGCACCTGGGCGTTGCCGAGGAAGGTTTCGCGCTGCAGCGGGGCCAGCATGCCGGACAGCACGCCCTTCATGTCGTCCAGCAGGTCGTAGATGATCGAATAGTAACGGATCTCCACGCCTTCGCGATCGGCCAAGTCCTTGGCCTGTTTCGAGGCCCGGACGTTGAAGCCCAGGATCGGCGCACCGGCCGACTTGGCCAACTGCACGTCGCTCTCGGTGATGCCGCCGGCACCTGAATAGACGACGCGGGCGCGCACCTCGTCATTGCCCATCTTCTCCAGCGAGCCTTGGATGGCCTCGCCCGAGCCCTGGACGTCCGACTTGATGAGGACCGGCAGTTCGCTGATCTTCTTGGAGCCCAGCTTGGCCATCATGTCGACCAGGCTGACCTGGTTGATGCCGCCGGTCGCCTTCTCGCGCTTCTGACGGGCACGGAATTCGGTCAGCTCGCGGGCGCGCGCCTCATTCTCCACCGTGGCGAAGATGTCGCCGGGCGACGGAGCCTCGTCCAGACCCAGGATTTCGACCGGGACGGACGGACCGGCCTCGGTCAGCTGCTCGTTGCGCTCGTTCAGCAGAGCGCGAACCTTGCCCCAGGCCGAACCGGCCACGACAATGTCGCCGCGCTTCAGCGTGCCGCGCTTGACCAGGACGGTGGCGACGGGGCCGCGGCCCTTGTCCAGCTTGGCCTCGATGACCACGCCTTCGGCCGAGCGTTCCGGATCGGCCTTCAGGTCCATGACCTCGGCCTGCAGCAGGATGGCCTCGATCAGGCCGTCCAGATTGGTGCGGGCCTTGGCTGAGACCTCGACGATCTGGGTGTCGCCACCCAGGGCCTCGCCGATGATCTCGTATTGCAGCAGCTCGTTGACGACCTTTTGCGGGTCCGCATCCGGCTTGTCGATCTTGTTGACGGCCACGATGATCGGGGCGTTCGCCGCCTTGGCATGCTGGATGCTCTCGATCGTCTGGGGCATGACCCCGTCGTCGGCCGCCACCACCAGGATGACGATGTCGGTGACATTGGCACCGCGCGTCCGCATGGCGCTGAAGGCCGCGTGGCCGGGCGTATCCAGGAAGGTCACGGCCTCGCCCGACGGCGTCTTCACCTGATAGGCGCCGATGTGCTGGGTGATGCCGCCGGCCTCGCCCGCCGCCACATCGGTGGTGCGCAACGCGTCCAGCAGGCTGGTCTTGCCGTGGTCGACGTGGCCCATGATGGCCACCACCGGTGCGCGAGGCGTGGTCGCCTCGTCATCCACGGCATCGGACAGGAAGCCGGTCTCGACGTCGGATTCGGACACCCGCTTGACGGTCATGCCGTATTCGTCGGCCACCAGCTCGGCGGTGTCGGTGTCGATGACGTCGTTGATCTTCATCATCAGGCCCTGCTTCATCAGGAACTTGACGATATCGACACCGCGCACGGCCATCCGGTTGGCCAGATCGCCCACGGTGATGACGTCGGGAATGACGACCTCGCGCGGACGGTTCGGCGTGTCGGTCGAGCCACCCTTGCGCTTTTCCTTCTCGCGTTCGCGGGCACGGCGGACCGAGGCCAGCGAGCGCATGCGCTCGGCGGTGTCCCCGTCACCGGCCAAGGCCGAGATGGTCAGACGGCCTTCGCGGCGTTTGGGCTCGCCGCGCGTGCGCGACACGGCCTTGCCGGCGTCGGAGAAGCGTTTGTCGCGGTCGTCCTCGCGGCTGACGGGGCGGGCAAAGCCGCCGCCGGGCGCACGGCTGGGACGCGCCACCTCGGCCTGCGCGGGCGGAGCATTGGGTGCCGGGCGACCGCCCGGGCCTGTGCGGGCACCACCCGGACGGGCCGCACCCGGTGCCGGGCGCGGGTTCAGGGCAGAATAGCGGACGGGTTCAGCCGGCTTGGCCGGACGACTGGACGGCGCGGCAGGACGGTCGGAATAGGACTTCTCGCCGCCGCCCATCGCCTGTTCGCGGGCGGAGCGACCACCGAAGGCCGGACGTTCGGCAGGGGCGCGCGACGGATTGGGGGCCTTGGGCACACGCTGGCCGAAGTTGACGACCGGACGAGCGGGCGGAGCCGGACGCGCCGGAGCCGCAGGGGCAGGTATCGGGGCCGGCGCGACCGGGGCAGGCGTCGGGGCTGCGGCGACAGGTGCAGCCGGCTTGGCGACGGGCTTGGCGGGCGCAGGCGCGGCAGCCGCCAATTTGGAGGCCTCGGCACGGGCGGCTTCGGCGGCGGCACGGGCAGCCGCGGCTTCCGCTTGGGCGGCATTGGCGGCCTGTTCCGCGGCGGCGGCCTGTTCGCGGGCGGCAGCGTCGCGGCGCGCCTGTTCGGCGGCCTGGGCCCGGGCCTTCTCGGCCTGGGCCTGGGTGGCCAGTTCGATGGCGCGACGGCGCGCCTCCTGCTCTTCGGTGGACAGGCGGCCACCGGCGGGACCGGTCGCAGGCGCAGCCGCCGGACGCGGCGCCGGGGCGACCTCGGTGCGCGGACGTGCGACGTCGAAGCCTTGCGGACGCTGATGCCCGGGCGTCGCGCCGACGCGGCGCTTGGTCTCGACCACCACGGTCTTGGTCCGGCCGTGGCTGAAGCTCTGCTTGACGGTGCCGGCCGAAACCGCTCCCGCCTGGCGTGGCTTCAGGCTCAGCGGCGCGCGCGGTCCCGTCTGGGAGGGTGTCCCGGTCGGAGCCTGCGTTGCGCCGTCTTTGGTCTTGTCGTTCTCGTCAGTCATTCGGTCGCTTTACTCGGGGCAGCAGGACATCCGCCACCCTCTCGTTCAAACACAAAAAGCCGCGCGTCGCCCCGCCCCCTATGAGGGAACGGAACTCCGCCCGTCAGAATCCTTGCTCGGGCCCTCAGCCGCTCCGACACCCCAATCCGTGGGTATCAGCGATCGAAATCCCGCCAGTCGCTCGACCTCGATGGTCCAGCGATCGGCCCGCCCGCCTGTCAGCAGGACGGCATGTATCGCATTTTCCAGCCCAAGGGCCAAACTCAAATCGTCGGCGCTGAATGTGCCGCACACTTTCGGGGGCGGCGACATGTGCCCGGCCAGGGCCAGCAGCTTGCCGCGTCCGTCGGCGGAACCGTTCGACGCCTCCACGATCCAGGCCACTTTTCCGGCGCGGATATTGGCCAGCGATTTTTCGAAGCCAGAGATAAGCACGCCCTCGCGCCGGGCAAGACCCAGCTGATCCAGACAGCGCCGGACCAGCAGGCTTTCGACCGTATCGGCCAGATCGGCCGCCGGTTTCAGCGGGGTCTTGGCCGCGCGGCTGAACAGGTTCTTCTTGACCGCCGCCTGGATGGAGGCGCGATCGGCCGCGACCCAAAGGCCGCGCCCCGGCAGTTTGCGTGCCAGATCAGGGGCGACCGAACCGTCAGGAGCGGCGACGAAGCGGATCAGGCGAGATTCGTCCATGACCTGGTGCGTCACCAGGTCCCGGCGGTCCCTATCGATCGTCGCGTCGCGCAACCCCATGGACGATCCGGTCTCCCATCACGCGTCGCGCGTGTCGTCGGAGTCCTCGGCGAGGACCTCGTCGGCATCGGCATCAACCGTTTCGGCATCGGCTTCGGGCGCATCGCCGAACACGGCGTCGGCGTCATATTCACCCTCGGCGTACTCGACCTCTTCCTCGTATTCGGGCTCGGGCGGCTGGGGCAGTTCGGACGCATCGATCCAGCCGGCGGCCACGCGAGCCTGCAGGATCAGCATTTCCGCCTCTTCCTGGGCCAGGTTGAAGCTCTCCAGCACGCCGGGCACCTTCACGCGCTCGCCGTTCTTGACCTCATAGCCGCCACGGATTTCGTCGGTGGCCAGGTCGGCCAGGTCCTCGACCGTCTTGACCCCGCCTTCGCCCAGGGCGACGGCGATGGCACCGGTCACGCCCGGAACGGACAGGACGGCATCCTCGACGCCCAGCTCGACGCGCTTGGCGTCCAGTTCGGCGGCCTGACGGTCCAGGAAGTCGCGGGCGCGAGCCTGCAGTTCCTCGGCGGTGTCCTCGTCGAAGCCTTCGATCTCGGAGATTTCATAGGGCTCGACAAAAGCCAGGTCTTCGACCGTCGCAAAGCCTTCGGTGACCAGCAGCTGGGCGATGACCTCGTCGACGTCTAAGGCCTCCTGGAACAGGGCCGTGCGCTCGCCGAACTCCTTCTGGCGACGCTCGGAATCCTGGCTTTCGGTGATGATGTCGATCTGCCAGCCGGTCAACTGGGAGGCGAGACGCACGTTCTGGCCGCGGCGGCCGATGGCCAGCGACAACTGCTCGTCCGGCACGACGACTTCGACGCGGTCGGCCTCTTCGTCCAGCACGACCTTGGAGACTTCGGCCGGGGCCAGGGCGTTCACGATGAAGGTCGGCTCATCGTTGTTCCACTGGATGATGTCGATCTTCTCGCCCTGCAGTTCGGCGACGACCGCCTGAACGCGGCTGCCGCGCATGCCGACGCAGGCGCCGACCGGGTCGATGGAGCTGTCGTTCGACAGGACGGCCATCTTGGCGCGCGAGCCGGCGTCGCGGGCGGCGGCGCGGATTTCGATCACGCCGTCATAGACCTCGGGCACCTCCTGGGCGAACAGCTTGGCCATGAAGCCGGGGTGCGAGCGCGACAGCATGACCTGCGGGCCCTTGGCCTCGGCGCGGACGTCATAGATGTAGGTGCGGATCCGGTCGCCGATGTTGAACACTTCGCGCGGGATGGAATCGTTGCGGCGCATGATGCCCTCGCCCCGGCCCAGGTCGACAACGGTGTTGCCGTATTCGACGCGCTTGACCGTGCCGTTGACGATCTCCCCGACGCGGTCCTTGAACTCTTCGTATTGGTTGGCGCGTTCGGCGTCGCGAACCTTGCCCATGACGACCTGGCGGGCCATCTGGGTCTGCACCCGGCCGAAGTCGAACGGCGGCAGGTTCTCGACGTATTCCTTGCCGACCTCGGCTTCCGGATCACGCTTGGACGCGTCGGTCAGGCGTACCATGGCGCTGTCGTTGAACTCTTCCAGCTCGTCTTCTGGCTGCCAGTCGTCGGGCACGATGGTGACGTGACGCGTCAGGCTCAGCTCGCCGGTCTTGATGTCGATCTTGGCGCGGATGTCGTGGTGAGCACCATAGCGCGACTTGGCGCCCTTCTGGATCGCCTCCTCGATCGCCTCGACGACGATCTCCTTGTCGATGTTCTTCTCGCGCGCGACCGCATCGGCGATCTGCAGCAGTTCAAGACGGTTCGCGGAAACGCCGGCAACAGCCATGTCTTTAGTCCTCGGTCTCGGTTGTATCGTTGTCATTGCGGGCGGCGCGCTTTTCGGCCCCCGCCTTCATCAGTTCGTCGGTCAGCACCAGCTTGGCATCCACCAACCAGTCGAAGGGGATCAGGGCGGTGTCCTCCTCCCCGTCCAGATCGATGGCGATGTTCTCGCCGTCCGTCCCTGCCAGGACGCCTTTGAATCGCTTGCGGCCCTCGACCATACGGTCGGTCTCCAGTCGCGCCTCATAGCCCTCGAAAAGGTCGAAGTCGGACTGGCGCGTGAGGGGGCGGTCTACGCCCGGCGATGACACTTCCAGCAGATACTCGCCCGCGATCGGATCGGCGGCGTCGAAAATCTCGGACACCGCGCGGCTCAGGCGGGCGCACTCCTCGACCGCGATATCGTGGTCGCTGGGCCGCTCGGCCATGATCTGCAGGCGGCGACGCAGGGTGCCGCCCATCAGCCGCACCCGCACGATGTCGAGACCCAGGCTCTCGGCCACGGGTTCGATCAGCTCCAGCAGAGCGCGGTCTTCGACGGTCTTGGCCTTCAAGGCTCTAGTCTCACAGGCAATAAAAAAGCGGCGGGCCATCCGGGGCCGCCGCTTGGAACGACGCCGTTTGACGCCGGTCTAACGATGTAGGGCGGCATATAGACCCCCGGAACGGCTTTGTCAGCCCCTTCTCGCAACAGGCCGACGACAGTCATTGCCATCCCCGCCCCGCGCCGCCAGAAAGCGCCGATGAAAATCCACTGGATCGGACTGAACACCACCGGCCGCCTGGGCGTGTCGCGCAAGCCCGACGGCGGCGAGGCCCTCGACGAACAGATGGCCGGCCTGTCGCACGGCATGGTCGATCATGTCATCAGCATGCTGGAGCCCGCGGAGGCCCAGAAGCTGGGCCTCGCCGACGAGGGCGGTGCGGCCGCGCGACACGGCGTCGGCTTTCACAACTTCCCCATTCCCGACCATGGCCTGCCCGACGATGTCGCCGCCTATCGCAAGCTGGCCCAGGCCATTGACCGGCGGCTGCGCGCGGGACAAGCCATCGTGATCCACTGCCGCGCCGGCCTGGGGCGCGCGCCGTCGCTGGCGATCTGTGCCCTGATCGTCGGCGGCATGGATCCGGACGAGGCCGTCCTTCGCGTCGGCAAGGCGCGCGGTCGCCCGGTGCCAGAAACCGACGAACAGTTCGCCTTCATCCGCACCTTTGCGGCTCTGCGCGACTGACGCCGGTCAGACCCGCCGGAACTCCATGAACAGCGGCGTCGTGTCGCCCAGCCGCTTTTCCTCATAGCGGGTGGTGACATGGTCGTCCCACGGCACGGTCCAGTCGTCATCGGGCGAAGGCACCCGCTCCAGCCCCGGCGTCCGCGCCAATCGCTCCAGCGCCCAGCCCGCATAGTCTTCCCAGTCGGTCACGAACCGCACCACCCCGCCGGGCTTCAGCAGTCGCGCGATTTCGGCCGCCGTCTCGTCCTGCAACAGGCGGCGCTTGTTGTGCCGCACCTTGTGCCAGGGGTCGGGGAACAGGATCATCACCCGGTCCAGCGACGCGTCCGGCAGAGCCGCCATCACCGCCCGCGCATCGTCGGCATGGACACGCACATTGCTAAGCCCGCCCTCGTCGATATGCCTCAGGACCGAGGCCACCCCGTTCAGGAACGGCTCGCACCCGATCATCAGCACGCCCGGATGCCGTCCCGCCTGGGTCGCCAGATGTTCGCCCCCGCCGAACCCGATCTCCAGCCAGACGCCTTGCGCACCCGGCATCAGCGCCTGCGGATCGATCGGCCCCGCCGCCGGATCGGGCACGGCAATGCGCGGCAGCAGACTGTCGAACAGCGCCGCCTGCTTCGGCTTGATCGGCCGCGCCTTGATCCGCCCGAAGGAGCGTAGGGGGCGGTTTATGGGGTCGGGGTCGGTGGTCATGGCGCGGCTATAGCGGTGCACGCCACATGTGCCCACTAACATCACGATGTCGGTGGTCCACACGCCTTGATCGCGTCAATCGTTTCATCAAGCCAATCAACATATGGCCCCTGGCTACCCTGCATCTCGGCATCGACGTTTGAGCCGTCTGGCGCGGTCAGTTGCGTCCTGATGGTCCACGGTGGTGCACGTCGGGTTGCGATACGGGAGGTGTCTGGGCCTGCGCCGGGCAAGATCAACGCTGGGCCGGGCCGCAGAGGTGGCAGATACTGAAAGGCATCGACGGCGTTTCGAACTCTATCACAGTAAGCTGTGGTGCCGCGCCAGCTTTGGCCTTCAAACGTCAACACCAAGGCTGCCTGATTGAACACCCCAGCATCTGTACGCACTTCAATCCTGTATCCGTCGCGGCGCTCGGCGACCAGCATCAATGAGTCCAACAACGAGCGCCCTTCCGCCTGAGTTGGTCTGATGTTGTTGGGCTCTGCCGATTGAGCATGCGACTGTGACCCGCACAGCAGGTTGACGGCTAAGCACAGCCCAAAACATGCGAGACTAAGGACAGGGTTGGGCATCGGGATTAACCTCCGGTCCTGGCTGCGTTGGTTTGGCCGGGTCAGGACTACCTACTGGACGAGGACCATCTTGATACACGTAAGTGATCGGCGGGCCTCCATTTTGGTCTGCTGCAATGATGTACATGTAGAACGTCTCGTTCGATCGCCCAGCACGACGGGCGAGATCATTGTTGGCCATAAACGTGTTCCAGTCGTCCTGGCTTGGCAAAGGGTTGCCAAATGGGTGGCTATGAACATCACCTTGATAGTTTGAGGGGGTGGTATTGTGCGGGTCCAGCTCCAGACTGGTCGGGTCACCAGCCTCTCCCGCCGTCGTAGGGGTGAGGGTTATTGAAGCACCCGGTCCTCGGATAAGGAAACTTCCGAACTCCCGATTCCGCAGGTTCGGCACCCCATTCGGTGCATCGGCAAAGCCGATCTCGGCAGCCTTCTCCAAAAACTTCTGGACTGCATAAGCTCCTGCCGCATCCGCATTCCAGGGCAGTGCTGTATCCGGATAGGCGCACGGGTCTGTCTGTTGTGGCGGCTCCGGGTCGCCGGGATCGAGGTCGATGGTCCGGCCTGGCGGATCGCCCGTATTGCCGCCTCCACCACCGCCTGCGGTTGGGAAAACGCCGCCGGGACGGCGGCGCTGTCCGACACTGACGACGTCGGGCAAGGTCGTGGGATCGGTCATGTCGATCGGCTCCTGAGCTTTCAGAACCTCACGCTACACAACTGTCGATGGGGGGGGGCAAATCACCGTTGGTTGATCGTCCCGGATCGGTCCGGTTGGCCTCAGCCCGCCAGCGCCTTCAACCGATCCACCAGATCCGTCTTCTCCCAGCCGAACCCGCCGTCCGCATCCGGCTCGCGCCCGAAGTGGCCATAGGCGGCGGTGCGGGCATAGATCGGCTTGTTCAGACCCAGGTGCTGGCGGATGGCGCGCGGGGTGGCGCCGCCGATCAGGCCCAGCAGTTCGCGCTCCAGCACGCTTTCGTCGATGCGGCCCGTGCGGTGCAGATCGACGTGGATCGACTGGGGCTCGGCCACGCCGATGGCATAGCTGATCTGGATGGTGCAGCGGTCGGCCAGGCCCGCGGCCACCACATTCTTGGCCAGGTAGCGGCAGGCATAGGCCGCCGAGCGGTCCACCTTGGTCGGATCCTTGCCGCTGAAGGCGCCGCCGCCGTGCGGAGACGCCCCGCCATAGGTATCGACGATGATCTTGCGGCCGGTCAGGCCGGTGTCGCCATCCGGCCCGCCGATCTCGAAGATGCCGGTCGGATTGATGTGCCAGACGGTGTTCTCGTCGGTGAAGCCCTCGGGCAGGACCTCCAGGATCAGCGGCTTGACGAAGGCCGCCACCTGATCGGCCTTGCCCGCCGCATGCTGGGTCGACAGCACGATGGAGGTCGCCCGCACCGGCTTGCCGTCCACATACTGGATGGTCACCTGGCTCTTGGCGTCCGGCTCCAGCAGGGTGCCGCCCGCATGACGCACCTCGGCCAGCTTCTTCAGGATGGCGTGACTGTAGGCCAGGGTCGCCGGCATCAGTTCGGGCGTCTCGTTCGAGGCATAGCCGAACATGATCCCCTGATCGCCCGCGCCCTCGTCCTTGTTGTCGGCGGCGTCCACGCCCACGGCGATGTCCACCGACTGGCCGTGCAGGTGGTTCTGGAACTCGAAGGTGTTCCAGTGGAACTTGTCCTGCTCATAGCCGATGTCGCGCACGGCGGCGCGCACGGCCGCCTCGATCTCGGCCTCCAGACCCGGGACCCAGGCGTCGTTCTCCCAGATGCCCTTGCCGCGGATTTCGCCGGCCAGCACCACCAGATTGGTCGTGCACAGTGTCTCACACGCCACCCGCGCCTCGGGATCGCGTGCCAGGAACAGGTCCACGACCGTGTCGGAAATCCGGTCCGCGACCTTGTCGGGGTGGCCCTCCGAAACGCTTTCGGACGTGAACAGGAAGGTGGATCGGGACAAGGCGGACTCCAGTCGGGCCGTAAGGGCCAGCAGACATATAAGGACATCCTTATATGTTCAAGACGCCACGCCGCGATTGCTCACGACGCAGCCCGCATCGTTTACGCGCGGAGGCGATCAGGAGATGCGTCGGCGATGTCGGAAAAGGTGGTGCCGCTTAGGTGACTCGAACACCTGACCCCATCATTACGAATGATGTGCTCTACCAGCTGAGCTAAAGCGGCCCGGCGCGGACGGGAACCGGCTCGCGCGAGAGAGGCGCTCTTTATACGGCGGGCGCGGGCTTGCCAAGCGCCTCCAGCATCCCCGTTTCGCTCGGATGGGTGCCAATGCTCAGATCGGCGATAGGCAGTCCTTGCAAGGGAGCAGCCGCCTGTGCCGAAATGGCGACGATGCGGCACTGTTGGACGGTCTTCACTCCCAGGCCAGCCAGGGCCACAGCCGCGCGGGGCGAATGGATCAGGATGGCCGCGACATCCTCAGGCGCATCCGCCTTCGTCTCGACGGCTTCATAAACGGCCAGGGTCTCGACCTGAACCCGACCGTTCAGCAGGGTGGCCAGATCGGCCACGGGCTGGCGCGCCACCAAGGCCAGCAGCCGCTCGCCGGGTTGCATCTCGCGCGCGATCAGGGCGACCAGATCGTCCACTGCGCCGTCGGCCGATTGCACGTCGGAGAAGCCCGCCTCGCTTGCGGCCTGTGCCGTGGCCGCGCCCACTGCGAACACCCGCAGATCGCGCCGGGGCGTCAGGGCGGCAAAGCCACTGACGCCGTTGCGGCTGGTGAAGACGAGAGCATCGAAGCCCTCCAGCTCTGGCACGGCGGGTGACAGCGGTCGGATCGCCAGCAGCGGCTGCACCACCGGCTCCCATCCCATCGCCCTCAATCGCCCGGCGGTGCGCGACGCGCCGGGTTCGGCGCGGGTGACCCAGACGCGACGCCGGTCGCTCAGGACGACACCCTCTGATCGCCGGCCAGCGCATGCACCTCGGCTCCCAGCCTCAGGCCGAGCGCCCGCGCCTGTGCACCGGCATCTACCGCCTCGATTTCGACCATCTCGCCGCCGCGTCGCCAGCGGGCGGAGCCATCGGGGGCCAGCATTTCGGTGGTCAGCAACAGCCGCCCGTCGCCGATTTCGGCATGGGCCCCGACCGCGGTGCGACAGGACCCCTCCAGCGCTGTCATGGCTCCGCGCTCGGCCTCGATGGCCAAGGCCGTCATCGTGTCGTTCAGAACCGATACCCAGGCCGCGTCCAGATCCTCGACCCTTGTCTGCAGGGCCAGCGCGCCTTGACCCGGCGCGGGCAGAAAACTGTCCAGAGACAGGCGCTCGCGGATCACGCCCTCGAACCCCAGCCGGTTTAATCCCGCGGTGGCCAGCAGGATAGCGTCGAACTCGCCGTCGGCCAGCCGCCGCAGCCGCGTATCCACATTGCCGCGCAGCATCTCGATCTTCAGGTCAGGCCTCAGCGCCAAGGCCTGGGCCTGTCGCCGCAGGGAGGCCGTACCCAGCCGCGCGCCCATAGGCAATTCGTCGAAACTGGGGACCACATCGCTGATGAAGGCGTCGCGCGCATCCTCGCGCACCGGCACGGCGGCGATGCACAGGCCCGGCGGCTGATCGGCCGGCATGTCCTTCATCGAATGGACGGCCACATCCACGCGGCCATCCAGCAGGGCCTCCTCGATCTCCTTGGTGAACAAGGCCTTTCCGCCGATGTCCATCAGGCGGCGATCCTGCACCCTATCCCCGGTCGTGACGATTTCGACCAGGGGTACCGCCGCCTCGATATCCGCCTCCGGCACACCCAGGGCGCGTCCGATGGCGCGCTGCATCATGCCCGACTGGGTCAGGGCCAGTTTGGAGCGACGCGTGCCGATGCGGACGAGAGGGGTCATGCGGGTGACGGGAACCGTTGCGGAAGCGGGACGAGGTCGTTACCTCGACCCAATGAGTATCGGCGCGGACTATAGCAGCGAGGCAGGCCGGGCAACCGACGCGACGTCGCTGCCCCGAACCCTCACGGTTTTGGGCCTGGAAACGAGCTGCGACGAAACCGCCGCCTCGGTCGTGCGCCTGGCACCTGACGGCAGTGCGACGGTCCTCTCGTCTGTGGTCCACAGCCAGATCGATGACCATGCGGCCTTCGGCGGCGTCGTGCCCGAGATCGCCGCCCGCAGCCATGTGGAGATGATCGACGGCGTCGTCCGCCGTGCGATGACGGATGCCGGCATCGGCTATGACGCCCTCGACGGCGTCGCCGCGACCGCCGGGCCGGGCCTGGTCGGCGGGGTCATGGTCGGCCTCGGCTTCGGCAAGGCCGTAGCCCTGGCCCGCGACCTGCCGCTAATCGCGGTCAACCATCTGGAGGGGCACGCCGTCTCCGCGCGCCTGGGCCAGCCGGTAGATTATCCCTTCCTGCTGCTGCTCGTATCTGGCGGGCATTGCCAGTTGCTGGAGGTGCGCGGCATCGGCGACAAGACGCGCCTGGGCACCACCATCGACGATGCGGCGGGCGAGGCCTTCGACAAGATCGCCAAGGCTCTGGGGCTCGGCTATCCCGGCGGTCCGGCTTTAGAAAAGCTGGCGGCGTCCGGTGACGGCTCCCGCTTCGACCTGCCGCGCGCTTTGCTGGGCCGCAAGGACTGCGATTTTTCCTTCTCGGGGCTCAAGACCGCCGCCTCGCGCCTGGCCCAGACCTGCGAGACCGAGCAGGACAAGGCCGACCTCGCCGCCGCCGTCCAGACCGCCATCGCCCGCCAGCTCAGCGAACGTGCCGACCGGGCGATGAAGGATTATGCGACCCATGACAGCGCCATCGCCCTCAAGCAGTCTCGCCCCGCGGGCGAGGCGGTAGGGCCATCTCTATTCGTGGTCGCTGGCGGCGTCGCCGCCAACAAGACCATCCGCGCCACGCTGGAAGCCACGGCAGCCAGGAACGGCTTTGCTTTCCTGGCCCCGCCCATGGCCTACTGCACCGACAATGCGGCGATGATCGCGCTGGCGGGGGCGGAGCGGCTGCGGCTGGGTCTGGTCTCCGACATCGACACCGCCGCCCGGCCACGCTGGCCGCTGGACGAACACAGCGCCCTGACCGCCCCGACGCACACGCCGGGCCGCAAAGGGGCCAAGGCTTAGGGGATGGGCATGGAATTTCGCACCGCAGGCGTGATCGGCGCAGGGGCTTGGGGCACCGCCCTGGCCCAGGTCGCCGGATCGGCCGGTCTGGACGTGCTGCTTCAGGCGCGTGAGTCGGATGTGGTCGACAGCATCCGCGAACGCCGCGTCAACGAAGCCTTCCTGCCTGGCATCACCCTGGACGACCACGTCGCGGTGACGACGGAACTGTCCGACCTGGCGCATTGTGACCTGATCCTGGCCGTACCGCCGGCCCAGCACATGCGTTCGACCCTGAGCGCCTTTGCACCCTTCCACCGCGCGGGCGTGCCCGTCGTCCTGTGTTCGAAGGGGATCGAGCGCGGCTCGCTGAAGCTGATGACCGACGTGCTGGCCGAGACCTTGCCGGATGCGCCCGCCGCCGTCCTGTCGGGCCCCAGTTTCGCAGGCGAGGTCGCACGCGGCCTGCCCAGCGCGGTCACCTTGGCCTGCGCGGACGAGGCCCTTGGCGAGCGGCTGATGGAGACGCTGTCGGCCCCGGCCTTCCGCCCCTATCTGGCGACCGACCTGATCGGGGCCGAGGTCGGCGGGGCGATCAAGAACGTTCTGGCCATCGCCTGCGGCATCGTTGAGGGACGCGGGCTGGGTCGCAGTGCCCACGCTGCCCTGATCACGCGCGGCTTTGCCGAAATGACCCGGCTGGGCGTGGCCCTGGGCGGTCGGGCAGAAACGGTGGCGGGCCTGTGCGGGCTGGGCGACCTGGTCCTGACCTGCTCCAGTCCCCAGTCGCGCAACATGAGCCTGGGCCTCGCCCTCGGTCAGGGCCAGACGGTGGAACAGGCCCTCGCCGGCAAGCGGTCGGTGGCCGAGGGCTGTGAGAGCGCGCCCGCCGTGCGCGAACTGGCGGCGAAGACGGGCGTGGACATGCCCATTTCGCTCGCCGTCGCCGCCCTGCTGAACGGCGAGACGACCGTCGACAAGGTTATCGAGGATCTGCTGTCGCGTCCGCTGAAGGCGGAACGGGAATAGACGCACCCATGACGTCCGCCCCCCTTCCCGATGCCGGTTCGAACTGGGTGGACCGGCATGCGCCGGAGGGGCTGAAGCCCTGGCTGAAACTGGGCCGGTTCGACCGGCCCATCGGCATCTGGCTGCTGTTGCTGCCGGGCTGGCAGGGGATAGCGCTGGCGCTGGGGCAGTATCGGGCGGTGCCCGGCTGGTATGAGGCTTGGCTGGTTATCGGCTTTGCCATCGGGGCCTGTCTGATGCGGGCGGCGGGCTGCGCCTTCAACGACATCGTCGACCGCAACATCGACGCCCAGGTGGCGCGGACGGCGATGCGGCCGATCCCTTCTGGCCAGATCGGCGTCAGACAGGCCTGGGCCTTCGTCATGGGATGCAGCCTGATCAGCCTGTTGATCCTGCTGACGCTGAACTTCACGGCCATTTTGCTCGGCGTCGGATCGCTGGCGCTGGTGGCGGCCTATCCCTTCATGAAGCGGATCACCTGGTGGCCGCAGGCGTGGCTGGGTCTCACTTTCAACTGGGGGGCGCTGATGGGATTTGCGGCGGCGAACGTCTGGATAACGCTATGGCCGGTCCCGCTCGCTGTTTCCGTGCCCATCCACCCGATCATTGCATTGCTGATCCCCGCCCTCCTCCTCTACCTCGGCGGCGTATTCTGGACCCTCGGCTACGACACCATTTACGCCCTGCAAGACATCGAGGACGACGCCATGGTCGGGGTGAAGTCCTCGGCGCGGCGGCTGGGTGGCAATGTCCAAAGGGGTGTCGGCGTCTTCTACGCTCTGGCGACAGTCTTCGCCGGACTGGCGGGGGCCCTCGCGGGCCTCGGTCCGCTGTTCTGGATCGGGCTCGCCGCCTATGCCGCTCATCTGGCGTGGCAGACGCGGCGGGTGCGCAGCGACGACGGCACGCTGGCGCTTCGCCTGTTCCGATCCAATCGCGAGGCGGGGTTCGTCCTGCTGATCGCCATTATTCTGGGTGCCGTATGGCCCCTGCAAGGAGTTGCCCCATGAAGACCGTCCGCGCCCTGATCCTGACAGCCGCCGTCGCCGCCACGCTTACGGCCTGCAACCGCGATCGCGAGACGGCACCCGAGGCCGAAACGTCAGCCGCGCCTGGCGCGGTCTCTACCACCGCCGCCGCGCCGCTCGAGTTCGACAGCGACACGCCCTTCGCCAAGGTCAAGCTGACCCTACCGGAAGCGATCAAGGCCCAGCCCCAGCTTCATGCCGCCCTCTATGCCAAGGAGGTTCAGACCCTCCGCCAGTTCGTCGAGGGCGCGCAGGGCGAGCAGGCCGAGGCCGGCTTCGACGAGCAGCGCCCGCCCTATGAGAAGACTGTCGCCGTGGCCGCAGCGGGCGAGACGAGCGGTCTGCTCAGCCTCAAGCGGGTGGACTTCGACTATTCCGGCGGGGCGCACCCCAATACGATCACCACCGGCATCCTGTGGGACAAGACGGCGAAGGCGCAGGTGCCGGGCACCGCCCTGTTCCGCGCCGGGGCCGACATGACGGCGCTGGACCGGGCCCTGTGTTCCGCGCTGAATACCGCCAAGAAGGCCCGCTCGCCGGACAGCGCACCGGTGACCCTGACCGGGTCGGACTGGTCCTGCCCCCGCGCGGCGGCGACGCCGTTTGTGCTGGCGGGAGGCTCCGAGCCGGGCAAGGCGGCGGGACTGATCTTCCTGGTCGGCCCCTTTCAGATCGGCCCCTATTCCGACGGGGCCTATGAGATCGCCCTGCCCGCCTCGACCTTCCAGTCCCTGCTGGCCCCGGCCTGGGCCGGTCAGTTCGGCGGCACGCTCGCCCGGACGGGCGATGTCACTCCCACCCGCTAGGGTGCTTTTGGCCAAGCAAATCTCGACCAAGCCGTGCCTTCGGCCTGCCGTCAGATCGCAGTGTGGCTCCGCAGCCAGCCGGTGATCGACAGGCGGCCGGCACCGGCGAAACTGGCGACCTGGGTCACCGCATGGTCCATCGGTACGGCGAAAATATTGAGGGCGTTAAACCGCGGCACGAAGCCCTGTTCGATCTGGCCGTCGGCACCCGGAAAGATCAACGCCCCGCCCCAGTCCACGCGCCAGTCGCGGGTCAGGTTCAGCACATAGGCATAGAGCCGGTTCTTGCCCTCGGCATCGTCGTTGTGGCCGGTCAGGACGTGGCCGGGCCGATAGCGTGTGGCCTGGGCATCGGCGAAGTCGATGCGGTCGTCGCCGGTCACGCCGCGCACGAAGGCGATAAAGGCCGGGCTGTTCAGAAAGGCGGGAACGGCCGCCACGGCGTCCTGAACATCGTCGCCGATGCCCTCGACCGTGATACGCCGGGTGTCGAAGATATACTGCATGCCGGCGTGGGCCCCGTTCAGCGCAGCCTGGTCGATCCAGCTCTGCTTGCCCGGCTCGGCGGCGCGACCGCCGCTCAGCGGCAGTTCGAACCGCTCTCCGCCTGCATCCACCGTTAACCGCCAGCCGTCATAGGCCTCCATGGCCGCCGTCAGGGCCTCGGCGCTGTCGGGCGTCAACACATCCGGGATGTGCAGGCGGCGATGCACCTTGAAGACCGCGTTCAGGGCCGCGACATCCAGCGACGGTGAGAGCGCCAACTCAGACATCAGGCGTCGACCGTCACCACGACCTTGCCCATGACCGAGCGGTCGCCCAGGGCCTGAATGGCCTCGTGCGCGCGCTCCAGCGGATAGGTGCGGCTGATGCGCGGCCTGATCTTGCCCTCGCTCCAGAACTGGAACAGGTCAGTCATGTTGGCGGCGTGGCCGGCCGGGTCCCGGGCCACGGCGGCGCCCCAGAACACCCCGATCACCGACACCGACTTCAGCAGGGTCAGGTTCAGCGGGAGGGACGGAATGCCCGCCGGGAAGCCGACCACCAGATAGCGCCCGTTCCAGTCCATGGACCTCAGGGCCGGCTCGCAATAGTCGCCCCCGACCCCGTCATAAACGACGTCCGGTCCGTCGCGGCCCGAGGCCAGCTTCAGCTCGCCGGACAGCTCCTTCTGGGCCGCCTTGTCCATCTTGCCGGAGGGGTAGATCAGACCGTCGTCGGCCCCGGCCTCCAGCGCGAACTGCACCTTGTCATTGGTCGAGGCGGCGGCGACGACGCGGGCCCCCATGGCCTTGCCCAGTTCGACCGCAGCGATGCCGACGCCGCCTGCAGCCCCAAGCACCAGCAGACTCTCGCCCGCCTTCAGCTGGGCCCGGTCCTTGAGCGCATAGTAGCTGGTACCATAGGTCATGATCAGGGCCGCAGCGGTGGGGAAGTCCATGCCGTCGGGGATCTTGATGACGCTGGTCGCGGGCACCGCCAGCCGCTCGACCAGACCGCCCCAGCCGGGCACGGCGATGACGCGGTCGCCCTTGCGCACAGAGGTGACGCCTTCCCCGATCGCCTCGACGACCCCTGCCACCTCGCCGCCGGGCGAAAAGGGGCGCTGCGGCTTGAACTGGTATTTGTCCTCGATGATCAGGGTGTCAGGGAAGTTGATGCCGACCGCCTTCACATCGATGACCACCTCGCCCTTCATCGGGCGCGGGTCCATGACCTCTTCGACGACCAGGGTGTCGGGGCCGCCGGGGGCCTTGGACAGGACTGCGCGCATCAGGGGATCCTTGGTGAGAGTTTCATTTGGCGGGCCGGGCGTCACGCACCCAGCCGGTCAGAGACAGGCGCGCCCCATCGGCGAACGGGGCGACGCAGGACACGGCGTGGGCCTGCGGCACCTTCAGCACATTGAGGGCATTGAACGCCGGCGTATAGGCCTCGGCCACATGCCCATCGCCGTCGATGAAGGTCAGCAGCCCGCCCCAGTCGGCCCGCCACTGGGGCGTCAGGTTCAGCACATAGGCACACAGTCTTCCCGCCCCGTCGCGGTGATCGTCGTGCTGCGTCAGATAGTGGCCCGGCCGAAAGCGGGTCGCCTGGATGTCGGCGTAGACCCCGCGAGAGGTGCCGGTGAGGGCGGCTATGAATTCCAGAAAGGCCGGACCGTTGACCAGGTCGTAGGCGGCCTTCAGCACCGGCGAGACTGGATCGCCCGCCTCTACCTTGTCGCTGATCCGGATCGTGTCGAACATATAGTGAAAGCCGTGGGCCGCCTGTCGGTGCGCCAGTTTCAGAAAGCCTGCCTCCTGCTCAGGCGTCAAAGCCGCCAGACCATCCAGCGGCAGATCGACTCCGCCGTCCGATCCCATGGTCGAGCAGACCCAGCCTCTCTCTTGCCGGAGACCGGTGTGCAGGGCCTCCGCCGAGGCCACGCTGAGGATGCCGGGAATATGCGTCCGCCCAAAACGCGCAAAGGCTGGAGCCATGGAGGCGGGATGCAATCGCCTGTCGATAACAAGGTCGGGGATTGACGACGACAAGAGGGTTTCCAGGGCTTGCGCAGGGGAAGGATTGTCGCGCATGGACGGGCGAAACGACGACGATGATCCGGGACGCTAGCGGTCCGGACGACGACAGGGAAGACCCTCATGAGCCATGCCCCGGCCCTCATCCTTCACGGCGGTGCCGGTGCGCGGCGCGAGCGGAACTATGACGCCGAGGTCGTGCATATGCGCCAGGTCGTGGAGGCGATGAAGGCGCGGCTCGACGCCGGTGCCAGTGCGCTGGACGTGGCAGTCGAGGCCGTGGTGATGCTGGAGGATTCCGGCCTCTATGTCGCCGGGCGGGGGGCCTCGCCCAATCTGGCCGGGGCCTATGAACTGGATGCCAGCCTGATGGACGGCGCGACGCGCAAGGCGGGAGCGGTGGCGGCGCTGCAAGGGTTTCGCAATCCGGTCGTGGCCGCCCGGGCGGTGATGGACCGCACACCGCACATCATGCTGGCAGGGGAAGGCGCGGCCCTGTTCGCCCACGATCGGGGGCTGGAGCCGATCGGCGACGAGGCGGCCTGGTTCACGCGGGCCGGTCAGGGTGAGGACAATCATCCGCCAGGGACGCTGAGCCATGGCACGGTCGGCTGCTGCGTTCTGGACATTCAAGGGCGGCTGGCGGCGGCGACCTCGACGGCGGGTGTGTTCGGCAAGATGCCGGGCCGGGTCGGGGACACCCCCATTCCGGCGGCCGGGACCTGGGCCGATGAGCGGACCGCCACCTCCTGCACCGGTCAGGGCGAATATTTCATCCGTGTCGCCGCCGCCGCCCAGGTCGGCTGGCGCGTCGAGGCCGGTCAGCCGCTGGCCGAGGCGACACAGGGTGTCATCGACCAGATCGGCGGCATGGGCGGCGACGGCGGGCTGATCGCCCTGGATCGCGACGGCAACATCGCCGCACCGTTCAACAGCCAAGGCATGAAGCGGGCCTGGCTGACGACCGGAGGTCAGATCGGGGTTGAGGTCTTCGGACGCTGATTACGCCGAATTCACTCGTCAATGAACAGGGTTCGACTAAGTCTTCTGCACGCACAGGAGACCGATATGAAATCCCTCATCACCGCCGTGACCCTTGCGGCGCTTAGCGCCACCGCGGCCTGCGCCCCAGTAATCGAAGGTGGCCCCCCGTTAGCGTTGCCGATCGGGCTTCAGGAGACCGCGCAGATCGGCTCAATCGTCATGTCGTCTGACTGGCTCGACGCTGAGGACGACTTCGCCGACACCTTCAATGAAGAAGTGCATGAAGAGCTCCGCCGCTGCATGTGGGGCACCTCGCCGGTCGATCTTCGGGTCCACATCAACGAGTTGGACCGCGCCAGTCGCTTGGAAACCCTGCTGAACGGAGAGGGCGAGCATTACCTGTCCGGCACCGTGGAGTTCGTCGATCCGGCTCGCAACAATCGGCTACTGGGCCGTTACCCGATCCGGGTTTCGACCAGCGCTCAGGGCCGCGTCGGCGGCCTGCTAGGCGATCGCCAGATGATGGTGTCAGAAGCCTTCGGTCGGGCCGTCTGCGAGGAGGCGTTTGGCCGCAATCCGCGTGATCCCGGCCCGCACAACGCCACCCGGGGCTGAACCGCCCCAGAAATGAAAAAGGCCGGCGGAGCGCTCCGCCGACCTTTTATTATCAACGGCTAGCGCTCGAAGCCTATTCGGCCGCCATCGCTGCAGCTTCATCATTGGCCGGGGCCGGCTGATCTCCACCCGCCAGGTTACGCAGCACATAGGGCATGACGCCGCCGGCCTTGAAGTAGTCCAGCTCGGTCTGGTTATCGATGCGGCAGCGGACCGGGAAGCGGGCCATCTTGCCGTCCGACGGGCGGAACAGCTCGACCCAGATGTCCTGGCGCGGACGCAGGCGACCGATGTTGACGTCGGACAGGCCACGGATCGTCACGATCTCCTCGCCCGTCAGGCCCAGCTTCTGCCAGCCGTCAGCCTTGAACTGCAGCGGCACCACGCCCATTCCGATCAGGTTGGAGCGGTGGATACGTTCGTAGCTTTCGGCCAGGACGGCGCGAACGCCCAGCAGGCGGGTGCCCTTGGCGGCCCAGTCGCGCGACGAGCCGGTGCCGTATTCCTTGCCCGCGAAGACGACCAGCGGACGGCCCTCGGACTGGTAGCGCATGGCCGCGTCGTAGATCGACATGGTGTCGCCCGACGGGAAGTGTTTGGTCACCCCGCCCTCGATGTCCGGCGTGATCTTGTTGCGGATGCGGATGTTGGCGAAGGTGCCGCGCATCATGACTTCATGGTGGCCCCGGCGCGCGCCATAGCTGTTGAAGTCCAGGGCGTCGACGCCGCGGTTGGTCAGATAGACACCGGCGGGCGAGGTCTTCTTGATCGAACCGGCCGGGCTGATGTGGTCTGTGGTGATGCTGTCGCCGAAGATGGCCAGCACGCGGCCTTCGACGATGTCGGTGACCGGCGCGGGCTCCATCGACAGCCCCTCGAAATACGGGGGATTGGCGACGTAGGTGGAGGTGTCTTCCCACTCATAGGTCTGGCCGCCCTCGATCTTGATGGCCTGCCAGTGCTTGTCGCCCTTGAAGACGTCCTTGTAGCGTTTGGCGAACATGGCCGGCGTGACCGACTTCTTCTGGATGGCGGCGATCTCTTCCGAGGTCGGCCAGATGTCCTTCAGGAAGACGTCCTTGCCCTTCTTGTCCTGGCCGATCGGCTGGGTGGTGATGTCGATCCGCATCGAGCCGGCGATGGCATAGGCCACGACCAGCGGCGGCGAGGCCAGGTAGTTGGCTTGAACGTCGGGATTTACCCGTCCCTCGAAGTTGCGGTTGCCGGACAGGACCGAGGTGGCGACGATGCCGTTGTCGTTGATCGTCTTGGAGATGGCCGGATCAAGCGGCCCCGAGTTGCCGATGCAGGTGGTGCAGCCATAGCCGACCAGGTTGAAGCCCAGGGCGTCCAGATCCTTCTGCAGGCCGGCGTCGGTCAGATAGTCGGTGACGACCTGAGATCCGGGGGCCAGCGAAGTCTTCACCCACGGCTTGGCCTTGAGACCCAGGGCGTTGGCCTTACGCGCCACCAGGCCGGCGGCGATCAGAACCGAGGGGTTGGACGTGTTGGTGCAGGAGGTGATGGCCGCGATGACGACGTCGCCGTCACCCACATCGAATTTCTGGCCCTCGACGGCGTAGCGGGGCGCGTCGACCGCACGGCTGAACACATCGGTCAGGGCCGTTTCGAACGACGGCGCGGCGACATCCAGAGCGACCTTGTCCTGCGGACGCTTGGGTCCGGCCAGCGACGGCACGACGGTGGAGATGTCCAGTTCCAGCACGTCGGTGAAGACGGGGTCTTCCGAGGTCTCGTCGATCCACAGGCCTTGAGCCTTGGCATAGGCCTCGACCAAGGCGACACGCGCCTTGTCGCGGCCCGTGGCGGTCAGATAGTCGATGGTGGCGCGACTGACGGGGAAGAAGCCGCAGGTAGCCCCGTATTCCGGGGCCATGTTGGCGATGGTCGCCTGATCCTCGATGGTCAGGCCGCTGACGGCCGGGCCGAAGAATTCGACGAACTTGCCGACCACGCCCTTCTTGCGCAGCATCTGGGTGACGGTCAGCACCAGGTCGGTGGCCGTCGCGCCTTCCGGCAGGGCGCCGGTCAGCTTGAAGCCGATGACTTCGGGGATCAGCATCGGGATCGGCTGGCCCAGCATGGCGGCCTCGGCCTCGATGCCGCCGACGCCCCAGCCCAGAACGGCCAGGCCGTTGATCATCGTCGTGTGACTGTCGGTACCCACCACCGTGTCGGGATAGGCGACGGTCTTCTTGCCCTCGTCTAGGGTCCAGACGGTCTGGGCCAGGTTCTCCAGGTTCACCTGGTGGCAGATGCCGGTGCCGGGGGGCACGACGCGGAAGTTGTTGAAGGCCGACGAACCCCAGCGCAGGAAGTTGTAGCGCTCGATGTTGCGCTCATACTCGCGCTCGACGTTCTGGTTGAAGGCCCCCGGCGTGCCGAAATGGTCGACCATGACGGAGTGGTCGATCACCAGATCGACGGGCACCAGCGGATTGATTTTGGAAGCGTCAGCACCTAGCGCCGACATCGCATCGCGCATGGCGGCCAGATCGACGACAGCGGGGACGCCGGTGAAGTCCTGCATCAGCACGCGGGCCGGACGGAAGGCGATCTCGTGCTCGACCGAGCCCTTGTTGTCGATCCAGGCGGCCACCGCCTTGAGGTCGGCCTCGGTGACGGAAACACCGTCCTCGTTACGCAGCAGGTTCTCCAGCAGCACCTTCATGGAGCGCGGCAGGCGGGAAATCCCGGCCAGACCGGCTTCTTCGGCGGCGGGCAGGCTGTAGTAAGCGTATTTCTTGCGCCCGACGGAAAGGTCCTGACGGGTCTTGAGGCTGTCGTTCGACGGCATGGGATAGTCCTCTTGTAAGGCCGCCCGAGGATCCGGTTGCACGTTCGCGCGATCGACGGCGGGGCGCACAGGTCCCCGACGCGCGCGGCGAACGCCTGCTGCGGCGACGCCGGATATAGCGACGCCAGTGGGGCGCGTCCATGTATCCACGTTTCCAGCAGGGACATTGAGAACGACTATCAAATCCGTAGCCTCGGGCTCGGCATCCCCCGCTTGCGCCCGCCGCAGCGGGGACGCACATTCGGGATGCACACTGGAGGACTGATCCGATGATCGAAATGGTGATCGACGCGCGGCGCAAGGATCTGGGCGGGTTCGAGGTCGGACGCGTGCTGCCGTTTCACAGCCGCCGGATGGTCGGCCCCTTCATCTTCCTGGACCAGATGGGCCCGGCGGAGTTCGCGCCAGGGTCCGAGGCCATAAATGTGCGGCCGCATCCGCATATCGGTCTGTCGACCCTGACCTATCTGTTCGAGGGCGAGATCATGCACCGGGACAATACCGGTGCGACCCAGGCCATTCGTCCGGGAGAGGTCAACTGGATGACCGCCGGCAAGGGCATCGTCCATTCCGAGCGCACCGATCCGCTGAAGAAGGCGACCGGCGGCCCCATGCACGGCATGCAGGCCTGGATCGCCCTGCCGGACGAGGCCGAGGAGGTCGATCCCAGCTTCCATCACCACGGCGAGGCGGATCAGCCCGCCTATGACAACAACGGCCTGTTCGCACGGCTGGTCGCGGGCGAGGCCTACGGGGCCAGGGCGGCGGTGAAGACCTCGTCGCCCCTGTTCTATATCCACTGGGAACTGGCCGAGGGGGTGCGCACCGCGCCACCGCCGGGCAAGAGTTTCGTCGGCTCCGGCGGCTATTCCGAACGCGCCCTCTATATCGCCAAGGGCGAGATCGAAGTCGGCGACCGCACCTTCCAAGAGGGTCAGATGGTCGTGCTGGAACCGAACGCCGAGCCGACCATCAAGGCCATCCGCCCGTCCAGCGTCATGGTCCTGGGCGGCGAACCCGTGGGCGAGCGGCTGATCTGGTGGAATTTCGTTTCGTCCAGCCAGGCCCGGCTGGATCAGGCCAAGGCGGACTGGAAGGCCGGGCGGATGACCCTGCCGGACGAGGACTCTCTGGAGTTCATACCCCTGCCCGACGTGCCGTCGACGCCCGAGCCTGCGCCCAAGCCGGAGCCGACGCATCCGGTCTAGGCCGGGCCTTCAGCGACTCGCCCCCCTTCAGGGCTTGACCCGGCAGTTGCGCCCACCGGCCTGTTCGCAGGCCCGCACACTCTGTTCGTACAGGGCCATGTCGAGCTGATAGCGCTCCTGGGCGGCGGCGTTCTCGGCGGCGATGCGGGCATTGTCGGCCTCGATGCGCGCCGTCTCGGCCTGCCAGGCCTCGCGGGCCGCATCGTTGGAGGCGATGACCGCAGCCTCGGCCTGCGCGGCCGCTTCGTTCCGGGCGACGATGTCGGCATTCAGCCTGCTGGTCGCGGCCACCTCCGCCGGGTCCTGACGGCCGTCAGGGACGGCGCGATAGGTCTCACCGCGCTGGCGCTCCCACTCCTCCGACCCAGGCACGGGCGTGTCGGCCGGAGCGGTGCTCTGGGTAGGCGCGGGTGTCGGTTTCGCCTGCTGGGCAGAAGCCGGAACGCCAGTGACGGCGGCGATCAGGGTAGCCGTGGCGACAATCGATGAAAGCGGACGGGACATGCGGTCTCCTTCAAGTCTTAGCGTGAGGTGGAGTCAAAGCCGGCCCATGGTGAAGGCCTTCGATGCCTCTAAACGCGGACAAGCCTAGCCGGATGCGACGGATGGATCAGTCCGGCAGACGCAGGGCAAAGACCGTCCCCTCAGGCCCGGTCTCGATCAGGTCGAGCGTCCCGCCATGGGCCGTGGCCAGTTCGCGCGAGATGGTCAGGCCCAGACCCGTCCCCTCCGATGCGCGCCCGCTGACGAAGGGATCGAACAGCTGTTCTGACACCTTGGCCGGGATGCCAGGCCCGTCGTCGGCGATGCGGATCAGCCAGCCGTCCGCCTCCTGAACCGCCGTGACCGTCACGGTGCCACGACGCGGTGCCTTGCGTTTCGCGTCGCCCTGGATGGCCTGGCGGGCATTGCGCATCAGATTGACCAGGATGCGATGCAACTGGTCCGGGTCGGCCTGGACGGTTGCCTTGGTCGGCAGGGTCTTGACCAGCTTCACGCCCTCGGCGCTGAGGCCCGCATCCTCGGCGGCGACGTTAATGGCGCTGGCCAGGGGCACGGCAACGCGCTGCGGCGCCGGCTCCTCGCTGCGACCGTACTCCAGCACATTGCGCGATAAGGCTGCGGCGCGGCCCAGGGCGCGCTCCAGCCGGGGCAGGACGCGGGCCACCTCCGGATCGGGCGATTCCGCCAACCGCTCTGAGGCCAGCTGGGCCGAGGTCAGCATGTTACGCAGATCGTGATTGATCTTGGCCACCGCCTCGCCCAGCGCCACCAGACGCGCGCGGGACCGCAGCGATAACCGCACCTCCTCCTGCATACGGGCCAGTTCTCGCTCGACCCGGCCGATCTCGTCATGCCGGCCGCTGGGGGGCTCACCCTCGGCCTCGGGATCGCGGGCGAAACGCTCGATCGACCGGGTGACCCGCCGCAGGGGCTGCAGCACCAGAAAGGCCAGACCGGCGTAGAGCAGAGCGCCTGCCACGATCGACACCAGCAGAGACACCAGCAGGCTGTTCAGCAGGAAGGTGCGCAGTTCGGCCTTCAGGGGCTGGGCCAGGGTCACGATCTCGATGAAGTCGCCGGTGCGATAGCGTGGCCGGGCCTGGACCCGGATCGAGCGGTCCGGATGGCCGAACAGGGTGCGCCACGGGTCGACCAGGCGCGAGACCGGCCGGCTTTCGCGCAGGTCGATCAGGTCCGGCGTCCGCGACAGGTTCGGAGCCTGCAGCAGCAAACGCCGCACGCCCTGATCGCCGACGACCACCGCCTGCACGCCCCCGATGGCCAGCAACTGTTCGGCCGTGTCGTCCTCCACCGCCGAATAGGGCAGGGCCTCGACGGCCACGGAGGCCAGTTCCGCCGACTGCAGCCGATCGGTCAGCCAGCGCTCGTGGAAGCTGGCCGCGCTGGGGGTGATGATCAGGATTTCCACCGCCACAGCAAAGGCCATGGTCAGCAGCATCAGCCGCCGCGCCAGGGCATCCGGCGGGTTCAGCCCCAGCCGACGGCGCAATCCCTCGGGCACCCAGGTCCACAGCCGGGTCGGCGTCTGCGGCACGATCTCCGTCACGTCGCCGCCTTGCGCCCGAGCGCGCCCTGCAGCGCCTTCAGCGCCACAGGCAGGACGACGGCCAGCACGAAGACGCCCGTCATCGGGGCCCAGAACTGGCCGAACAGGGCCTGGAAGTCCGGATCGGGATCAGTGACCAGCAAGGTGTTCAGTCGCGCGCCTATCCAGCAATAGATGGTGTGGGCCGGCAACAGGCCGATCACGGTGGCCACCGTATAGGGCTTCAGCCGCGCCGCCATCACTCCAGCGGCGATATTGATCATATGGAAGGGCACCACGACGGCCAGTCGGCTGGCCAGCACATACCAGAAGGTATCCTTGTCGATGGCGTTGCAGACCTTCTGCATCAGGCCCGCGTCCCGCTCGGCCTTTTCGCGCAGGGACTGACCCAGGGCGGTGCGGGCAACCGCATAGACGATCAGGGCCCCGATGGTGGCGGCGATGGAGGTGGCCACCCCGCCAACCCAGGGTCCGAACAGATAGCCCGCCGTGATGGTCACGAAGAATACACCGGGCACCACGCTGGCTGTCAGGATGGCGAAGACAGCCATCAGGATCAGCAGGCTGACGATATAGTTGTCGGCGGTGAAGGCCCGGAACGCCTGACCGTGGTCGCGGATCGTGTCGAGCGACAGATAGCGATTCCAGCCCATGCCGAAGATCAGCGCGATGACGCCGGCCAGCAGGATCAGGGGGGCAAAGCGTTTCAGACGGTCCATCTTCACTCCAACGCAGACGCATCGGCGTTGACACCGCCTGCCCCTCCGCTTATACGCCCGCCCTTCCCGCGACGGATGCCTTTGTCCGCCGCCTCATTATTCAACGTTGGGAGCCGACCGTGAAGCGGACCTATCAGCCGTCGCGTTTAGTGCGCAAGCGCCGTCACGGCTTCCGTTCGCGGATGGCCACCAAGAACGGCGCAAAGATCGTTGCGCGTCGTCGGGCCAAGGGCCGCAAGCGCCTGACGGCCTGACCCGTCAGGCGTCCGTCTGCGGACGCATGACCGACTTTCCAGATATTGAACGTCTGACTTCGCGGCCCCAGTTTCTGGCGGCCGCGAAAGGCGTTTCAGAGGCACGTGGTGCCGTGGTCGTCCAGCGGCTGGATCGCCGGGACGACAATTCCACCATCCGCCTGGGCTTTACCGCCACCCGCAAGGTCGGTGGCGCGGTCGTACGCAACCGCGCCAAACGCCGTCTCAGGGAGGCCGCACGCGCCCTTGCGCCGCAGTTCGGACGCCCCGGCAGCGACTATGTCTTCATCGCCCGCATGGGCACGGCGGACCGTCCCTGGGACCGTTTGCTTGACGATGTGAAATCGGCGCTTACAAGGCTGGCGACCCCACGGTCGGCGGCTCCGAAGCCGACGACCGCGCCGACCCCGCCCGCGCCCATTCCGCCCGCCACCGCCGGCCAGGATTCCTGATCTCCATGCCTCCCCAGAATAACAGCAAGAACACCATCATCTTCATGGTGATCGCTGGCCTCATGCTCCTGGCCTACAGCTTCTTTGTGATGCAGCCGCAGGCCGAGCGTCAGAAGGCGGCGCGCGCGGCTGCGGAGCAGCAGGCGGCAGCTTCCGGCACAGCAGGCGGAACGGGCGCGACCACCGACAGCGCCCCGGCGTTCATCACGGATCGCGAGCAGGCACGGCGCGCCTTGGGCGACCGCGTGGCGATCAAGACAGAGACGGTGTCCGGTTCGCTCTCGCTGCGTGGCGCGCGTCTGGATGACCTGTATCTGACCAACTACAAGGATACGCTGGCTCCTGGCTCCCCTTCGGTCGAGCTGTTTCGTCCCGAGGGCATGGAGCACAGCTATCAGGCCATTTTCGAATGGCGGGGCAGCAATATCGAAGGGGGTGTCCCTGATCGCAACACGCCGTGGCGGCTGACCCAAGGCACGACCTTGACGCCGACAACGCCCATTACGCTGACCTGGGACAATGGCGCGGGCCTTCGCTTCACACGCCGCATCGCCATCGATAACCAATATCTGTTTACGATCACCGACACGGTCGCCAACTTTACGCCGCGGTCGATCCAGATTGTCCCTTTCGGCAAGGTTGAACGTCAGGGCGTTCCCGACGACCTGGGTCGTAACCAGATCCTGCATGAAGGGGCCATCGGCACCTTCGGAACGGAAGGCAAATACGCCACCACGTCGCTCAAATACGGAGCGTGGGCCAAGAAGCCCGTCCAGGAAGAGGAATCGACGGGCGGCTGGATCGGCATCACCGACAAATACTGGCTTGCCGCACTTATTCCGACACAGACCGAGCAGGTGAAGGCCGAGTTCAGAATCTCGAATCTTCCGGCGGCCGACACCCATTCGGTCAATCTGCAAGGACAGGCCCAGACTATCGCCCCCAATGCCCAGATCAGCGAGACGACCCGCCTGTTCGCCGGGGCCAAGCGCAATGAAATCCTGGCCGGTTACGAGAAGTCGCTGAACCTGCCGCGGTTCATCTATGCGATCGACTGGGGCTTCCTGTTCTTCCTGACCCGCCCGATGTTCCTGATCGTCGAATTCTTCTTCGGCATTCTGGGCAATTTCGGGCTGGCCATCCTGGCGCTGACCCTGGTCGTGCGCCTGATCATGTTCCCTCTGGCCAACAAGAGCTACGAGAGCATGTCGCGTATGCGCACCCTCGCGCCCAAGCTGGAGGAGTTGAAGAAGAAATATCCCGACGATCCGGCCAGCCAGCAGAAGGAAATGATGGCGCTGTATCAGAAGGAGAAGATCAATCCGCTGGCGGGCTGTCTGCCGCTGCTGATCCAGATTCCGTTCTTCTATGCCGTCTACAAGATGCTGACGGTCACCATCGAGATGCGGCATCAGCCCTTCTTCGGCTGGATCCGCGACCTGTCGGCGGCTGACCCCTCGACCATCTGGAACCTGTACGGCCTGATTCCGTGGGATCCGGCGACGGTGCCGCTGATCGGCACCTTCCTGACGACCAACGCCTCGCTCAGCGTGCTGGCGATCGTCTACGGCCTGACCATGTGGCTGCAGATGGCCATGAGCCCGCCGGCGACCGATCCGATGCAGCGCCGCATCTTCCAGTTCATGCCGGTGGTCTTCACCTTCATCATGGCGACCTTCCCGGCGGGCCTGCTGATCTACTGGGCCTGGTCCAACGTTCTGACCATCTTCCAGCAGTACATCATCATGCATCGGCTGAAGTCGGAGAACCCGATCGACACCTTCTTCGCCCGGTTCAAGAAGGCCTGATTTGGAAGACTTCACCCCCGAAGAACTGGAACAGGGCCGTATCCTGTTTGCGCGGCCCGCGACCTTCGTCATGGGCTGCGCCAAGATCGAGCAGTTGCCGGAACCTGACCTGCCGGAGGTGGCCTTTGCGGGTCGGTCCAACGTGGGCAAGTCCAGCCTGATCAACGGCCTGGTCGGCATGCACAAGCTGGCCCGGGCGTCGAATGAGCCGGGCCGCACGCGCGAGGTCAACTTCTTCGATCTGGACGGCAAGATGCGGCTGGTCGACCTGCCCGGCTACGGCTGGGCCAAGGCGTCCAAGACGACGGTCCGCAAGTTCCAGGACCTGGGCCGCGACTATCTGCGCGGGCGGGTGACGCTGAAGCGGGTCTATCTGCTGATCGATAGCCGTCACGGGCTGAAGAAGGTCGACGACGAGGCGCTGGACGCGCTCGATCTGGCCGCCGTCAGCTATCAGATCATCCTGACCAAGGCCGACAAGCTGAAGAAGGGCGAGGCCGACAAGGTACAAGCCGAGACGCTCAAGGCCATCGCCAAACGTCCCGCCGCCTATCCGGCGGTGATCGTGACCTCGGCGGAAAAGGGCGACGGCATGCCCGAGCTGCGCGCCGAGATCATGCGCACGACCGGGGCGGTGCTCTAGGGCTCTTGCGGACTGCGCCCCGCAGTGGTCGGGTGGCGGCCATGCAAACGCGCCTGATCCAGACCGACACCCTCACCCAGTCGATCCTGGAGGCTGGCACTGGCCCGCTGGTCCTGTTCATTCATGGCTTTCCCGAGCTGGGCATCAGCTGGCGCGCCCAGGTCTCGGCCTTTGCCGAGGCAGGCTATCATGCCGTGGCCCCCGACATGCGTGGCTACGGCGGTACCGACAAGCCGGACGATGTCGCAGACTATTCCATCCTGCATCTGGTCGGGGACATGGTCGCCCTGGTGCGGGCGCTGGGCGAGACGCAATGCATCGTCGTGGGCCACGACTGGGGTGCACCCGTGGCCTGGCACTGCGCCCTGTTGCGGCCCGACATGTTCAGGGCGGTGGCGGGGCTGTCGGTGCCGTTCCAGCCGCGTCGACCGGGTGGTCCCCCAACCCCGGCCATGGCCGCCATCGCCAAGCGGGCCGGTCTGGGCGAGCTCTATATCAGCCAGTTCCAGGCTGCGGATGCCCACACCATTTTCGAGGTCGATGTCGCGGCAGGTCTGCGCAAGGGCTTCTATGCCTATGACGGGGCGACGCCGGATGCGCGGCTATCGACCGGCTTCATCCCCGCCGGACAGGACTTCCTGTCAACGGTGGCGGACGATGCGACCCTGCCGCCGTGGATGAGCGCCGAGCATTTTCAGGAGTATGTCGACGCCTTTACGAAGGGTGGCTTCAAGGGGCCGATCGACTGGTACCGCAGCCTGGATCGCAACTGGGCCCTGACGGCGTTTCTGCAAGATCAGCTCATCCTTCAACCGGCGCTCTTCCTCGTCGGCGAGCGCGACCCGGTCCGCCACTATGCGGGCCAGCATGAGGCGGGATTGAAGGACTGGGCCCCAGACCTGCGCGGTTCGCATGTCCTGAGCGGAGCGGGGCACTGGCTTCAGCAAGAGAGGCCCTCCGAGGTCAATGCGTTGCTTCTGGCGTTCCTGGCCGACCTCGACTGAAGGCGCGGATGGATGCGGACCGCGCTGCGGCAACCCAGTTTTCTCGCCTCTCGGCAAAAGCGTTTGGCCAGGCGCACGGCCTGACCCCGTGTCGGCAGACGGGCCTTGCAGCCGCGAACCTGGACGACCCAGTGATCGTCTTCCGGCAGGACTTCATACAGGCGCGGGGCGAGGATGTGTTCCATGCCCGGCAGGATGCGTCCGGCCAGCATAAGGGCGCGATATCGAACAGAGCCGCGCAGATAAGGGCCGCGTAAACATCACCTCTTCCGCTCATCCCGGCGAAAGCCGGGACCCAGAGCTTTGGGTGATGAGAAGAATGTCACCGGACATTTCGCCAGTCCTGAAACACTGGCGTCTCGCTGGACAGGACTGGATCCCGGCTTTCGCCGGGATGAGCGGTATTTAAGTTCAGAGTCCGGCCACCGCCTCGGCCGTGATTTCCAGGCTGCGGATGCGGTCGTTCAGGTCGAAGACCATGCCGGTCACCATGACCTCGTCCACGTCGGTCTGATGGGCGAAGGCGGCCAGCTTGTCGCGGACCGTGTCCCGTCCACCGATGGCGGCATAGGTCAGGCGGCTCTGGACCGCCGCGATCTGGCGGGCGTCCAGCACGGTCGTGATGTCATCCACTGGCGGTTTGACCCGACCCGGCTTGCCCGTGACCACGGCGGCAAAGGCCTGCTGCATGCTGGTGGAAAGGCGCAGGGCCGCGGCATCCGTCTCAGCGGCGAAGACATTGATCACCGCCAGACTGTGCGGTTCGCTGAGAACCTTCGAAGGGCGGAAACCGGCGCGATAGGTTTGCAGGGCCTGCATCAGCAACTCGGGCGCGAAATGGCTGGCGAAGGCAAACGGCAGGCCCAGATGAGCAGCCAGTTCGGCGCTGAACAGGCTGGAGCCCAAAAGCCAGATCGGCACCTTCGTGCCCGCGCCCGGCCAGGCCGTGACCCGCTGGCCGTCGACGGGATCGTCCAGAAAGGCCTGAAGCTCCAGCACGTCGCGCGGAAACTGGTCAGCCGCCTCGAAATAGCGGCGCAGGGCACGGGCCGTCTCGCCGTCCGTGCCGGGCGCGCGGCCCAGGCCCAGATCGATGCGGTCGGGATAGAGGGAGGCCAGGGTGCCGAACTGTTCGGCGATCACCAGCGGCGGATGATTGGGCAGCATGATCCCGCCTGAGCCGACGCGGATCGTCTTCGTCGCCCCTGCCACATGGCCGATCACCACGGCGGTGGCCGAGCTGGCGATACCCGGCATGTTGTGATGCTCGGCCAGCCAGAACCGCTTGAACCCCAGCCGGTCGGCGGCCTGGGCGTAGGCGGTGGTTTCGGCAAGCGCACGCGAGGCGTCGCCGCCCTCCACAATGGGCGACAGGTCCAGCACTGAGAAATCGGTCATGGACCTCAGATCGGGTCGAGGGCGTTGTCAATCAAGACCCACGCGTCCGCCTGCTCTTCCTGCATTGCCTCAGTCAGGCTGTCGTGAGAGGTTGCGTTGACGTCCTCCAGGGCGGGAGCGTGGCCAGAATGACCGAAGTCACGACCGACAGCGCAGCGACTGCAAGCGCGCGGCAGTATCCAGACGCCTTGGCCGACAAACCCTTGGGCCGGGGCCGCACCCTGACCTGGCGGCATCCGGTCTGGGTGCGGATCACCCACTGGCTGAACGTCGTGGCGGTGGTCGTGCTGATCATGAGCGGGCTGAACATCCTGGCCGCGCATCCGCATCTGTACTGGGGGCTGACCTCGACCTTCGCCGATCCCTGGGTCAGCACGCCAAGGGTGCCGAACTGGCTGCTGATCCCGCAGGGGCGGAATTTGGCCGAGGCGCGGAACTATCACTTCCTGTTCGCCTGGATCTTCGTGATCAACGGCCTGATCTATCTGGGCTTCGGTCTGATCACGCGGCGGTTCGGGCGGCGGCTGGCGCCCACGGCGGCGGACCTGAAGGGTATCGGCGCTTCCGTGGTCGAGCATGCGCGGTTTCGTTTCCCCACCGACGACCACGCCCGCACCTATAATGTGATCCAGAAGCTGACCTATCTGGCCATGATCGTGATCGTCCTGCCGATGATGCTGATCACCGGCCTGTCGATGTCCCCGGGGTTCAATGCCATTGGCGGCATATTGCTGGAGATCATGGGCGGGCGGCAATCGGCCCGCACCTTGCATTTCATCTCGGCGGCCCTGATCGTCGGCTTCATCGTCATCCATGTCGGTCTGGTGATCTGGACGGGGCTTTTCAACAACATGCGGGCCATGATCACGGGCTGGTTCGTGATCGAGCCACCCGGATCGGTGGCCGGGCCCGGCGGACGGCGCAAGGCCTCGGACGACGCGGGAGAACCCTCATGAACCGCCGACACTGGCTGACCGGAGCGGCCGCGACCCTTCTGGCCTCGGCCCTGTCGGCCTGCGACCAGGCGCGGATCAGCCTGGCCGAACAGGCGCGGCGCATGGGCGAGGGCCTGACCCGACGGGCCCAACGGCTGGTGATCCCCCGCGACGCTCTGGCCCCGACCTATGACCGTTCGCAAATCTCGCCGGACTTTCGGGCCAACGGTTCGATCGATCCGGCGGCGGCGGACTATGTCGCGCTGAAGACGGGCGGTTTTGCCGACTACCGGCTGATCATCGACGGCCTGGTCGGGCGGCCCCTGTCGCTGTCGCTGGCCGATCTGCGCAGCCGCCCGGCCCAGAGCCAGATCACCAAGCATGACTGCGTCGAGGGCTGGACCTCCATCGGGGAATGGACGGGCGTGCGGCTGGAAACCCTGCTGGACGAGGCGGGCCTGAAGCCCGAGGCCCGATACATCGTCTTCCACTGTTTCGACGCCCTGGATCAGACCGAGGGCGGCGACCGCTATTATGAAAGCATCGATCTGATCGACGCCCGCCACCCCCAGACGATCCTGGCCTATGCCATGAACGGCCAGACCCTGCCCGTTCCGCACGGAGCCCCCTTGCGCCTGCGGGTCGAACGCCAGCTGGGCTACAAACACGCAAAATATATCCGGCGCATCGAGGCGGTCGAAAGCTTCGCCCATATCGGGGGCGGCAAGGGCGGTTATTGGGAAGACCGCGGCTATGAGTGGTACGCGGGGATCTAGATACCCTCTCCCGGCGGGAGAGGGCTTGAGCCTCTGAGAGCGCAGCGATCAGTTCAGGCGAAAGGGTGAGGGGTTACCGTGCCGCGGACTTCAAGCACCGTAACCCCTCATCCGACGGGGCTCCGCCCCGCCACCTTCTCCCGAAGGGAGAAGGAACACCTTCAGCCGATGACGCCACTCATGTCGCGGCGGGCCATCATGCGGTCGAACTCGCCCCAGACGCCTTCGGCACCGTGCCACTGCCCCTGGGTCGCTGCCTTGGAATATTCCGTGGCGCGGGCCTCGAAGAAGTTGGCGTGTTCGACGCCTGACAGCAGCGACTGAAGCCAGGGCAGCGGGTTCTCGCGCGACCCGCCGTACAGTTCCGGCAGGTCCAGCTGACGCAGGCGCCAGTCGGCGATGAAGCGGATGTATTTCTTGATGTCCTCGGGCGTCATGCCCTGGACCTCGCCCGCCTCGAAGGCCAAGTCGATGAACTTGTCTTCCAGCTTCACCACCGTCTCGCAGCACTGGACGATGTCGTCGGCCACGGCCTTGGTGACCACGCCGGTTTCCTTGTTGAAGGCATGGTACAGCTTGATGATGCCCTCGCAGTGCAGGCTCTCGTCGCGCACCGACCAGGACACGATCTGGCCCATGCCCTTCATCTTGTTGAAGCGCGGGAAGTTCATCAGCATGGCGAAGCTGGCGAACAGCTGCAGCCCCTCGGTGAAGCCGCCGAACATGGCGAGCGTCCGGGCGATGTCCGCCTCGGTTTCCACACCGAACTCCTGCATGAAGTCATGCTTGTCGCGCATGGCCTCGTATTCCATGAAGGCCCCGAACTCGCTCTCGGGCATGCCGATGGTTTCCAGCAACAGGGCATAGGCCGCGATGTGGATGGTCTCCATGTTGGCGAAGGATGACAGCATCATCTTCACCTCGGTCGGTTTGAACACCCGGCCATATTTTTCCATGTAGTTGTCGGCGACCTCGATGTCGGACTGGGTGAAGAAGCGGAAGATCTGCGTCAGCAGGTTGCGCTCCTTGTCGTTCAGGTTCGCGGCCCAGTCCTTGCAGTCCTCGCCCAGCGGCACCTCTTCGGGCATCCAGTGGACCTGCTGCTGCTTCTTCCACATGTCGAAGGCCCACGGATAGCGGAACGGCTTGTAGGCGGCCGACGGGGTCAGCAGGCCGGGGCGGGCAGGCTTGATGATGGTGTGGGCGTTCATCGGGCGACTCGCGAAACCGGAGAGAAGGACAGGCCCTAACCATGCGGCCAGATGCGCCGGGTGCCAAGTCGAATTGCGGCTATTTAGCGATCACTTTGTCGCACAACGCTAGATGTGGTGTTCCCGCCGCAGTTTCGTGGGGAGAAGCCTGGGGATGGTCTCAGGGCGCGACATCATCTTGCAAGGGAGAGTGATGCGCGATCTGGCGGCGTTCCACCGCATAGGCGACCAGCCACAGCGCCATGGCCCAGGCCGCACCGATGCTCCAACCCGCCAGGACGTCGGACGCCCAGTGCGCCCCCAGATAGACCCGGGTCGTTCCGATCAACAGGGCGATGACGATGGCCGCGCCCAGCACGAAGGCCTTCACATGGCGGCGGGGGAAGGCGCGGGTCAGCATGACGCCCAGGCTGAGATAGAAGACGGTGGCCAGAAGCGCATGGCCCGACGGGAAGCTGGCATTGATCGTCTCCACCGCCTGAAAGGCTGCAGGGGGGCGTTCACGCTCGAAGATCGCCTTCAGCCCTTCGCTCAGCGCCACGCCACCCGCCAGGCCGACCACGAGCAACAGGGCCGACAGCCGTTTGCGATGGATCAGCAGAAAGACGATGGCGATGGTCGCGAACAGCGCCAGCACCGAGATGCCGCCCAGGGACGTCAGATCGGCCGCCGCCTCCTTCATCCACCAGGGCCCGCGCGGTTCGCCCGCCACGGGCTGAACCCAGTTCAGGATCGACTGGTCGAAGGCCTGGCCGTCGGCCTCGGTCATGTCGTCCGCCAGTTCGACGAAGGTCATGACGCCCAGGGCGATGATGAAGAGCGCACTGACGGCCGCGATTTCGGCACGGGCGATGCGCAGGGCGCGGCGGAAAAAGGTCACGGTCTGGTCTGCAGTCATGGCGCCCCAACGGTCACGCTTGCGAGACGTTCCCGCTCACGGTTTCGTGATCTCGATCCGCCTGCCCTGTCACGCCGTCGTCGCGGCCTGTCCACAGGCTCATCCCCTGTCATCGATACGATTCGCCCAGAAAGTGATCGTCAACCCCGTTGACGGCTCGTTAGCCATCTGTGCCCTATATGTGGGTTGGGGAAGCGAAGGGGCCACTAGATGATGTGGTCCTTGGCGCGGTTGACGATCAATCAGAAGTTCAGGGCGAATACGATCATGGCCGGCGGCGAAGCGTTGAAGACAGTGGAATTGCAGTCGGTTATCGACGCGCGGGCTCTCGCCGAACAGGCGGGTCGACCCCATTTGTCGGTCGTGCCCTCCATCCAGATCGATCGGTCGCGCGACGACCTGCTGACCGACTTCGGCAAGAAGACGCTGGAGGACCGCTATCTGCTGCCCGGCGAGTCGTACCAGGACATGTTCGCCCGCGTTTCGACGGCCTTCGCCGACGACGAGAGCGTCAATCCGGGCCATGCCCAGCGCGTCTATGACTATATGTCCCGGCTGTGGTTCATGCCCTCGACGCCCGTGCTGTCGAACGGCGGCGCGGCGCGCGGCCTGCCCATCTCCTGCTTCCTGAACGCGGTCGGCGACAGCCTGGATGGCATCCAGAGCGTTTGGAACGAGAATGTGGCCCTGGCCTCCAACGGCGGCGGCATCGGCACCTACTGGGGCGGCGTCCGCTCCATCGGCGAAAAGGTGAAGGGTGCGGGCCAGACCTCGGGCATCATCCCCTTCATCCGCGTGATGGACAGTCTGACCCTGGCGATTTCGCAAGGCTCGCTGCGTCGCGGTTCGGCGGCCGTCTATCTGGACGTCCACCACCCCGAGATCGAAGAGTTCCTGGAGATCCGCAAACCCTCGGGCGACTTCAACCGAAAGTCCCTGAACCTGCACCACGGCATCAACATCACCGACGCCTTCATGGAGGCGGTCCGCGACGGCAAGACCTTCGACCTGGTCTCGCCCAAGAACCAGGAGGTCATGAAGACCGTCGATGCCCGCAGCCTGTGGCAGAAGATCCTGGAAATCCGCCTGCAGACCGGCGAGCCCTATCTGATTTTCTCCGACACCGTGAACCGCCAGATGCCGCAGCATCAGCGCGACCTGGGCCTGTCGGTCAAACAGTCGAACTTGTGCAGCGAGATCATGCTGCACACCGGCCGCGACCACCTGGGCGTGGACCGGACGGCCGTCTGCTGCCTGTCGTCAGTCAATGCCGAGATGTTCCTGGAGTGGCGCGAGGAGCCCCGCTTCATCGAGGACATCATGCGCTTCCTGGACAATGTCCTGGAAGATTTCATCACCCGCGCCCCGCCCGAAATGAAGGCCGCCGTCTATTCGGCGCGTCGCGAGCGTTCGGTGGGTCTGGGCCTGATGGGTTTTCACTCCTTCCTGCAGTCGCAGGGCGTGGCGTTCGAAAGCGCCATGGCCAAGTCGTGGAATATGCGCCTGTTCAAACACCTGCGCCGCGAGGCCGACAAGGCCAGCCGCCTGCTGGCCGAAGAGAAGGGCCCCTGCCTGGATGCCGAAGAGCGCGGCGTGATGGAGCGGTTCAGCCACAAGCTGGCCATCGCCCCGACCGCCTCGATCAGCATCATCTGCGGCGGTACCAGCGCGGGTATCGAGCCGATCCCGGCCAACATCTATACGCACAAGACCCTGTCGGGCTCGTTCGCCGTCAAGAACCCCTATCTGGAGCGTCTTCTGGACGGCAAGGGCATCAATACCGAGGCCGTCTGGAACTCGATCCTGGAGAACGAAGGCTCGGTCCAGCATCTGGACTCCCTGGACGAGGACGAGAAGGGCATCTTCAAGACCGCCTTCGAACTGGACCAGCGCTGGATCGTCGAACTGTCGGCCGACCGCTCGCCGGAAATCTGCCAGGCCCAGTCGATCAACCTGTTCATCCCGGGCGACGTGAACAAATGGGACCTGCACATGCTGCATTGGAAGGCATGGGAGACCGGCGTGAAGTCGCTCTATTACCTGCGCTCCAAGTCGGTGCAGCGCGCGGCCTTCGCTGGGGCCGAGGACAAGGTCGAGGCCGAGGTCGATCCCAATCAGCCCGACCTCTTCAGCGCCGCCCGTACCGACTACGACGAGTGCCTGGCCTGCCAGTAGGCTGATCTATCCTCTGCGGCCGTCGAACGGCGGTCGCAGGGGAACTCCGCCACATCCCGGACGTTCGACCGCCAGATATGTGGCGTGTGAAGTCTGTTGGCGAATGCGATCCTATGGTGCAGGGTCGAAGCGTTGACGGACTGGGGAGGTCCCGTTGATGCGGAAAACGACGATCTTTTCAGCGATGACCGCTGCGGCCTTGGCCTTAGCTTGCGCGGGCACGACGACCGTTGCCACCGCTCAGGACACGGTTCGGCTGGCAGACCCGTTCGCGGGTACCGAAGCCCGACCTGCCACGGTTTCCGATCTCCTGACCCGGCTGGAGCGCAGCGGCTCCGTTGCCGCCTTCGACGCCCCCGTCACCGATATCGAACCCCGCTGGGTCGCCGCCGTATCACGCAGCGACCGCGCCGAGCCGAGGGCGGTGTCAGAGCGTGACGTATGGTTCTCTGGTGGCGGTTTCGACGATCGTCTGCGTCTGCGCACTGAAGGCTCCATCCGCAGGGCGGACGGCGCGCCCGTGCCGCCGGGGCCGCTAGACCGCGCGGGCTGGGATACCGAACACTATGACGTCTCCTATGTGCGCGGCTGGACGGAGACTCTGGGTCGGACCGGTTCGGGCCTGGACGTTACCCTGACACCGCACGTGGGCGTAGGCGTCGGCAGCCGGGGCAACTCCACCGAGGCCGGGGCCACCCTGAAGATCGGCCGCAACCTCGATCGCCTTGTCCCCGAAGGCAGCGAAGCTTTCGGTGAGCGGCCCCGCTGGTATGTCTATGCCGCCGGTTCGGGCCGCGCGGTCGGCTATAACTTCGCGCGCACCCGTGACGGCGACTATGCCCGCTCGGGCGTCAGCCACGACAGCGGCAACTTCCTCGGCGACGCCTCGATCGGTGTGGCCATGCGCAAAGGGGCCGTGCAGGGTTCGCTGGGCCTCGTGTACCGCGAGATCGAGACCGAGGGCCTGCGCGCCGGCAATGGCGTGGACACCGATGTGTCCGAGGGCGTCATCGCCTTCCAGCTGTCGATCAAGCCTGAATAGGAATGAGGGACGAGGTTCTAGGGACGAGGGACTAAGGTCTACCGCGCACGACCAACACTCAATATGCCATAGCCCTCGTCCCTAGTCCCTAGTCCCTAGTCCCTAGAACCTCACAACCCCTTCCCGCCGGTTGTCCGCGCCGCCGTCCCAGCCCCAGCCGTCCGCACCCTGACGCCACAGGCCACCATGCAGGCCGGAGTTCTCGCTGGCATTGGGGCGGATGACGATGCCCTCTGCGGCCATGCCTTCGCGGACCTCCGCCGGGAAGCGCTCTGTGTCCGCCCCGAACCCGTCACCCTTGGCCACCAGATTGGGCAGGTCGAACGCCGCCTGAACCGGCATACTCCAGTCCAGCACGGCGATCAGCGCCTTGGCATTATAGGCCAGGATCGAGGAGCCGCCAGGCGACCCCAGGGCCCCGATCAGACGGCCCTGCTGGTCCAGGATGATCACCGGCGACATGGACGAACGCGGCCGCTTGCCCGCCGCCACCGCATTGGCCGCAGGCTGGCCGTCTTCGCGCACCGGCTCGAACGAGAAATCCGTCAGCTGGTTGTTGAGGAAGAACCCTGCCGCCATCCGGCCCGAGCCAAAGATGCTCTCTACGGTCGTGGTCATGCTGACCGCATTGCCCGCCGCATCGACAATCACGAAATGCGAGGTACCCGCCGGTTCGCGCGTGGCATCCGGCCCTGCGAAAACGCCGCCCGGCGGTGTCCCCGGCTCGGCCGCCCCCGTCAGCCCCGGTGCCAGCGCCGCCCGCTCGGCCACATAGCCGGCGTCCAGCAGACCTTGTACCGGCACGCCGACGAAGGCCGGATCCCCGACATAGCGGTCGCGGTCGGCATACATCAGCCGCTGCAGCTGGGCGAAGGCCACCCAGGCCTCGGCGTCCTCAGGCCTGCCGTTGATCGCCGGTGTGCGCTCGGCCATGGCCAGCAACTGCAGGACCGCCACCCCGCTGGACGGCGGCGGCGGCACGCAGATCACATAGACCCGGTAAGGGCGGCACAGGGCCCCACGCTCGATCGGCTCATAGGCGGCGATGTCGGCCGTCGTCAGCGCGCCCGGCCGCGGCCCCTCGGCGACCGTGGCGGCGATCTCCTCCGCGATCCGCCCGCGATAGAAGACCTCAGGCCCGCCCGCCGCCAGCTCCGCCACCGTCCGGGCATAGGCCGGGTTCGTCAGTGTATCGCCGGCCACCAGCCGCTGCCCGTCCGGCCTGGTGAAATAGGCCGTGGCCCAACGCGAGCGCGCCTGGCCGCGTGGCTGGGCGATCATTCCGGCCAGGCGAGGACTGACCACAAAGCCTTCGCGGGCCAGACGCTCGGCATCGCCGAACAGGGCGCTCCAAGGCAGGGCCCCATGCTCGGCCTGCGCCATGCCCAGCATCGCCACCACCCCTGGCGCGCCCGTCGATCGCCCGCTCAGAACCGCATCGGCAAAGTTCAGGGGGCGTCCATTCTCATAGAACAGTTCCGGCGTCGCTGCCGCCGGGGCCGTTTCGCGCCCGTCATAGCTGGTGACCTCGCCCGTCTCCGCGTCGAACACCATCATGAAGGCCCCGCCGCCCAAGCCCGACGACTGCGGCTCGACCAGGCCCAGCACCGCCTGCACCGCTACGGCCGCATCGACGGCCGAGCCGCCTTCGCGCAGGATCTTCATGCCTGCCTCGACCGCCAGTGGATTGGCAGCCGACACGAATGGCCCTCGCGCCTGGGGCATGGCTGTTGAGACGGGCGCAGCCTCGACCGCGGCGGCACCATCCTGCGTGGACCGCCCGGCGTCGCTCGCACAGGCCGCGAGCCCGAACGCGAGGGCCGCGACGGCCAGGGGCCTGAACAGTCGGAACACGGAGGATGGCATCAGGCACTCGCAGCGGCGACCGGGGGAGGTTCGCTCCAACTTGGCGTGTGCGTCGGCGCTTAGAAACCCCCCGCCGGAAACTTGCCGCGAAAACCGCGCCAAACCCCTTGCCCCCTGCCCCGGCCTCCGCTAGGAAGCCGCCTCGCCGTTCGCGGCCATGCGCGCCCGTAGCTCAGCTGGATAGAGCATCAGACTACGAATCTGAGGGTCGGA
>NZ_JAEMRO010000113.1 GCF_016463295.1 Brevundimonas sp.
GTCTGCGACCGGTTCGCCGATTCCAGCCGCGCCTATCAGGGGGTGGGCGGGGGCACGCCCGCCGATTTCATCGAGGCGCTGGACGCCGCTGTGGTGGGGGCGACGCAGCCGGACCTGACGTTGGTGTTCGACCTGCCGGTCGAGGTCGGGCTGGAGCGGGCGTTCGGGCGGGGCCTGTTCGAAACCCGGTTCGAGTCCAAGGGGCTGGCGTTTCACGAGCGGCTGCGCCGTGGCTTTCTGGAGATCGCGCGGACGCATGAGCGCTGTGTCGTGATCGACGCCGATGGCGACATGGATACGGTGACGGAACGGGTCTGGGCCGCTGTCGAGGGGCGGCTGCTGTGAGCGAGCATGCGCGCGACCGGTTCGACCTGATCCCCGATGCGGCGGCGGAGGCCGCGTTTCTTGATGCCCAGTCGCGCGGGCGGTTGCATCACGCCTGGCTGCTGTGCGGGGTCGAGGGATCGGGCAAGGCGACGTTCGCCTATCGCGCCGCGCGGCGGTTGTTGGGGGCAACGCCCGACCCGTCGCGGGGTCTGCTGGGGACTCGGCCCGACGATTCGGTGGCCCGGCTCATCTCGGCCCAGTCGCATCCCGATCTGCTGGTGCTGGAGCGGGCGGTGGAGGGCGGCAAGACCAAGAAATCGATCTCGGTCGATCAGGCGCGGGACCTGCCGGAGTTCTTTTCCAAGAGCCCGTCGCAGGCGCAGGCGCGGGTGGCCATCATCGACGCTGCTGACGACCTGAACCTGAATGCCGCCAATGCCTTGCTGAAGGTTCTTGAAGAGCCGCCTGAAAGCGGCGTGCTGTTTCTGGTGACCCATGCGCCGGGGCGGCTGCTGGCCACGATCCGCTCGCGGTGTCGGCGGCTTGCCTTCCCGGTCTGGCCCGAGCATGCGCTCGAGGAACTGGTGCGCAATCGGACGGGCGTGCCCTCCGCCGAGGCGGCGCGGATCGCGGGCATGGCGGCGGGATCGCCCGGACAGGCGCTGGCCCTGGGGTCCGGCGCGACGCTGGAGGCCGATCAACTGGCGCAGGACTGGGTCAATGCTGACGTCGTGGACCGGGCGGAGGCTATGGCGGTGGCGGACAAGTTCCGGGGCGCGGAGGGGCAAGAGCGGTTCGAGACCCTGATGGAGCGGCTGATTGCGGCGGTGAAGGTGAGGGCGCTGAACGAGGGCGCATCCGGGGCGCGCTGGGCCGAGCTGTGGACACGCCTGTCCGAGCTGCCGGACCGGACGGCGGCGATCAATCTGGACCGGGCCGATGTGCTGGCCGGGGCGCTGGCAGACCTGCAGCGGACCAAGGCCCAGGCGGGGGCGCGCTGATGCTGATCGACAGCCATGTGAACCTGCATGCGCCGCAGTTCGACGATGACCGCGACGCCGTTATCGCGCGCGCGCGTGAGGCGGGGGTCGGGCTGATGGTCGAGATTTCCGACAAGCTGTCGACCTTCGAGGCGACGCATGGCCTGGCGATGGCGCATCCGGACATCTGGTGCACGGTCGGGGCGCATCCGCATGAGGCCAAGGATCACACCGATCTGACGGCGGCGCGACTGGTCGAGCTGGCCGGGCGGGACCGGGTGGTGGGGATCGGTGAGTGCGGGCTGGACTTCCACTACGACTTCAGCCCGCGAGATGTGCAGGCGGCGGTGTTTCGCCAGCATATCGCCGCCGCACGCCAGACGGGCCTGCCGCTGGTGGTGCACACACGCGAGGCGGATGCGGTGATGGGCGATATTCTGGAGGAGGAGATGGCCATCGGGCCGTTCCGGTTCCTGATGCATTGCTATACGTCTGGTGCAGAACTAGCGGAAAAAGCAGCAGAACTCGGAGCGTGGTTCTCCGTCTCCGGGATCGCCACCTTCAAGGCGGCGGGCGATGTGCGCGAGGTCATCGCGGCCATGCCGGCGGACCGGATCATCGTGGAGACGGACTGCCCCTATCTGGCCCCCATGCCGCATCGGGGGCGGCGTAACGAGCCTGCCTATGTCGGCCATGTGCTGGATAAACTGGCCGAGATCCGGGGCTGGGCGCGCGAGGAGGCCGAGGCGCGCACGACGGACGCCTTCTTCACTCTGTTCGACCGCATTCCGAGGCCAGCCGGATCATGAGCGAACTGGAAGTCGTCATTCTGGGCAGCGGATCGTCGGGCGGTGTGCCGCGCGGGGACGGCGACTGGGGCGACTGCAATCCGGCCGAGCCCAGGAACCGCCGCAGCCGCTGCTCGGCCCTGATCCGGCGGCACGGGCCGGAGGGTGTGACCAGCGTCCTGATCGACACCTCGCCGGATTTGAGGGAACAGGCCTTGGCGGCGGCCATCCGGCATGTGGATGCGGTCCTCTATACTCATGACCACGCGGACCAGACCCACGGCATCGACGATCTGAGGGTCTTCGCCATGCGCACCCGGCGGCGCATTCCGGCGTGGATGGACCAGGCGACCATGGACGCCCTGACGAGCCGGTTCGGCTATATCTTCGAGAGCGTCGAGGGCTATCCGGCCATACTGGACGCGCATCTGATCCCGCCGCATGGCCAGACCTGGTCGGTGGGCGGGGCAGGGGGCGAGGTGCCGGTCGTGACCTTCGACCAGGCGCACGGACCCATCCGCTCGGTCGGCTATCGCATCGGGCCGGTGGCTTATTCCAGCGACGTGTCCGATCTGGACGAGGCGGCGCTGGAGGCCGTGCGCGGCTGCGACTTGTGGATCGTCGACGCCCTGCGCTGGACGCCCCACCCGACCCACGCCCACGTCGACAAGACCCTGGACTGGATCGCGCGATCAGGGGTCAGGCGGGCGGTGCTGACCAACCTGCACCTGGACCTGGACTATGCGGCGCTGAAGGCCGTCGTGCCGGACAATGTCGAGGTCGGGTTCGACGGTTGGAGCGCGATCTTTGAGCTTGACGGAGCGAAGTAACCTAACCAGAGGTAGAGCTGGATGGTTTTAAGGGGCTACTATGGCGGGATTGGTCAAACCGAAAATTACTGACAAATGGGACGAAAGATATGTCCGTCTTGCAGCCCATATAGCGAAGTGGTCCAAAGATCCAAACGCTCCGATTGGTGCTGTTATTGTGAGCCCCGAGCTTGGCCGTATCATTTCCGTGGGATTCAACGGGTTCCCAATCAATATTGAAGATAATGAAGAACGTCTTGACGACACCGAAACAAAACTAAGTATGGTTATTCATGCAGAAGAGAATGCTATTCTCTTCGCGGGTAGGGCGGCGCGTGACTGTCATATCTATGTTGTTGGGAAACCGGTGTGTGTACACTGCGCACTATTGATAATCCAAAGTCGAATTACGCGTGTGATAGCTATTAAACCAGACTTTTCCTCAGATTCTAAATGGAATACGCCAGGCAAGAGAGCTCTGGAGATGTTTACTGAAGCCGGGGTAGAGTTTTCCGAGATTAATCCAGACTGGCTGCAAGATTAATCAAGTCCCGAGTAACCGCGCCGCCTTCGGGGCGAAGTACGTCAGCACCCCCGCACAGCCCGCCCGCTTGAACCCATGCAGGGTTTCCAGGATGGCGCGGTCCTGGTCCAGCCAGCCGTTGGCGATGGAGGCCTGCATCATCGCGTATTCGCCGCTGACCTGATAGGCGAAGGTCGGAACGCGGAAGGTCTCGTGCACCCGGCGGACGATGTCGAGATAGGGCATGCCCGGCTTGACCATGACGGCGTCGGCCCCCTCGGAGATGTCCATGGCGACCTCGCGCAGGGCCTCGTCGGAGTTGGCATAGTCCATCTGATAGGTCTTCTTGTCGCCGACCAGCATGGCGGCCGAGCCGACGGCGTCCCGGTAGGGGCCGTAGAAGGCCGAGGCGAACTTGGCCGCGTAGGACAGGATCATGGTGTCGTGCAGGCCGTTGGCCTCCAGCGCCTCGCGAATGGCCTGGACGCGGCCATCCATCATGTCGGAGGGAGCCACGACATCGGCCCCGGTATGGGCGTGGATGAAGGCCTGCTCGGCCAGACGCTCCAGCGAGGCGTCGTTCAGCACCCGCCCGTCCTCGACCACACCGTCGTGGCCATGGTCGGTGTAGCAGTCCAGCGCCACATCGGTCATGACGCCGATGTCCGGCACCGCATCCTTGATGGCCCGGATGCAGTCGGGGATCAGACCGTCGGGATCGGTCGCGCCGGTGCCGACCGCATCCTTGATCGCGCCGTCGATATTGGGGAACAGGGCGACCATGGGGATGCCCAGAGCGTGGGCCTCTTTCGCTGCCTCGGCCGCAGCCCTGGGCGACAGGCGAAAGACGCCGGGCATGGAGGCCACGGGAACGCGGTCCTCGGCTCCATCATGGACGATCAGGGGCCAGATCAGGTCGGCCGGGGTCAGGGTGGTTTCGGCGACCAGACGACGCACCCAGGGGCTGCTGCGCAGGCGGCGCGGACGGGCGTAGGGGAAGGCGGCAGGCGCGAAAGGCTGGGTCATGGCGAGCCTTTAGCCTCCTTCTTCCGGCGGGAGAAGGCAGACGAGTGGGCTCAAGCCCTCTCCCACCGGGAGAGTGAAGGCGTTAGAAGGCTCGAAAACACCAAGGAAACGCTTCATGGATTTCGCCCTCAACGACGATCAGCGCGCCATTCAGGATGCAGCACGGGCCTTTGCCGAGGCCGAACTGGCCCCGCACAGCGCGGAGTGGGACGAGACCAAGACCTTCCCCGTCGAGACGATGCGTCAAGCCGCGGAGATGGGGTTCTGCGGCATCTATACGGGCGAGGAGCATGGCGGGATGGCGCTGGGCCGCGTCGAGGCGGCGGTGATCTTCGAGGAGCTGTCGCGGGGCGATGTTTCGACAGCGGCTTTCATCAGCATCCACAACATGGCGACGTGGATGATCGACAGGTTCGGCTCCGACGACCTGCGGGGCCGCTATGTGCCGTCGCTGGTGTCGATGGAGAAGATCGCCAGCTACTGCCTGACCGAGCCCGGCTCGGGGTCGGATGCCGCCGCCATGCGCACGACGGCCCGGCTGGACGGCGACCACTATGTGCTGAACGGCTCCAAGGCCTTCATCTCCGGGGCCGGGACGTCCGACGTCTATGTGGTCATGGCCCGCACCGGGGAGCCGGGGGCCAAGGGCATTTCGGCCTTCGTCGTCGATCTGGGCACCCCCGGTCTGTCGTTCGGGGCACAGGAAAGGAAGATGGGCTGGAACAGCCAGCCGACCGCCATCGTCCAGTTCGACGACTGCCGCGTGCCGGCGGCCAATCTGCTGGGCCAGGAAGGCGACGGTTTCCGCTATGCCATGATGGGGCTGGACGGCGGGCGGCTGAACATCGCCGCCTGTTCGCTGGGCGGGGCGCGACTGGCGCTCGAAACGGCCATGGACTACGTCGCCAGCCGCAAGCAGTTCGGCAAGGCGCTGGCCGAGTTCCAGAA
>NZ_JAEMRO010000114.1 GCF_016463295.1 Brevundimonas sp.
TGGAGCGGGTAGACGGAATCGAACCGACATATTCAGCTTGGAAGGCTGCTGTACTACCATTGTACTATACCCGCGCGGAGACCGCCTCGGCGGTTCAGCCTCGGCAGCCGATCCGATATGGGGACCGGTTCGTCGTTTCGAAAGCGCGTGGTGGGGGAAGTAGGACTCGAACCTACGAAGCTTACGCAGGGGATTTACAGTCCCCCCCCTTTGCCACTCGGGACATTCCCCCAGCGCGTTTTCGAACCGTCGGACCGATGCGTCTTCGACCTTTCGGTCTCGGGCGCAACAAAAGCTCTACGTGTCTTGCGTCGCCTGGTTTAGGAGGGGCGCCAGACCCGAAAGCCCTCAGGGCTCCAAATCGGAGGGCGTCTTATAGTGTCGAGAAATCCAGAACGCAACGACCGGAAATCGGGTAAAAAACCGACCTTCGGAAAGATCTCTTCGCCCCGTGCCGACGGGCCCCGCAAGGACGCCAGGCCGCCGCGTGACGCCGGTCCGGACCGCAGCGGCTGGAATCCCAATCCGACGCCCAAGCCCTTTGATTCGAGACCACGTCCCTCGCGGGCGAAGGCCGATGCCGACAACTTCGTCTGGGGCCGCCATCCCGTTCTGGCGGCCCTGGCCAACCCTGCCCGCAAGGGTATGGGCCGTCTGCTGGCGACCGAGGACCGCGCCGCCGAACTGACGAAGGGCGACCTGACCCACGGCCACAAGATCGAGATCATCGACGTCCAGGCGCTGGACCGCATGCTGCCGCCCGGTGCCGTGCATCAGGGTCTGGCCTTCAAGGTCCAGCCGCTGGAGGGCGTCGCGCTTGAAGACATCGCGGGTGACGGCGGTATCATCGTCATGCTGGACCAGTTGACCGACCCCCAGAATGTCGGGGCCATCTTCCGCTCGGCCCTGGCGTTCGGCGCCAAGGGCATCGTCGTGCAGGATCGCCACTCCCCCGCCCTGGCCGGTGCCCTGGCCAAGGCCTCGGCCGGCGCGACCGAGCGACTGCCATGCGCCCGCGTGACCAATCTCAGCCGCGCGCTCGAGACCCTGGCCGATATGGGCTGGCGCGCCGTCGGCCTGGACGGCTCAGCGGAGCAGACGCTGGAGGAAGCGCTCGACGCCCGTCCCACCGTCCTGGTCATGGGCTCCGAAGGCGACGGCATCCGCCGCCTGGTCGCCGAACATTGCGACACCCTGGCGAAAATCCCCATGCCCGGCGGGTTCGAGAGCCTGAACGTCTCCAATGCGGCGGCGGTGGCGCTCTACGAAGCGTCGAAGAAACAGACCGGATAATCACTGCGGCCAATCCCCTTGGCGCATCCGCCGCGCCCCGCTAGAGAGCGAAAATGGAATTCGCAGAACTGTTTACTCCCGAAGCCTTGGCCGCCCTGGGTCAGGTGCTGATGATCGATCTGGTCCTGGCCGGCGACAATGCCGTGGCCGTGGGCCTGGCCGCCGCCGCCCTGCCCGCCGAACAGCGCCGCAAGGCCATCCTGATCGGTCTGGCCGCCGCCGTCGTCATGCGGATCGGTTTTGCCCTGATCACAGTGCAGTTGCTGGCCATCGTCGGCCTGCTGCTGGCCGGCGGCGTCCTGCTGATGTGGGTCTGCTGGAAGATGTGGCGCGAACTGCGCGAGCAGGCCACCCACGATCAGGCCGAGGCCGAGGCCGAGCTGGAACTGGCCATGCAGATCGAGCACGGCGGCGGCCCCTCGCCCGAGGAGCTGGGCATCAAGCGCAAGAGCTTCGGCGCGGCCCTGCTGCAGATCATGATCGCCGACGTGACCATGTCGCTGGACAACGTCCTGGCCGTCGCCGGCGCCGCGCACGACCACCCCTGGATCATGGTCTTCGGCCTGGTGCTGTCGATCGCCCTGATGGGTGTGGCCGCGACCTTCATCGCCAAGCTGCTGACCAAGCATCGCTGGATCGGCTATGTCGGCCTGGTCATCGTCCTGTACGTCGCCCTGCACATGATCTGGGACGGAGCCCGCTCGGTCATCGTCCGCACGGACCGCATGGCCGAGTTCAACAACGCCGCCCCCGCCTGGCTGGACATCACGCCCGAGGAAGAGGCCAAGCACCTCAAGGGCGTTCGCACCGAGGACAGCGCCCTGCCCGCCCCGGCGACGCCACAGCCGTCGGCGGCCCCGCCGGTGGCGCCACCGGTGCCCGGTGCCGAATAAGAAGAAGGCCCGGAGCGATCCGGGCCTTTCGTCTATCGAACGCGGAAATAGGCGCCGCTGATGTGGCCGTTGGCCCCACAGTAGGACGGGCCATAGGCGTCTGCCGTCAAAGCCTCCTCCTCGATCTCCAGATAGCCGTCGCGAAGCGTCGCGCGAATACGGTAGGCCGGCTCATCGCTCGTCGTGCCCTCGACCGATCGTCCGGTCGGGAGACCATCGATTTCGACCCCTTCGCACAGCCAACGCGCATTAGTCGGCTGGGCAGCCGTGGCAGCGACTCTCAGTCGGCCGCCTGCCGCGCGGGTGATCTCCACCTCTCCGGCCACATTGCGCCAGCGACCGACCAGAGTCTGTGGGCGCTCGGTCGACAGTGAGGTCAAGAAGGCCACCCGGCCGCGCATCCGGGTCGACAGGTCCGGAAAGCCTTCCCAGCGATCCCGGTTTTCAAACCATTCGTCCCTTGCGCCCAGATACCAGCGCTGGTCGCGGGCCAGGGCCTCTCGCGCGGCTGGCGGCAGGCTTCGGCGCAAACGGCCGTAGGCTTCCGCCACCCGCTGGTCCTGCGCGGCCAACCGGGGGTCAGCGCAGATGGCCTGCTCGACGGGCGTCGTCGCGCGGTCGCAGTCGAATGACGGTCCATCCTGCGGCAGAGCCAAGGCCAGGGCAAAAAAAGCGATCACGGCTCGCTCCGGCGCATTTTTGCAGCGATTTCAGGTGCCAATGTATTTTTCCTCGAAGCTGAGAAGCTGCTGGTTGCGCGCCTCGATGTGCGTGATCTCGCAATCCAGGGCATCCAGCGCGAAGGCGTTTCCGGCACCGAAAAGAACCTCCCCTGCCGCGCAGTCGGCCTCGACGAAATCCCCCCACGACGCCTGGGCCTCGGTTACAAACTGGCGAGCCTTGGCCGGTTCGGTGCCATTTTTCGGTGAGAGCCTCGCCACGGCCTGATCAATGCGCGACAGGATTGCCTGCTGCTCCGCCAGCGCCCGGTCGCGCCACTGGTCGTAGCATTCGACGGTTCCAGCAACCCGCTCGGGTTCGCGCAATCGGGGTCCGCATCCTGACCGGAAAGAACCCCGGCCGACAGAAGCATGGCGATCAGCAACATCCGACAGATCCTTCGCTAGAGGCCGAAGGATCAGGCCTGCATGGTTTCAGGGCAAGGCGACGAAACCTGACGTCGCACCGTCCTCAGGCGTCAGCGCCGCCGAACCGCTCGGACCACTCCGCGACCTGGCTGTCCTCGATCTTGGTGAACAGCACGGCGGCGGCGGCCACGGTCTGACCGCGCGGCAGCTGATTCAGCAGGGACGCATCGGCGTCGGGCCAGCTCAGATCGGTCGCCCCGACCGTGGCCGCGATCCTGGCCGCCGTGTCCGGCATGATCGGCGCGGCCAGTCTCGCGAACAGGGCCACGAGGTTCAGGCCCGTACGCACCGCCACGCCCGAACGCTCGACATCCGTCTTGAAGGCCGTCCACGGTGCCGCTTCCTGCAAATACTCATTGCCCAGCACCCAGACGGCACGCAGGGCGGCCGCCGCCTTGCGGAACTCCATGGCTTCGAACTGGGCCGTGGCCTCGGCGATGCCGGCCCGCATGTCGGCCTCCAGCTTGATCTCCAGCGGCCCCGGCTCGCCACCGTCGGGCACGACGCCGCCGAACTTGCTCTCGGCGAACTTGACGATCCGGTTGACGAAATTGCCCAGCACATCGGCCAGGTCCTTGTTCGTCGTCGACTGGAACTGCTCCCAGGTGAAGGCCGCGTCGGAATGCTCCGGCCCATAGGCCGTCAGGTGCCAGCGCCAGATGTCGGCGGGCAGCAGCTCCAGCGCCTGATCCATGAAGACCCCGCGCTTCTGGCTGGTCGAGAACTTCCCGCCGTACCAGTTCAGCCAGTTGAAGGCCTTCAGCGTATCGACTGTCTTCCACGGCTCGCCCGAACCCAGGATCGTCGCCGGGAAGCTGACGGTGTGGAAGGCGACATTGTCCTTGCCCATGAACTGGACGTAGCGGACGTCGTCCGCCCCCTCGTCCGTCCGCCACCAGTCGCGCCAGGTCCGGCCCGTCGCATCGGCCCATTCCTCGGTCGCGCCGATGTATTCGATGGGGGCGTCGAACCAGACGTAGAAGACCTTGCCCTCCATGCCCGCGCGCGGCCCGCCGTCGGGCCCCACCACCGGCACGCCCCATTTCAGGTCACGCGTGATGCCCCGATCGATCAGACCTTCGTCCAGATGCTTGTAGGCGATCGATTTGGCCAGCGGCTGCCAGTCGCTCTTGGAATCGATCCAGGCCCGGATGTCGTCCGCCAGCTTGGTCTGCAGAAGATACAGGTGGCGGGTGTCGCGGACCTCCAGATTGCGGCTGCCTGACACCGCCGAATAGGGATCGATCAGATCCGTCGGGTCCAGCAGACGCCCGCAGTTGTCGCACTGATCGCCGCGAGCCCCGACATGTCCACAGTGCGGACAGGTCCCCTCGACATAGCGGTCGGGCAGGAAGCGCGCATCGTCGACGGAATAGATCATCCGGTCGACGCGTTCCTCGATCAGGCCACGCTCTTCCAGAACCTTGGCGAAATGCTGGGTCAGGCGTTGGTTCGGCGCATTCGACGACCGGCCAAACCAGTCGTAGCTCAGGCCGAAGGCCTGGCCAGCCGCCTTCTGGATCTCGTGCTGCTCGTCGCAATAGGTGCGCACATCCTGACCGGCGGCGGCGGCGGCCAGCTCGGCCGGGGTGCCATGCTCGTCGGTGGCGCAGATATAAAGGACGTCGTGACCCTGCGCCCGCTTGAAACGCGCATAGACATCCGCCGGCAGCATGGAACCCGCGAGATTCCCCAGATGCTTGATGCCGTTGATGTACGGCAGGGCCGAGGTGATCAGGATGCGCGACATTTGCTCAGGGACTAGGTTCTAGGGATTAGGGGCTAGGGACGAATGCAATGGTTAGTGGCGAGTGCGAGACGATACCGCAACCCTGTCGCTTCCCTAGTCCCTAGAACCTGACCCCTATTCCCTGCGACGGCAGTCGCCGCGCCACCCGCACGAACCGTCCCGTCAGCAGCACCGAGGACACCAGGCTGGCGATGATCACGGCCCAGACCAGGCCATCGACGCCGATCCGGTGGGCCAGCACCCAGC
>NZ_JAEMRO010000115.1 GCF_016463295.1 Brevundimonas sp.
GCGTCGGGGCAGGCACGACAGGTGGCGGGGGCACCGGCGGACGGAACAGCACCACCTCGATGGGCGGATCGTCCGCCTCGCGCGCCACTGGCTCGGGACTGCCCAGCCCGGACAGGGCGAACAGGCCGGCGTGCAGACCGGCGACCGCCACGACAATGCCGGGCAGCAGGCGTCTGTCAGGTCGCGAAGAGGATGGGCGGGTGTTCACCCTACCGTTTATGGCACGTCGAGCATGAACACGGCGAGCGGAGGCGTGTCAGCCACCGTTCAGGCGCAGTGTCAGGCCTGGCCGAGCGCCTTGTCGATCTCGCCCGACACAGCCTCAATAGAGCTCATGCCGTCGACTTCGGTCAGCAGACCCTTGTCGGCATAGTAGGGCAGCAGGGGCGCGGTGTTGCGGTTGTAGGCGTCCAGCCGGACCTTGAAGCTGTCGGGATTGTCGTCCGGACGGCCCTGGTCGGCGAAGCGGCTGGCGACGCGGGTCAGCAAAGCCTGGTCATCGACCTTCAGACGGATGACGTGGTCGATCTGCTTGCCCAGTTTGGCCAGCATGGCGTCCAGCGCCTCGGCCTGGGCCAGGGTGCGGGGAAAGCCGTCGAAGATGGCGCCGCCGGCGTCCTCGGCCGCCTTCAGCTGGGCCTCGATCAGGGCGATGACGACGGCGTCCGGCACCAGGTCGCCGCGCGACATGATCGCCTGGCATTCCTGACCCAGCTCGGAGCCCGAGGCGATGGCCTCGCGCAGCATGTCGCCGGTCGACAGCTGGATCATGCCCCGCGTCTCGACCAGACGCTTGGCCTGAGTGCCCTTGCCCGCAGCGGGCGGGCCGAACAGGATCACATTCATCGTGCCGTCCCCCGAACGATCGATCTCAGCGCCGCACCGGGGCGGTCGTGCCCTTGGTGCGCGTCTGGCCGCGGCCCCGCAGCTTGGCCTTCTTGATCAGGCCTTCGTACTGGTGGGCCAGCAGATGCGACTGGATCTGGGCGACCGTATCCATGGTCACCGAGACCACGATCAGGATCGACGTGCCGCCGAAGGCCAGACCGGCCCCGAAGTTGGCGATGATCATCTCCGGGATCAGGCAGACCGCAGTGATGTAGGCCGCGCCGATGGTCGTCAGACGGGTCAGGACGTAGTCCAGATATTCCGCCGTGCGCTTGCCCGGACGGATGCCCGGCAGGAAGCCTCCGTATTTGCGCAGGTTCTCGGCCGTGTCCTCGGGATTGAAGGTGATCGAGGTGTAGAAGAAGCAGAAGAAGATGATCAGCAGGCCGTACAGGACCATGAACACCGGCTGGCCATGGCTCAGTTGGCTGGTCGCGGCCGGCAGCCACGACAGCCAGGCCGGCAGGTTCGCCGTCGCCGTGAACTGGGCCACTGTCGTCGGCAGCATCAGCAGCGACGAGGCGAAGATGGCGGGAATGACGCCGGCGGTGTTGACCTTCAGCGGCAGGAACGACCGCTCGCCCCCGGCCATCCGATTGCCTTCCTGGCGCTTGGGATACTGGATCAGCAGGCGACGCTGGGCGCGTTCCATGAAGACGATGAACACGACCGTTGCGACGGCGATCAGGGTGATCAGCAGCAGGATGAAGACCGACAGCTGACCCTGCTGGGCCAGGCCGAACATGCGGGCGATGGTGCCGGGCAGGACCGCCACGATACCGGCGAAGATGATCAGCGAGATGCCGTTGCCGACGCCGCGCGCCGTCACCTGCTCGCCCAGCCACATCAGGAACATGGTCCCGCCGGTCAGGCAGGTGATGGTCGAGACGATGAAGAACAGACCTGGCGCGTCGACCAGACCGGCTTGGGCATTCAGGCCGATGGCAATACCGGCCGACTGGAACAGGGCCAGGACGACGGTCAGATATCGGGTGTACTGGTTCAGCTGCTTGCGACCGCTCTCGCCGCCTTCCTTGCGCAGCTTTTCCCAGGGCGGATAGACCGCGCCCATCAGTTGCACGATGATCGAGGCCGAGATGTAGGGCGTGACGTTCAGGGCGAAGACGGCCATCCGCTCCACCGCGCCGCCCGAGAACATGTTGAACATGTCCAGGATGCCGCGCTGGCCGTCCGGGTTCTGGAAGAACTGCAGGAAGGCTTCCGAGTTGATCCCCGGGATCGGCACATAGGTGCCGATGCGGTAGACCAGCAGGGCCAGGAGCGTGAACAGCAGACGCTTATGCAGCTCGGTCGCTTTCGCGAACGTGCCCATGTTCATGTTTGCTGCGAGTTGTTCGGCGGCCGAAGCCATATGTCGTCACCCCGACTGATCAGAACGCGGCGCACCTGAGACTGACTCGGGGGCCACGGTCCAGATAGGTGAAGGGCGCCCTCTTAGCGAGAGCGCCCCCCAGCTTATTTTTTGGAGGCAGTCCGCGTCGTGCGGGCCGAGATTTTGTTGGCGTCGCCACGCGGGGCCTTGGGAGCCGGAGCCTTGCCCTTGGCGGCGTTGCGCTTCTCGACGCGGGCGGCGGCCTTCTCTTCAGCAGCGATACGCTCCTGAACGACGGTGCCACCGGCGGCCTCGATAGCCTTGATCGCGCCGGCCGAGGCCGACCACACGACCAGGTTCAGCTTGCCCTTGATCTCGCCGGTGCCCAGCAGACGGACACCGTCCTTGACGCGGCGGATCACGCCGGCGGCGACCAGGGCGTCGCCCTTGATCTCGCCCTTGATGTCCAGCTTCTTGGCATCGATGGCGTCCTGCAGACGCCACAGGTTCACCTCGGCCAGCTTCAGGGCGTTGGGATTGTTGAAGCCGCGCTTGGGCATGCGCATGTACAGCGGCATCTGGCCGCCTTCGAAGCCGCCGATGGCGACACCCGAACGCGACTTCTGACCCTTGACGCCGCGACCGGCGGTCTTGCCCTTGCCCGAACCCGGGCCACGGCCGACGCGCATGCGCTTCTTGTGGGCGCCCTCGTTGTCGCGGATTTCATTCAGTTTCATGTGCCTGATCCTTTCGGGTTCTAGCGCCCGCTGCGGCAGCGGACTCGGCTGATTGGTCTACTAGGGGCCGGTGAACTCGACCGGACCCGGAGCTTCAAGGTCGCGCGCTATAGCGGCTCCCTACAAAGCAGTAAAGGCGACTCTCGCGAGCCGCCCTTACCTGATCGCCCTGCTCTCCCCGTCTGGAGAGAGAAAAGCTTACTTCTCGACGATCTCGGTCAGGTGGGCGACCTTGGCGATCATGCCGCGGACCGAGGGCGTGTCTTCCAGCGTGGACTCGCGGCCCAGGCGGTTCAGACCCAAGCCCACCAAGGTGGCGCGCTGGTCGCTCTTGCGGCGGATCGGCGAGCCGGTCTGCTTGACGGTGACGGTCTTGGCGTCGGTCTTCTTGGAGGGGGCCATGATCAGGACTCCACAGCTTCAGGTGCCGAGGCACCGTCGTTGCGACGACCCATCAGGTCCGCGACCTTCTTGCCGCGCTTGTTGGCGATCTGGCGAGGCGAGGACTGAACCTTCAGAGCTTCGAAGGTCGCACGGATCATGTTGTAGGGGTTCGACGAACCGGTGGACTTGCCGACGACGTCCTGGACGCCGAGGGTTTCCAGCACGGCGCGCATCGGACCGCCCGCGATGACGCCGGTCCCGGGAGGGGCCGCACGCATCATGATCTTGCCGGCGCCCCAACGGCCGTTGCCGTCGTGGTGCAGGGTGCGGTTTTCACGCAGGGGAACGTGGATCATCGTCTTCTTGGCTTCTTCGGTCGCCTTGCGGATGGCTTCCGGCACTTCGCGTGCCTTGCCGTGACCGAAGCCGACGCGGCCCTTACCGTCACCGACAACCATCAGGGCGGCGAAGCTGAAGCGACGGCCACCCTTTACGGTAGCGGCGACGCGGTTGATGTGGACCAGCTTCTCGACGATGTCCGATTCCGGACCGTCCTGAGGAGCGTTGCGGTTGTCACGACGATTGCGGTCGTTGCCGCCGCCGCCACGTTGGGGTGCTTGCGCCATGCGTCCCGTTCCTTAGAAATTCAGGCCGGCTTCACGCGCGGCTTCCGCCAGCGCCTTCACCCGACCGTGATAAATGTAGCTGCCGCGGTCGAAGACGACGTCCTTGACGCCCTTTTCGATCGCACGCTCGGCGACCAGCTTGCCGATACGGGCGGCTGCGTCGACGTCCGAACCCTTGGACTTCGCACCCTTGTCGCCTTCCAGCGACGAGGCGGCGGCGACCGTGACGCCGTTCAGGTCGTCGATGATCTGGGCCGAGATGTTCTTGTCCGAACGATGGACCGACAGACGCAGGCGACCGTTGGCGACAGCCTTCAGGCGGCGGCGGTTGCGCTCCGAGCGGCGCTTGGCTTGTTGTTGCAGAGAAAGAGCCATGACCTACTTCTTCTTGCCTTCCTTGCGCCGGACGGTTTCGCCCTGGTAGCGCACACCCTTGCCCTTGTAGGGCTCCGGCGGACGCAGCTTGCGAATGACGGCGGCGATCTGACCCACGGCCTGCTTGTCAGCGCCCGAGATCTTGATTTCCGTCTGCTTGGGCACCGCAAAGGTGACGCCTGCAGGCGGTTCGATGTCCACGTCGTGCGAGAAGCCGAGCTGCAGCGACAGGGCATTGCCCTTCATTGCGGCACGATAACCGACGCCGACCAGGTCCAGGCTCTTTTCAAAGCCCGTGGTGACGCCCGTGACCATGTTGTCGACCAGGGTGCGCGACAGGCCCCACATGGCGCGGCCACGCTGGGTGTCGGAACGCAGGCCCAGGCTGATGCCGTCGGCGTCCTGGGACACTTCGATTTCCTCGGCGACGGTCCAGGAGCGTTCGCCCTTGGGACCCTTCACCGACACGGTCTGGCCGTCGAGCGTGATGGTCACGCCCTTCGGAACAGCGATGAGACGTTTGCCGATACGGGACATATCAGTAGACCCTGCAGAGGACTTCGCCGCCCACATTGGCGTCGCGCGCCGCCGTGTCGGACATGACGCCCTTGGACGTGGAGAGGATCGAGATGCCGAGGCCGTTCTTGATCGGCTTCAGATCGTTGATCGCGGAATAGACGCGACGGCCGGGCTTCGACACGCGGGCGATCTCGGCGATCACGGGGTTGCCGTCGAAATACTTCAGCTCGATCTCGAACTGCGGGAACTCGCCGGGGTTCTGGACCAGGTTGTAGCCGCGGATGTAGCCCTCGTCCTGCAGCACGTCGAGGACGCGCTGGCGGAGACGCGAGGCCGGGGTCAGCACCTTGGAACGCTTGCGGGTCGCCGCGTTCTTGATGCGAGCGATCATGTCGCTCAGGGGATCGTTGATCATCATGTCTGTCGCTCCCC